>CAMWXE010000031.1 GCA_947178145.1 uncultured Lachnospiraceae bacterium | reverse complement strand
AAGCACAAATGCCCTTCAAACCGTCAATCCATCCATGAAGAACGCCCTTAGGCGTTCTTCCAAAAACGATTAGTAATTCTTAGGGTACGTCCTTTGTACCCTTAGAATTACTTCGTTTTTTACATACTTTTTCGTTCTGCTATCTCCGCCATCTTCGCATCATTGAGTCTCGTATCCCCATGAACGCGGGAATAAGACAGATACCCATTCATGCGGTCAATTTTTGTCAGATTCTTGCTGCCGCACTTGGGGCACACATCCATCTCCAGCTCCTGATGCCCGCAGTCGTCACAGTAAGCCAGCGACAGATTGACACCCTCATAAAATCCCATCTCCATCGCACGCCTCACAAGTGTCTTAATCGCTGAGATATTGTAATCAATCGGATATTTCACATACTGAATCTTACCGCCGTTGGACAGCTCCCAGAACCGGTACTCCAAATCCTGTTTTTCAATCGGTGTGATATCCTCTGTCACATGGCAGTGAAAGCTGTTGCTGACATACTCCCTGTCGGAGACACCCTCCACGATGCCATATTTCGCCCGAAACTGCTTTACCTGCAGACCGCAGAGATTCTCTGCCGGTGTGCCATAGATTGCATAGAGGTTCCCGTCCTCCTCCTTAAAACGATTGACTTCTTTATTGATATACTCCAGCACTTCCACTGCAAAAGCGCCGTCCTCCACAAGCGATTTGCCGTTGTACAGCATCTGAAGCTCATTAAACGCCGTGATGCCAAACGAAGCTGTCGCATATTTCAGCAGCGGCTTGATCTTGTCCGAAAGTTTCAGATGACCGCCCAGAAAGCCGCCCTCGCAGTAAGCTAACGGATTGGTCGAAGCGCGCATATTTCCCAGATACGCGTACGTCCTGATATGCAGCTGCCTGATCAGATTCAGATAATAGTCAAGCACCTCGTAAAAATCCCTGCTCTCCTGCCTTGCCTTGGCCAGAATCATCGGCAGATGCAGCGAGACCGCGCCGACATTAAAACGTCCTACAAACACAGGCACATCCTTGTCATCCGCCGGATGCATGCCGCCCCTCTCATACCACGGTGAGAGAAATGCGCGGCAGCCCATAGGCGAAATCACCTTGCCATACTGCTTGTACATACTGGCGATATACCCCTTGCCTGTCAGACTGAGCCAGTCAGGATACATCGTCTTTGCAGAACACTTCACACCGGCCTCAAACACATCCTCAAGAGGCTTTCCAGGTCCATGCAGGTTTTCATCGTACAGAAAAACAATCTTCGGGAAAAGTACAGGTTTCTTGCAGTCCTTTTTGCCCTGTCCCTTCCGCCTGACATTCAGCATCTGTATTGTCGCCATCCTGGCAAAGCGCTCCGTTCCGATACCCGCTGTCACCGTGATAAACGGATAGTCGCCGCGGCTGCTCGCAACCGTGTTAAACTTGTATTCCCAGCCCTGAAAGCCCTGCTCAAACTCGCGCTCCACATCAGCGATTGCCACCTCTTTTGCCTTCTCCTGGTCAATGCCCAGACCGACGTACTTCTCAATCGCTGACTGATAAGTCTTCTCCGCATAGGGCGCAAGAATCTTGTCAACCTCAGGAACAGTAAAACCGCCGTACTGCTGACTGGCCGCACTGAGCACGATATCGCCAATCACGTCAAAAGCCACATCCAATGATTTTGGCTCATTGTACCAGATATTTCCCATCTCAAAACCGCCGGAAAGCACATTTTCCACGTCAAAAAGGCAGCAGTTCATCGTATCGCGCCGCGCTGACATATCGTGGATATAGATATAACCATCCCTGCACGCCTGTATCTCCTCCGTTGTCAGGAAAAATTTCTGATACAGCTCTTTATTAAACTGGTTAAAAATAAGGCTTCTCTTCGTAGAAACAAGCGCAGAATCCGTATTGGCATTCTCCTTATCACCGACATACATAATAGACTGGCTCTTTTTGTACACATCGTCCATCATACGCACAAAATCCTGCTTGTAATTTCTGTAATCGCGGTAGCTCTTTGCCACAACCGGCTTCACATCCTCCAACGCACTCTCGACAATATTGTGCATTACTGGAATGGGAATCTTCTCGTCCTCCATCTCGTCCACTTTGTCGATGACATCCTGACAGATCTGGCACTTCTCCGCGTCGGTGAATTTCGTCAGTGCACGGTAGGCAGATTTCCCTACAGCGGTGATGACCTTCTGCACGTTAAAGGCCTCTTTGCTGCCATCCTTTTTGATGACATAAACGGTTTTTTTCGGCTGATAAAGCACACTGTAATCGATTTCTTCGCTCATTTACATCCTACTCCCTTATACGCATTTTTCTTTTATATAGTGTCTGTTATTTAATTAGCATACTAGATATAGTGTCTGTATATTAGTATAGTGCAACCAAATCTTGTTGTCAATCACAAAATCGAGCGATTCTTTTTGAATAGAGGAAAGAAAAAGTGTAAAGACTGATACTATCCAGCTTTACACCTTTTCATAAATATTTTTATTCTTTTACATGCTCTGATTTCATCTTCGGCTTCCACACTTTGACACCGATGAATCCGCCAACGCCTGACACAGCAATAATCACTGCAAAAACCATCAGGTACGATAATACCATTCTGAAAAATTCTATTAAATTTGACATGATTTTACCTCACATTCCGCCGCCCACAGCCTGGAAACCTGTCCAACTCTGCTGCAGCATTTTAATTTCTCTGAAAATTGATATAATCATCATACCACCATTCTTAGTATATCGTCAAGCGGTTAATCTCACAATCGAAAAGTTGTTTTGTTACTGCAGTCCTCTTAACCATTTCGCAAACTGATCAAGAACATTTGTATATAACTCGTTGTCGTCTGCGCGGTCCAGGTCCTTCATCTTGGTAAAACCAGTATTATCCCTCACTCTTCCAGACATGTCATCAAGCTTCTTTAAATATTGGAATTTCTCGTTTCCTATTCCGATAAACTGGATAAACACATTCATACCAGATGATTTCCTGATAATGTTATCGGTTTCACTCCTGTCAGTATTCTCTCCATCTGTGATAAAAAGTATGAATGTAGCATCCCCGTCATCCACAATCGCCTCTGCGGCCACTGTCTTTTTGCTAAATCCTAAAAATCCCGGCTTTTTATAGGAACCTCCTTCAATAATCGCTTTTAACACTGGTGCATATTCTGTTCCACCCATTCGATAACCCGAGGCTTTGATGACATTTTGCACATAATTTTCATAATTGGACAGATTCAAATCTGTTAATTTCATAAAATCATTCTGAAACAAATAGATATCAATCGAGCCATTGTCATCAAATGTCAAACCTAGAGGAACAAGTCTGCTGAGTGTGCGCTGTACGGTCCCATTTGAATACAGTCTGCTCATAGATCCGCTGTAATCAAGAACAACGACTACTTTTGCCTTTGCCGAGCCAAGATCCACACCACTCTTTTTGCTTAAACTGACAATACACTTGCTGAGACTGACCACATGCTTTTCCAGATTCACCTTATCCTTTGATAAGCTAATCTTCCCCATGACATCCTGTATTAATTCCTTTTCATCTCTCACAGAAGAAGAATCCTTGACAGGACTGTTCTCCTGATTTTGCGAAGTGTTGTCGATACCAGAGACATCTGACAAAATCTCCTCGCCGCCAAAAGATTTCAGAAGTGCCGATAATCCGCCATTGAATCCATTTGCAACAGCTGCGATGCGCCAACCGTCTTTCCGATAAAGCTCAACAGCAATAATCGCCCTCTCCCTGTTAAAATCAGTGCCTGCTAATTCCATTGCTATCTGAGTCGTATTGTTTTGAGACAGATAAAAGTTATGTTTTGTAATCTCTCCCATTGTGCCATTTCCATCAATACTTGCCGTAAATACCAGCCGTTCAATACTGATTGGCAGTTCTGATAAGCGAATATGAAATTCCGAAGAATGATTTCCTGAGACAAATCGAATCTCATGACCAGGTGATGATACCTGATTATAGAATATCATATATCTGTCATCGGAAAGCTTTCCTGCATTGTCTACTCCAAAACAGCAAAAATCATATACCGAAGAGCCCTGCACGCTCATACTAATGCAAATCTCAGAACTTGTATCTACATACTTGTCAAGTTTATCCCTCATCCCTCGCAGTAATTCCATAAAAAACCTCCACTTCTTATCCATTCAAACGTTTTTCTTAATAATCAAAGTCAATTTATTCTTTTATAGTATACATCATTCCTTTTCTTTCCACAACCTTCCTTAGGAATAGCCGCAAAATAACTTGTGCAGATATTACTGTTCACGCCCTGTCTGATTTTGGCAATAGCCCCAAATCTTTCAGCACAATTTTTACTTTCCACTTGTTTCCATCTATGATAGAATAAGTAAAATTGAAAGATGAAAAAATGTAATAGAAATGAGGAAATCTTATGAAATTATTGATAATAAGACATGGCGATCCCGATTATGAAAATGATACACTGACTGAAAAGGGCTGGCGCGAAGCCAGACTGTTGGCAGAGAGACTCTGCAAAATGGATATCAAAGATTTCTATGTATCGCCGCTTGGACGCGCCCAGGCCACCGCATCCTGCACATTGGAAAAAATGAACCGCACCGCTGTCACCCATGAATGGCTCCGGGAATTTTCCCCTTCTATAAAGCGCCCTGATGTAACCGACCGGCGCTCAATCGCATGGGACTGGCTGCCCGCAGACTGGACAGGCGAAACGTGTTTTTATGACCGAAATCAATGGAGTTCACAGCCTGTCATGGAGGAAGGAAATGTCGGCAGGGAATACCAGTGGGTG
This sequence comes from uncultured Lachnospiraceae bacterium, assembly GCA_947178145.1. GTDB lineage: Bacteria > Bacillota > Clostridia > Lachnospirales > Lachnospiraceae > COE1. Next base: position 49,672 of record CAMWXE010000031.1, on the reverse strand, counting down.
ACAGACCACTTTGACAAGCTGCTCGCAGAACACGGCTATGTCAGGGAAGGCGGTCTTTATCGCGTCGAAAACCCAAACCGTGACACACTCGCCTTCTTCTGTCACTTTGGCGCGGAGTGTGTCCTTTTAAGCCATCTTATGAATGTCTCCCCTATGCTTTTGTGGCACCATACGGCAGCAGCGCCCACATCTGTCACCACAATCTGCACAGAAGAACGCAGGGAGGGGACTGCTATTTTCCGCATCAGCAGTTTTGGGGATATCTCACACCTGTATGCCGCCGGCGAGGAACCTTCTTTTTCGGCACGCTTTTGTGAGACCTATGATAATATGCAGGAGCGGCATGACTAAACGCTACACAATGACGCTGTGAGGGCGGACGAGTTATGCAGATTTAAAGTCAGATTTTAATTCTGCATAACAATTGCTTCGTTTGGCGCTTTCTTATCTTTTTCTGTATTTCGTTCCTTTTGATTCCCCGTCGTCCTCTAATAAATCTGCAGCTGCCAATTCCCGAAGCTGCTCTTTTGTCCGGCTCTCCTTTACGCCAAGAATATTCATAAATTCGCTCGCACGGTACCAGATATCAGGTTCCATGGCAGATAAGATTGTGTCCTCACAGTCGTTCTTTCTACACTGTCCTGTCTCTCCTCAATCTGTGGTTCTTCCCATCCCTCCTGTTCCCACACGGCAAACAATTCCGGTACACCACTTCCTGCGCGTTCACCAATATCAATCAGATTGAACATTTTCATTAAAGCTTTGTTTCTCGGATCAGACTCGCCGCCAAGCTTCATCTGGTATTTACCAACACGAATGCTTCCCAAATTTTCCAATATCAGCATATCATTTTCCTGTCTGATTACAACTCCCCTTGGAACTAAGGAGAGCGGCAGTCCTCCATTTGCACGCTTAACCTCGCGGCGGTTATCTTCTTTGTAGGAATCGAATTTTGTTATATCAAATATTACCTCCGTTTTCATCACCTCACTTTAAAAATATGTTAATCAATCTTTTGATCTATCTGATTATCTCTGCCACCGTCCTGTTGACATTTTCAATAAAGCTAAACCAAAACTTATATAACCCATGCCGGCACATAGCAGTTCATCCTGTCAATCGGGATTACATCCGGGGCAAGACAGATTACCGCGCCGTTTCCTGCCAAAGCTTTCTGCCCATTGCCTGCATCCGCAAATTTTTTCAGCACAGAAAAGTTCCTGGTGGCATTTTTCGGCTGCGTTCCCTTCTTGATTTCAATTGGGTATAGTGTTGCGTTTTGATAAATCAGCAAATCAATCTCCTTATGATTGCTGTCACGATAAAAATACAGGGGCGGATTTTTTCCCACATTGAGATAACTCTTGTAAATCTCTGTCACTACCCAAGTCTCAAAAAACGCCCCATTCATCGCTCCGCGCTCCAATGCTCCCGGCGAATTCCACCCTGTAAGATATGCACAAAGACCTGTGTCCATAAAATACATTCTGGGTGTCTTGATCACACGGTGAAGTGCATTGTTTGAAAACGGCTGTATCAGCAAAACAAGCCCGGAAGTCACCAGAAGCGACAACCATTGTTTAGCCGTCGGCGAAGAGATTCCCACCTCCTCTGCCAACTCTGTAAAGTTTACATTGGACGCTGTCCTTGCCGCAGCAGCACGGACAAAATTTAAAAACAGCATTTCATCCGCAACCTTTGTGAGCTCTTTGATATCTCGCGTGATATAAGTTTCAATATACGATTCATAATATTGTTCCAAGTCTATTTCTGGATTCTCATATAACCGCGGCATGGAACCCTTGTAAATTCGTTGAAAAATATCATTGGCATCCATCACTTTGCTCGTCTCTTTCCGTTTAATCAGGCTCTCCATATCGATGACAAACTCTCCGTGAAAGGTCTGCTGCACTTCTGCGTTGGACAACCCGCTCAGACGCACAATTCCCACTCTTCCAGCGAGCGACTCCGTGATGTTCTCCATCATCTGAAACGCCTGCGATCCTGTCAGCCAGAAATCGCCGTTATTCTTATGTTCATCTACATACATTTTGATATAGACAAACAATTCTGGAGCATACTGAACTTCGTCTATAAGCACAGGCGGCTTATATCTCTGTAGAAACAGCCCCGGATCTTCCCTGGCCAGACTTCGTATGGTTGGATTATCCAGCGATACGATTGTCCTATTCTTGTCCGCCATCTTTGTTAACAGTGTTGTTTTTCCTACCTGACGCGGTCCCGTTACAAGCACTGCCGGAAATGTTTTGCTTGTCTTTTTAATTGCCTGTTCCAAGATCCTCTCATAATACATGTGTCTGCTCCTTCCAGTTGAAAATTTAGTATGAGTATAGCACAAGAAAACAAAATATGCAAATTTAAAATCGTATTTTAAATTTGCATATTTTGTTATATCCCACCCCTCTATTCAAACTGTGCCCGATACATCTGATAATAAAACCCTTCTCTCTCCATCAGCTCCCCGTGTGTCCCCTGCTCCACAATCTCCCCGTGGTTCACCACCAGAATCACATCCGCATTCTGAATCGTCGAAAGTCTGTGGGCAATGACGAAACAGGTCTTGTGCTCCATCAGCCTGCGCATCGCCTGCTGAATCTGCTGCTCTGTCCTTGTGTCGACATTGGAAGTCGCCTCGTCGAGAATAAGCATCGGCGCGTCCAGAAGCATCGCCCTCGCGATTGTCAAAAGCTGCTTCTGCCCCTTTGAGATATTGGTTCCTTCATCGGTAAGAACCGTGTCATACCCCTGCGGCAGGCGCCTGATGTAAGAATGGATTTTTGCAGCTTTTGCTGCGGCAATGACTTCCTCTAAGGTTGCCCCCTGTTTTCCATAAGCAATATTTTCAAAGACTGTTCCCTCAAAAAGCCATGTATCCTGCAGCACCATGGCATATGCCCGACGCAGACTTGCGCGAGTGACATCGCAGATATCATGGTGATCCACACAGACTTTCCCGGCATCCACATCATAAAAACGCATCAGCAGATTAATCAGCGTCGTCTTACCGGCACCGGTAGGTCCCACGATTGCCACAAGTTTTCCCGGCTCCGCGCGCAGATTCAGCTTTTTGATAACCGTCTTCTCCTTCGTATATCCAAAGCTCACATTTTCCAGCAAAACATTGCCCACGACATTCTCAAGTTCTGATGCGCTTTCCTGATCCACGGCCTCCACCGGCTCATCAATCATATAAAACACACGCTCTGCCGCGGCAAGCGCAGACTGCAGCTCGCTCATGATATTGGCCGCCTCGTTGATCGGCCCGGAGAATTTTCTGGAATACAATATAAAAGAAGAAATGCTTCCGATACGCATCTGCCCAGCCAGAAACAGCAGCGCACCAAACATACTCACCAGCGTAAGGGAAAGATTATTGACAAAATTCACTGTCGGTCCGACAACGCTTCCATAGTATTCTGCCCTGTAATACGCTTCCACTGCCTCCTCATTTTTTCCATCGAACTTGTTGATCGTATTTTCTTCCTGATGATATGCTTTCAATGTCTTCTGGCCTGATATCATCTCCTCCACAAAGCCGTTTAGCTCACCCAGCTTGCGCGAGCGCAGACGAAACAGCGGGCGCGTCTTTCCCGTGATAAATTTTGTCAGAACGACAGACAACGGTACCGTAAACACAAAAATCAATATCAGCTTCGGTGAAATGACAATCATCATGCCAAATGCCCCGACTACTGTAATCAAAGTCGTTAGAATCTGTACCAGATCATTTGCAAGAGAGGTATTGACAGTATCAATATCATAGGAAATGCGGCTGATGATATCCCCTGTCTGGTGCGTGTCAAAATATCCAACTGGTAATTTCATCAGATGTTCAAACACATCCTTGCGCATCTGATATACAACCTTGCGGCTGATATGGATCATCAGAACTGCAAGAATGTAAGACAATATAGAAGAAACTACATAAAAGACCACCATCAGCCCCGCATAATAAAACACGCGCGCAAAATCAACCTTTCCGACACCTGGCTCAATCGCATCGATGGCATACCCCGAAAGCATTGGACCGACAAGTGCCAGCAGATTGCTTCCCACTGTCAGACCCAGTGCTAACAATACCAGATACTTATACTGTATCATATAGCTGCCAAGCCGCAGAATCGTTCCTTTGCGGTTCCTGGGCTTTTCATACTTTTTTTGACCTTCCGCCATAACACAACCTCCAAAAACAGTTCCTTACATCTGCGAATCGCGGATTTCGCGGTACACCTCACAGCGCGCCAAAAGTTCCTCGTGTGTTCCATACCCGATCATTTTCCCATCCTCAAGTACCATAATCCGGTCTGCATGCAAAATCGAACTGACTCTCTGCGCGATAATCAGCTTTGTCGTATCCGCAAAGTGCTCTGCCAGCTCATGGCGCAGGGCCGCATCCGTCTTGTAGTCCAGTGCGCTCGAGGAATCGTCCAGAATCAGGATATCCGGCCGCGCCGCCAAGGCTCTTGCAATCAAAATGCGCTGCTTCTGTCCGCCGCTCAGATTCGCGCCGCGGATATTGATGTGATTGTCATACCCGCGCCCCGCTTCCTCCACAAATTCCTTCGCCTTCGCATAGGCAATCGCCTTTTTGATGTCCTCCTCCGACAGTGTCCGTCCCATGCGGACATTCTCAGCGATGGAATCCTCAAAAATCGTATCATTCTGAAAAACCACCCCAAACCGTTCCCGGAGTCTGGCTGTCGGCATCGTCCGGATATCTTCGCCCTCTATATAAATGTTTCCCTGGTCAACATCATAAAAACGCATTAACAGCGCGGCAAGCGTACTCTTCCCGGAGCCTGTCGCACCGATAATTCCAAGTGTCTCTCCCTTTTTCAGTGAAAAGCTGATGTCTGTCAGATTGGGTTCCGCTTCCGTCGATTGATAGGAAAAGGTCACATGCTCAAAACGAATATACGCCTCATCATCCACAGACGTTTCGCACAGTTTCGGAAGCATCCCGTCCGGCACATCGATGACCTCCATGATGCGGTTTGCGGACGCAACAGCTTTGGAAATGATGACAAACATTTTGGAAATATTGATCATGGCATTTAAAATAATGGTAAAATATGTAAGAAATGCAAGAATTTTGCCGACTTCGGAGCTCCCCTGGTTCACCCTGTATGCACCGACAATCACGACGAACACAAGCCCGAGATTCAGAAAAAGGTTCGTGGCCGGATTGACGACTGCCATCGTGACGTCTGCCTTTCGCTCCAGAGTGACCACCTTCTTGTTCAATGTATCATATTTCTGCTCTTCGCAGTGTGTCTTGGAAAGTGCCTTGATCACACGGATTCCGGCGATATCCTCCCGCAGCAGGCGCACAAACTGGTCGACAGCCCTCTGCAGTGCATTGTACATCGGAATGCTCTTTCTGGAAAAATAGTAGGTGACAAATGCTGTGACCGGCATCACAGATACCAGCACAAGCGTCAACATGGGATCGAGCGTCAGCGTCACAAGAATGCCGCCAATAATCAGAATTGGTGCGCGGACACCGAGCCGCTGCACCCTACCGAGCATCTGGTGGACATTGTAGGTATCTGTCGTGAGTCTTGCGATCAGAGACGGCTTCGTAAATGCGTCTGTCTTTGCATTGGAAAGCCACATAATCTTTTCAAACAAGTCGTGTCGTATCGCCTCCGTCGTATCTCTGGCCACCCTGGAAGCCATGCGGTTTGCAATGATATTGAACGTGAGCGCAAGCACCGAGCAGGCAAGCATTGCAAGCCCCCATATAAAAATATCATTTCGTCTGCCCTGCGGTATCACCGTGTCAATCATATAGGCCAGTATCCAAGGCAGACACAGATCCATGATCGTCCCGATAAACTTGATGACAAATCCCATCAGCATATGCTCATAGTAAGGCCTTAGATAGTTTGACAATACCTTCTTCATGTCATCCCCCTCACTGCGCCTTCCATTCGCCATCCCGCAAAAACGCGCCTGCCATATCGTCTGCCTTTCTGATGATATCCTTTGAAAAACCGATGATTTCCAAGAGCTTTATCGCATTCCGCGTGTGCGCCCTTCCCTCGAGAAGCCGGTATGAAAACAGCACATCACCGCCCTTTACCTCCTCCTCGAAATGATAGTTGTCATAATACCGTTCCAGCAGATGGGTCAGCTCGATATCATGTGTCGCCGCAAAACAATAGATTCCCCTCTGTGACAGCCGCTCCAGAATCTGTGTCGATGCTGCAATGCGCTCCACAGTGTTCGTACCTCTCAGCACCTCGTCCACAAAACACAAAAGCGGCGTGTCCGCGCCGGAATCTGCAGCATCCATGATACGTTTCAGCGCCTTGATCTCCACGATATAGTAACTCTCGCCATTGTCGAGGTTATCCCGCAGCGACATGGAAGAATAGATTCTGAAATAATTGCCCTTGTACATTTTTGCCGCACAGGTGTGTATCGTCTGCGCCAGAATGGCATTGATCGCTGTCATTTTCAAAAAGGTTGACTTGCCCGATGCATTCGAACCCGTGATGACCATTCCCCTGCTCTGGGAAAAACTGTTTGCCACAGGATTCTCGATGCACGGGTGAAAGCCCTCGCTGATCACCAGGGAACTGTCATTTCCGGTCTGCAAAAACGGCGTTGTATAGTAAGGCAGTGCCGCCCTGAAATATCCGATGGAAATCACCGCGTCAATATAGCCGATATCCCCCGCAAGTCCTACAATTTCCTTCTTGTTTTTATGGACAATATGCAGCATCTTATTAAAACGGATCAGATCAATATGAGTCAGCATCTTAATATAGTCAAATAACAGTTCGTCAACACTGCCGGTAGACGCATTCATTTTGAGAACCATTCCTGAATGTTTCTCAAAGTCATCAAAGCTTCCCCTCTCCGTCTTCAGTGCAACAATGTAATCTTTCATCTCTGAACCACATTCATGCTTTGTGATGTCATCCGCACAGTGAATCATGCGCATAATATAGGAAAAGGTCGTCACATACGGAGCGGCCACACCTTTCTCTTTCATATACGTGACAATGTTGAAACATGCTGCTGCAATAACCATCGGTACACCTAACGATGTCCTCACAAAAATAATCGCAACTGACACCAGAAGCAGTAAAATGCATCCATAATGTACCGTGTTGCTGCACACGCTCAGCTCATCGAGATAATCCAGATAGTCAGAAAGCGAATATTTGCCAGTGTGTCCCAGCTCCTTGAGGGCCATCATGATATCCAGCCGTTCCTCTTCATGTTCCATCATGTAGTTAATATGCGTCTCCATCCTTGCCTGTGTGCCGTCTTTGTCATCCGTCACCGGATGACGCAGCATTGCATACAGATATTCCTCCCCCGACGAGGACTGGGTAAAATTCATGCGCGCAAAGATATTGTCCATGGATAAATCATTCCAGGTAATCTCGTCAATGTCGTTTTCGTTATTATTTTTTTCCAGTTTGTGCCAGTAATATCGCGATATCCTGTCAAGCTCCTCCGAACTGTAAACTCTGTCCGGAAAACAGCCATACAATTCTTTGAGCTGTCTGCGATACTTCTTTTTGCGGTTCTTTTCCTCCACCGCCCCCCGGATCATCACATACACAAATACTGCAAACAATATGATAAACAGTATGATTACTTCCATAAAACCCTCCACTCTGTCTCCTGCGCGAATTGTAAAAACCCCCAAATCGTTTTGAACTTGGAGGCAGATTATAAATTCCCCGGTCCGAATCCCTCCGGCAGCAGCTCCGCGAGTGTCCGCTCCAAATATTGTTCTTCCGAGACTGCTGTGATAATGCGAAATTCTGCGGGATTGCAGAACTCCATCATGACCTGCCTGCACACGCCGCAGGGATAGGCGTAATCGATCGGCGCGCCCTGATAGCCGCCGACAATCGCGATCGCCGCAAACTCCCGCTCGCCCTCGCTCACCGCCTTAAAGAACGCTGTCCGCTCCGCACAGTTTGTCGGCGTATAGGCAGCATTTTCAATGTTACACCCCTTGTATACTTTGCCCTGCTTCGTCAGAAGCGCAGCACCCACCATATATTTGGAATATGGCACATATGCCATCTCTCTTGCCTCCAGCGCCAGACGAATTAATTCTTTATTTTCCATTCACATTCTCTCCTTTATAATCCTATTTCTTTCTCATCTTTTCGATAACGCAGCTGTGCGGCTTGTCTGCCCATATCCGCAAAGCCGCGCCCCCGTTTCTTCCAATCCTTAAAGCTCCTCATGGTTGCATTATAGCATACCATCATCATAAATGAAAGAACTTCCTTGAAGATATCTCTGCCCAAGCTGTACCGTAAGCACAAAAACAGGAGACCGCTGTCCTGAGATTGCGATCCCCTGTTTCTTTTATATAATAATACAAACCATTCCCCCGTTGGAGTCGTTGACAATCTTCTGCATGGTATCCTGCAGTTTGATCTGGCTCTCCTCCCCGATCATGGAGACCTTGCTCGTGATGCCATCGTTGACCAGCTGTTCCACGGTCTTGCCAAAGATGTTCGTCTCCCAGATTCCTTCCTTGGAAGTCTCCGCGTCTGAGATATATCCAATCAGATCCTGCGCCTGCTGCTGTGTCCCGACAATCGGCGCGATTTCGGTCTCAATGTTGGCCTTGATCATATGGATCGAAGGGCTCTGCGCCTTGATCTTCACACCGTACTTATTGCCATGTTTGATCAGTGTCGGATTATCCAGCACGATCTCATCCCGCTCCGGTGTGACGACGCCGTATCCTTTCTGCCGGACGCTCTCAAGTGCATTGAGCACTTTCTTGTACTCCCGCTTCATGTCCGCCAGACTTGACAAGAGCTGCATCAGCTGATACTCGCCCGATATATTTTCCCCAGTCATGGAGCTTAATAACTCATAGTAATACTTTGTGTCTCCTTCGAGCAAAAAGGACGCCGAACCGTCTGCAATGTTTACCTGGTCATACTTGCACCGCCTGATATATTCGCTGTCCTTCTCGAGCAGCTGGCTAAAGTCCTTCTCTACCAGATCACGCACAGTCTTGACCTTATCCATGATAACATGAAGCTTCTCGATCACTTCCTTTTTCATGGGATTGTCAATCTCCATGATATCCATCCACTTCGGCGTGTAGAACTCAATCACGGATACCGGAAATTCATACATAATCTGCTCTAATATCATCGTGATGTCATCGCGCCGGAGCTGTTCGATATTGACTGGTATCGCTTTGATTTCAAATTTCTTTTCCAACTCCGCAGCAATATTTTTTGCCTCCTCAGAGTATGGTTTTGTCGTATTGACAAGCACCACAAACGGTTTGCCGAGTTCCCTGAGTTCTGTGATGGTCTGCTCCTCTGCGGGCTTGTAAGCATTTCGCGGTATCTCACCAAAGCTTCCATCTGTAGTGACCACGATACCGATTGTCGAGTGATCCTGAATCACCTTCCTGGTTCCGATTTCCGCCGCCTGTGTGAACGGGATTTCCTCCTTGGACCATGGTGTCTTTACCATGCGTTCCACGTCCTCCTCCATATGCCCGGCAGCGCCATCCACCATATAGCCGACACAGTCGATCAGGCGCACTTTCACATTGATTCCGTCGCTAATCTCAATCTGGGCAGCCTCCTTTGGTATAAACTTAGGCTCTGTTGTCGTGATTGTGCGTCCCCCGCTGCTCTGTGGCAGTTCATCCTGCGTGCGTGTTCTCTCATGCTCATTCTCAATCTGCGGCAGCACCATCAGGTCCATAAAACGCTTGATAAAAGTAGACTTTCCTGTTCTGACTGGTCCTACCACTCCCACATAGATCTCTCCGCCGGTTCGCTGGCTGATATCTCTGTATAAATTAAATTCCTGATTTGCATCAAGCTGACTCATTATATTCCCCTTTCTTATTTGATAGATAATAAAAGCGATTGATCAATACCTGCTGAGTGAAGACGGATTCTCATGAAATCTTTTCACTCTATCTGTTTCAATTTATGCACGGCAAAACAAAAAAAGAACCATAACTGTCCTTTTCCATTCGACAGTTATGATTCCTTTTTTCAAATCCTATTGACTGCTGCCCTTGTCGTGACCATGACTTTTATCATACTTATTGCGCGGCTTACTCTTCTTACCATTTCCACGCTTGCTGTTTTTGTATGGTCTGTCCTCTTTCATCACGCCGCGATGCTCTTTTTTCCTGTCCGTCGTCTTTGTACGCTTTTGTGACTGTGCCGCATATCGGCGTGCGTGTGCTTTCTTTTTCTCCCTGGAAGCCTGCTTCGCAGCGTCCGCAGCTCGTTTTCTGTCGCGTGCATTCACTTCATCCTGGTTGTATATGGTCAGCCATTTCGTCTCTGTCAGACGCACATAATTGGGATATGCCGTGTATTTCATGTGGCATTTGTTGCATTCGTATGTGTTGAGTGTGTCACCGTTTGGCATATTTACCTTGAGTGTGAGACCGTACTTGACAATCCCCTCACAACCCTCTTTTATACACTTGTTGATTCTTTTGTCATAGACGTAAAAAACGTCACCATCCCGCAATTGTACCTTTCTCTCAGGTGCCTTCTTTTCCATCTTTTCGCCTTCTCTCCGTACTTCGTTTCCCTTTTACATCTTGGTTGTTTCCCCCGAAAACTGTTCAAAAATGGCCTATGCATCCGGACTGTCTATTTCCGGACAGCTCCTTATCTATTTGCCATCAGTTTGACCATCGCTTCATTCAGCCCTTTTACTGTAAGTTTATACATCGGGAACAGCTCCTTCACGGCAGTCTCCGCCTCGCGCCACGGTGCGCGCCCCGGCGCCATCTTGGGATTCATCCACACAATCTTTTTGTAGTGCCGTTTCATCAGCTGAAGCCATGCAAAACCGGACAATCCGCCGTTAGGCCCCCTGTAGTTGCCCGTGTCGGAGTACAGCTCCTCCGGTGCCATCGCCGCGTCACCGACAATGATTACTTTGTAATCATTGCCGATATTCCGGAACATCCATTCGGTATCAATCCAGTCGCCATTCTCACACTCTGGTGTCTTGTACAGTTTTGAGTAAATGCAATTGTGGAAATAGTAAACTTTAACATCCTTAAAATGATTGGACTTATTCACAGATTGAAACAGATCGTTCATCAGTCTTGTATATGGTATCATCGTTCCGCCAGAATCCATCAAAAGCAGGAGCTTCACTGCATTTTTGCGCGGTTTCATCATCTCAATCTGCAGATATCCGCCATTGTTGCAGGTCTTGTCAATCGTCTCGTCAATGTCAAGCTCCGACTTGGGAATATCAAGCTTTGTCGAAAACTGCCGCAGCCGCCGCAGCGCCATCTGAAACTGGCGGTTGTCAATTACCTTGTCATCCCTGAAATCCCGGTACTTGCGCGCACCCACAACGGAAAATGCCGACTGATAACCTGTCTGGCCGCCGACGCGCACGCCGCCCACATTTCCGCCCATATTTCCAAAGGAAGTCTTTCCCATCGTTCCAATCCAGAAACTTCCTCCGTTGTGCTCTTCATTCTGGTCTTTCAGACGCTGCTTGAATTTCTCCTCCACATCGTCCTTGTCCACCTGAATGTCCTCAATCTGATTCAGATGGTTTCTGGCCTCCTCGTGGGCAAGCTCCAGCATATCGGACTTGTCGAGCCACCGGAGCATATTTTTCCCGACCTCGTTCTCGGTCTTTACACCCTTGAAGCACTCCTCAAATGCCATGTCAAACTTGTCAAATTCTGTCTCACTCTTTACCAGTATCATCCTCGCCACATAGTAAAACTGTGTCAGCGAGCTCTCGCAGAGTCCTTTGTCAAGCGCCTCCTGCAGATCAAGCCACTCGCCCAATGAGACCTCGAGCCCTTTTTCCTTTAACGTGTAGAAAAATTTAGAAAACATTCTCTCCCCTCATTCTACGGCGGAACATCAAAAGAATACAAATATTCGCCTTTGGTGCTCCGCTGTACGATATCAAAATAAGACAATCGGTTCTTAATGAATCTCCTGCCGCACAGTCTCCAGGTCTTCATCCTTCTTCACGACCACACCGACAAACGGAAGTTTTGACCTCAGCGTGTCTGCGGGTATGCCGCCAATCTGCAGTGCATTGATCCAGTCGATCAGCTCTGAGGTACTCGGCTTTTTGCGCACATCGCGGAGCGCCCTGATATCATAAAATACCTGCATCGCATTTTTCATGAGATTTTCCTCGACATCGGGATAGTGGGTCTTGATGATCTCCTCCATCAGCGCTGCATCCGGGAAGTCAATATAGTGAAAGATACATCTTCTCAAAAAGGCATCTGGAAGCTCCTTCTCCGCGTTGGATGTAATGATCACGATCGGTCTGTGCTTTGCCTTGACAGTGCGTTTCGTCTCATGGATATAAAATTCCATCTGGTCAAGCTCCCACAGAAGGTCATTGGGGAACTCCAGGTCTGCCTTGTCAATCTCGTCGATTAAAAGGACAACCTGATCGTCGCTCTCAAACGCCTCGCCAAGCTTTCCCAGCTTGATATACCGCGCGATATCGTCAACTCCTTCCTCGCCGAACTGTCCGTCATAAAGTCTCTGAATCGTATCGTACATGTACAGACCGTCCTGCGCCTTTGTCGTGGACTTGATATTCCATATGATCAGCTTCTTGCCGAGGGAATTGGCCACTGCCTGCGCGAGCATCGTCTTTCCCGTGCCCGGCTCCCCCTTGATCAAAAGCGGCTTTTTCAGCGCGATCGCCACATTTACACTCGCGAGAAGCTCCTCGCTTGCCACGTAATCCCGTGTGCTGTTAAATTCTGTGTTAGCCATTTTGTACCTTTCCTTTCTATTTTCATTATTGTTGTTTTATCCCTCTTTCCAGTCCATCCATTATGCTCTTTACGAGATATTCTAATTGCACAATCCCATTCCTTTCTTGCGACCAAGTTCTGAAAAACTCCAATTTCCAATCTGTATGGAGTCAATACTCCTTCATGAATTCACAGTCAAATCAATCCGCACACTTTTTACATAATCATATCCGCACAGAGTGTCACTCATAATACTAATGTTGCGATCTCCCCATTTCCAGGGTGTGGAATATCCAGTACGTACTGCATTAACGTCCCATGGCATACTACAATCACGGCTGGGTATTGTTTATATTTTTCCAGTACCGCATAAACTCTCTTTTTCATCTGCCCGGCAGACTCCCATACACAATTCTCATTTTGCGGGTGCACCCCATGATACCTGGTTAACGCTTTGTAATTCTTTTCTGCTTCCTCGTCTGAGAGATAATCAAAGGTTTGCATATTCGCCTGCCATTCATGCAGGTCTGTCTCTACCTGAATATCCAATTGCAGCTTTTGTGATAGAATAGCGGCCGAATGCAGCGCCCTCCCAAACGGCGATGTGACAATTAACCTGGCACTTTTCAATTCCGGTGCCTTTGCCGTCTCAACAATCTGGTGAATCCCTTCCGCTGATAAGGTCAGCATATTAAAACCCTGCCCGCGGTATATTTTTGAGTTTGCCTCTGTAAAGTCTGTTTTTCCATGTCTTATAAAATAGAATGTAGTCATTCTCCTATCCCCTATGTTCAACTGCAGTCTTCTGAAAGTGAATGAGGCGTTCCTTTTGATTCCATTATATGTACGATTACAGCCTGTGTCAATCAAACAGATATAATTGTTTTACAATGTTTTGCGCCGCATTATCATAAAACTATAGTACCCACTGCTTAAAATTTGAAATATAGTCTTCCAGTTAACCAGCCATCATCTCTATTGCTTGATTTCATAAAGTTCTCCTTTGCAGCTTCCAATTCATATACTTGATTATAAAATACTTGCCTGTTGCCTGCAATGTATATTTATGAGACCGTTGATTGCAATAATACAAGTTCAAATCATCTGTCAGCCGTAAAGAGTATGTATCTTTTTTCTTCCGCAGCCTTTTTCCAAAAGTCGAAACTATCCTGAAAATAATACCATGTGTATTCAAAATCTTCTTCGTCCGGCTGCCAGCCATAATCCTCAGGATCGATCATATAATAGCACTTCCGACATTCTTCCTTCGTTCTTTTTGGAAGCTCCTCTGCTACCTCAGCCACCTGCCTGGGTGTTTTTAAAATCATATATTCATCTTCTTCACCTTCGCTGATGATAACCTCACCAGAAGGTTGACGGGTCAGTCCATATACGAATTCCCCGCCAAAAATCACATTGCAGAGTGGCTGAAATTCATTTTCAAAATTAAGAGTTCCATCCGTCAGCATTCGGTGCATTGCGTCCCATGATTTATCCAGTTCGCATACATATTCAGGAAAATCATTCCAAAACTTTTCTTCGATTTCCTCGTGCATATAGTCAGCACGTTCGCTTCTTTCTACCGCCAAAAACTTCTCTACCTGCTGCTCATTCAGAGCAAATAAAACTGCCAGACATCCCATAAAACACCCTCCTGATTTCTTATCAATTTTGATTGTTCACAAAATAATTTGTTTCTCACAATTCCTTTCCGATTCAAATACTCTACCTCAAGCATGCCATCTCGTATGAAGCCCTTTCGCCAAAATCTGAATACCGTCCTTCATCACTTTCGCAATCCAGCGTCTCTCTTTCTTATTCCATTTCGGTACATAATGCTCCTCGTCTTCTCTTACCAGCAGATTGCATCCGTAAAACAACTTCTCATAGATGCGCTGAATGATTTCTCTGGCCCTGTTATCGCCCAAAAACTGGCAGTTGATTGAATACGCTGTATCTGAAAATTGAACCAGATCAGTCCTAACACTTATCAGCTATTATCGTAAACTCTCCCGGCACCTTACTGTTTGTCCATGCGGGATGCTCATCAAATTTTCTTAAGACAAAACCATTGTTAATGACAGCGTTGATAATTTCACTGATTGTGTATTTCCTGTAACTGCACTTTGGCATCTGTTCCCTGATCTCTTTTTCAAAAAAGCGGGCATGTGCCATTTCGCCCTCAAACACATCCGTTGAAAAATAGCTCATAGAAGGCTGTCCAAAATCCAACAGATCTGATATTTTTGTAAACGGGTGAAAATCGCTGCATATCATTTTCCCGCGTTTTTTCAGCAGTGAATGCATCATATGCATAAACGCGTCAATATCATGAAAATAGTGCAATATACCGCCTTCCATGAAAACGACATCAAAATAATCTCCATATTTTTCTGTATTGATTTCCAATACATCGCAAACCTCAAAATGGATCGTAACTTTTGCCGCCTCCGCCACCTCAAGCGCATATCGCTGATTGTCTTCTGAAATATCAAAAACAGTCACTTCCGCGCCTAAAACAGCCAGGGGAACAGCCTTTTTTCCACAGGAACCGCAGATGTTTGCCACCCTGATGTCCTTGTATGTATCAAAATAATCCGCATATCTTTTTAACATGCCCATAGGATTCCCTAGATCCCTTTTTGCCCTCTCGGACGGCGTTCCGGACTGTTTTACCCAGAAGGCATAAGCGTTATATTCCCAGGCTTTTTTATTTTGAGCTTGATAATCTGTCATCTTTTCCCCTTTCATCATCAGGCACCGCCAAAGCCTTCGGTTTAATACAGGTGCCAAAGTAATACGTCATCCGGTTTCATCTTTCGCAGGTTTTCAAGAAAGACACTGCACGCAGCCTGCCCTGCATTTCCGTAATCATCCTGAAAAAAATCATTCATAAACTGCGCCAGCTTATCATAATCAATACGGTCGGCCAGTGATAAAAACTGTGTTTTTTCTGTTTCCGTGAAAACAATCATGTCATAGTCACCCGTTATTTCACGCCATTCTTCATTCAGCTTTTTCCGCTCTTCATCCCCGTAAATATCGATTCCGAACTCTGTTTTGAAATATTGGAACAGTGCCAGAAACACTTCGCCGGAACATTGATGATTCTCCATCAATTCCATAGAATTTTCCAATTCACTACATAGTTTCCCTGTCAACTCTTCCACTGCGTCAAGCTGGTCATTTCTGATTGCCTCTGCAAGTCTGTTGTAACTATTTTTTGTGCATATGCCAAAATCTCCTATCATCGACATATTGATTCCTCCCTCAAAATTTATTGTATTGTCCATTTAGTTGCTTTCAGTCTTTCAAAAATCCTTCCCGGTAATCAAATAAGATGTGTTCTGATATATCGAAACTGTTCATTTAACATTCTGACGTCGACAACTCCTTCATCATTATGCGCCGTTGCTTCCACTGTCAAAAAACCGTCGTATCCGATTTGATTCAGAAACTCAAAAAAGCGGGGAAAATCAATCGTTCCTGTTCCAATCGGAAGTGACCGGAGATTTTCCCAGTCCATATGTCCGCCAGAATAATCATTCACATGATAATGACAGATATGTCCCTCCTGCCATAGCCAGCTGTATTCTGTTTCATACAGCAGATTCAACTGACCATGGAACGCCGCCATCTTTGTGTCAAAGACAAAATGAATATCTGGATAGTTTTCCCTGAGCTCACAGAAGTGTTTCATTGGATTCTCCACATTGCAGACTACGTTTTCTACCAGCAAATCAAGCCCATATCTCCGGGATATCTCATTCAAATGATAATAGCCCGTCAAATTATTGTGGAAATTTGAATCCGAAGTCCGCCCGTCCCACAAATGAATCACTATTTTTTCTGCACCGATACTTTTCGCGATATCACAATTGATTTCAAACTTTTCGCACGCGTCGCCCCATTCCATCCGACCGCCCTTACTGATATGTTCACCGATACTTTTTTCGCAGTGGACAACGGGAATATACAATTTTATCTTTTGAAAATAATCTGTGAGTGCTTCCACTTGCCTATAATATGGACGATCCATCATAAACTCATAACCGTCACACATAAGCTGCCTGGAAAGCGGCTCTAATATTTTGTAATCTCCACCATACCTGAGCAATGCTCCTGTAGAACACAATATCCTGTTCATCGTTTCTGCCTCTGTAAATGTCTGATTTTCCGCTTTTTTAAGAAACTGTTCAAAAATTACACGCGCCAGCTCGTTTCAATCATTTTATGTCCTGGTACAAAAAGAATATGAAATTTAGCTGCAGTACTGCATTATTCACCTGCAGGAATTTTTCCATTTTTGTAATCTTCAATCAGTTGATCAAGCCATTCATCTTTATAATGTAATACAACACTGTCATAAATCAGTCCGAAGTCATCAGACACGTAATCCGCAAGTTCACCCCCTGTATTCTGTTCAATGATCAGAAATACTTTTTGTCTGATTTCTTCCTGTTCCTCCTCATTTTCAGCGGTGTAGTTCAAGTCATTTTTTAATGCGCTTATCTCTGCGTCAACTCGACACCATTCCGTATCAAAGGGCGCGCTGTCTCTGCGGTCAAGCAGTTCATTCAGGTAATCTTCATCAAATGAATCATAGTCAATATTGTTAAGGCAATCTATCAGTTCATTCACAAATTCCATAGTCTTCCAAAATAAAATAATGTTTCTTCCACATCGTTGTCTGCTAATAGTTCTCTCTTCTGCTTTTTGGCGGTGCACTGTATTTTGCCTCGACTCTCGTATAAACAATCATCATTGCCAGCACCATAATCACCACTGCCAATATAATAACAATTAAAAAAGGTGAATTCTGCTCCAGAAACAGAATTGGTACTCCTGTCAGCTCAAGTATCACCGCCGCAGCCATCCAGAGCACAGAAACAGCATGATTATATCGTTTTACGTCACTGACAGCCGGTCTTTTGACAAACGTGAAAAAACCAGCCGGTTCTTTTGATTTCCAGGTACTGATTCCAATCAGCAGAAATATTATTGCAGCAAGACTGCATATCGCAAATCCCATAACCATTTTTATTCTCCTCAAACCCGATGTCTCGTTTCCAGCATATTCACTAGTCTTGATAAATCATCTGTCACATCTATCATATTCACCTGTGCCATACGCAAACCTCCTCAAATACAAATCTCAATCATTCTGCACAATCTACGCCGTTTTCACAGCTGGTCAAGCCTAATTCTCCCCCCACTCCTCATCATGCACAATCTCAATCTTCTTATCGCGTATCATCAAGTCCTTAACTGCTGACGCCGCCGTTTTTCCATGAAAAAGGACTTCGTTCACCTGCTCTATAATCGGAAGCTCGACATCGTACTTCTCCGCCAGACGCATCGCCGCCTTTGCCGAGAACACACCCTCAACGACCATTTTTACTTCCGCCATAGCCTCCTCCATCGTCTTTCCCTGTCCGATGAGGATTCCTGCGCGCCTGTTGCGGCTGTGCATGCTCGCACAGGTCACGATCAGGTCGCCGATGCCCGACAGCCCGCAGAAAGTCTCGAACTTGCCGCCCATCTCCATGCCAAGCCTTGCGATTTCCGTGATACCGCGCGTGATGAGCGCCGCCTTTGTATTGTCGCCATAGCCAAGTCCGTCCGCGATACCAGCCGCCAGCGCAACCACGTTTTTGAGTGCCGCGCCAAGCTCAATCCCCAGCACGTCAGGACTTGTATAGACACGGAACACATCACTCATAAATACATTCTGGATATACTCTGCTGTCCTTTTCGCCTTTGCGCCTACCACGATCGTTGTGGGAATGCATTTTCCCACCTCCTCGGCGTGGGAAGGTCCTGACAGGACCGCCACATCGGCCTGCGGCACTTCGTCCTCAATTACCTGTGAAAGTGTCATCAGTGTGGACTCCTCGATTCCCTTTGCCACATTCACGATAATCTGTCCCTCTGCCACATATGCCTTCATATTGTGCGCTGTCGCCCTTGTAAACGAAGAAGGAACTGCAAGCACCAGAATATCCTTTTCCCGAACAGCATCTGCAAGCTCCGTCGTAAACACAATATTTTCCGCAAGTTTCACCCCCGGAAGTTTATCCTTATGCTCATGCTCCCTGTTCAGCATGTCGATTTCATCCTTTAATGCCGACCACACTGTAATATCATGTCCATTGTTGTGCAGAAGCACCGACAGTGCGATTCCCCAGCTTCCCGCTCCGATCATTCCTACCTTTGCCATAACCAATCTCCTTTCAGACCCCTACAAAAACCTTTAACATTTCTGCAGAAGAACGCTGCCCTTTGCATCCCCCTACATAAGCCCTTAACATTTCTGCAGAAGAACGCTGCCCTTTGCATCCCCCTACATAAGCCTTTAACATTTCTGCAGAAGAACGCTGCCCTTCGCGTTCTTCCAACATGAAGTTTTAGAATTTCTAAGTCTGCGTACTTTGCAGACTTAGAAATTCTCTTCATGTTTTTTATTCAGATACGTCTTTCTTTCCTCCTTATGTATCAGCCGCCTGATATTTGCCCGATGCCCCCAGAATGCAAGCAATGCCAACAGCGTCGTGACAAGGTAGAGCTCATTCAGCGCAGACTGCTCCATTCCCCACAGTCCCATCTGTCCAAAGATGACCATCTCTGCGATCAGCACAATCTCCACAATCAGAGAACCCAGCGAGACATAATGCGTCGTAAAAAAGATTCCAAAGAAAGTGATGATCTGCGGAATGATCATATATGGGTGAAAGAAAATCACAAGCCCGGCTGTACAGGCGATTCCCTTTCCTCCCTTAAATCCGAGATAAAAGGGAAAATTATGTCCCAGAATCGAACCAGCTGCCGCATAGATTGCGAGCAGATACAAAATATCCCCGTAACGCTCCCGGAACAAGAGCCTTACCACTGTCATGGCAATCCCTGTCTTAATGATATCACAAACCAGCACAATTGCACCCGCTTTTTTTCCGAGGACACGCAGGGAATTGGTCGTGCCCGCATTTCCGCTCCCATACTGCCTGATATCAATACCGTGCAGCTTTCCATAGATGTACGATGTCTGGAAACATCCAAAAATATAGCCGATTAATAAGCAAACTAAACGAATCATTTTTGTTAAGTCCTTTCCTGCTCAGGAACTTTGAAAAACAACTTTCCCATCCTGTCTGTGTGGTTTCTCAAAGTTTCTTATCTTCCTTCCGTTCCCTGATAATAAATTTCAGCGAGGTTCCCTTGAAGCCGAACGCCTCCCTTATTTTATTTTCAAGATATCTGGTATATGAAAAATGCATCAGTTCTTTGTCGTTTACAAATACCACAAACGTCGGCGGCTTCACGCCCACCTGCGTCGTGTAAAAAATCTTGAGCCGTTTTCCCTTGTCTGAGGGCGGCTGCTGAAGCGCCACGGCCTCCGTGACGATCTCATTGACAACACCTGTGGAAATGCGCAGGGACTGGTTCTCAATCACCATGTCAATCGTCTCAAAAAGTCTGTTTAACCGCTGCCCCGTGACAGCGGAAATAAACACAATCTCCGCGTAGAGCATAAAGGAAAGCGTGTTCCGCACCTTCTCTGTAAAACGGTAAATCGTCTTGTCGTCCTTCTCGATGGCATCCCACTTGTTTACCGCGATGATAATGCCTTTTCCCCTGTCATGCGCAATTCCCGCAATCTTGGCGTCCTGTTCTGTGACACCCTCCACCGCATCGATCACAAGCACCACCACATCGGCGCGCTCTACCGCACTGACAGTGCGAATGATCATAAAGCGCTCGAGCTCTTCCTTAATCTTATTCTTCCTGCGCAGACCGGCTGTATCAATAAACACGTACTCCGTGCCATTGTACACAACCTCCGTGTCAATCGCGTCTCTCGTCGTACCGGCGATATCCGACACGATCACGCGCTCCTCTCCGGCAATTTTATTGATGATGGACGATTTCCCGACATTGGGTTTTCCGACAATGGCAATCCGCGGTCTGTCGTCCTCTTCCTCCGTCAGCGCATCTTCATTAAACAACGCAGTCACGGCATCAAGCATCTCGCCAAGACCGAGTTTGTTGACCGATGAAATCGGATACGGCTCCCCGATGCCGAGATTATAAAATTCATAGACATCCGCCTCCATCTTGGCAAAGCTGTCCACTTTATTCACGACAAGCACCACCGGCTTGTGGCTTCTCCTGAGCATGTCGGCAACCTTCGAGTCCGCGTCCACAAGCCCCTGGCGCACGTCGACAAGGAAAACAATCACGTCCGCCGTATCGATCGCAATCTGCGCCTGCTCGCGCATCTGCGACAGGATGATATCCTTGCTGTCCGGCTCGATACCGCCGGTATCTATCATCGTAAAATTCCAGTTCAGCCAGTTCACGTCCGCATAAATGCGGTCTCTGGTGATGCCCGGCGTGTCCTTCACAATCGAAATCTTATCTCCGGCAAGCACATTAAAAAGTGTTGATTTCCCCACATTGGGACGTCCTACGATCGCCACAATCGGTTTTTTCGTTCTCTTTTCCATTTTATTCTGTATCTCCATTTCTTTTCAAAAATAACGTTAGGAATTGTGGATAAATTACCACTCAAATTAAAAATGCAAAAACCTCGATTTTCCGGGCTTTTCAGAGATTTCGCTACAAAATCCCCGCTTTCACATAATCATCGCATCGAGCAAATCCTGCCCGCTTGATTTTACAATATCTATCGGAACTTGTAAAGCTTTTTCGAGTTCATCCAGCGTCATATCGTCAAGAAATACCGTCTCACCGCTCTTTAAAATATTCTGCGGCAGCAGCAGCTTGTCCCCCAGGGCCTGTCCCTTGAGCTGCGCCAGCAGATCCTGCCCCGTCAGCAGACCAGAAACGGTTATCATCTCCCCAAAAAAATCGTTTCTGATGGGATAAATGTGAATCGTCAGCTGCGGATACGCCTCCATCAGCTGCCCGGCCATATTCGCAATAAAGCGGTAAGCGAGCTTTCCTGTCGCAATCGACAGTTCCCCGGGCGCTATCACGACACCTTTCGCAGTCTTCAGCCTGTCAAATGCCTCCTGAAATTCATTTATCAGAAGCCGCAGCATGCCAACGCCGTTTTCCAGCTGCAGATAGCCGTCATAGCGCTCCTCCTCTGGAAGCTCCTCACCCGCAAGAATATACCACTCGTCGCTTGCATGGATAAAGTGAACACCATATTCCGGATAAAGCTGCTTCTGCCATTTATGGATCACGGAAAGCACCTGTTTTGCGTCTTCCTGTGTAAATGGTTCCAGCGGAAATAACCCCGCACGATACTTTGACAGTCCTACCGGAACAACTGACACGCTCTCCAGATTCGGAAGGTACGCGGACAAATCCCGGATGCTCCTCTCCAGCTCCGCCCCGTCGTTCACTCCCTTGCACAGCACAATCTGCCCATTCATGGTAATCCCTGCCCTGGCAAGCTTCCATGCCTTCTCGAGCGCCTGTCCCGCAAAACGATTGTTTAACATTTTGCAGCGAAGCGCGGGATTTGTCGTCTGAAAGGAGACATTGATTGGCGAAAGATGGTATCTGATAATGCGGTCAACATCCGCATCGGACATATTGGTCAGTGTCACATAATTTCCCTGCAGAAAGGAAAGCCTTGAATCGTCATCCTTGAAATACAGCGTGTCGCGCATCCCTTCCGGCATCTGGTCGATAAAGCAGAAAATGCACTTATTATGACAGGAACGGTACTCATCCATCAGTCCGTTCTCAAAAGTAATCCCCAGGTCCTCATCATATTCTTTGTCAATTTCAAGAATCCAT
Source organism: uncultured Lachnospiraceae bacterium (assembly GCA_947178145.1). GTDB lineage: Bacteria > Bacillota > Clostridia > Lachnospirales > Lachnospiraceae > COE1. The sequence continues at coordinate 27,135 of CAMWXE010000031.1, read as the reverse complement.
TCCTCCCCCGACGGTTTTTGAATCAACACTTCAATATATTCGTCCTGCGTATAGTACTGATAGTCAAAGATATCCTCTATTTTATTCCCGTTGATCTCCACAAGGGCGTCGCCCGCCGCAATCTCAAGCTCCTCAGCGATACTGCCCGGCGCCACTTTCTCAACAATGTGCAAATGCTCTTTTTTCATGAATACTCTTTCCCTTTTTCATATTTTTACCAGACCTTATCTATAATAATACTAGAAATTTCTTGACGTGTCACTACCTGAATGATATAAAATATAAAGAGAAATGACTTTTTAATGAAAGGAATGTATGCCAAGTGTCCTATTTGAAGAAGCTAAAAAATGCCATGCCTGTGGCGCCTTTAAAGTTAATGGTCTTAAAAAGTGCGGCGGAGCTCGGAAACGAAGTAAATAATTATCTGGTCGATTTTCGCAGTAAAGAAAACAATGTATATAACAATGATCCCGCATTTCAGGGGTATTCGGAAAAAAATTATCTGTTCAACTTCAACACACCCCGTTTTAACAGCGGTGAAGCGAAAGCAGTTCTTGAGGAAACCGTACGCGGAAAGGATTTATTTCTCCTTGTTGATGTGTGTAATCACAGTCTTACCTACACCATAAACGGCTACACAAACCATATGTCTCCTGATGACCATTATCAGGACCTGAAACGTGTCATAGCCGCAACAAACGGAAAAGCACACCGCATCAATGTCATTATGCCTTTTCTATATGAAGGCAGACAGCACAGACGAACCGGGAGGGAATCTTTAGACTGTGCTTATGCATTCAAGGAGCTTACCCAGATGGGAGTCAGCAACTTCATCACATTTGATGCCCATGATCCTAGAATACAGAATGCCTCTCCATTAAGCGGTTTTGACAATTTCACCGCACACTACCAGTTTATAAGAGCGCTTCTGCACGCAGAGAAAGACTTGGTTTTGGACAAGGATCACATTATCGTCATCTCGCCCGACGAAGGTGCACTGGACAGGGCAATCTACTTTTCGACTGTCATCGGGGCTGACACGGGGATGTTTTACAAGCGGCGTGACTATACAAAGATTGAAAATGGAAAAAATCCGATTGTCGCCCATGAATTTTTGGGAAATGATATCGAAGGCAAAGATATCATCATCATTGACGATATGATTTCATCCGGCGACAGCATGATCGATACCTCCAGACAGCTCAAGGCGATGAAAGCCAAACGTGTATTTATCTGCACCACCTTTGGCTTGTTTACAAACGGCCTCGCTGCATTTGACAAGGCATACGAGGAAGGTGTGTTTGACAAAGTGATTACGACCAACCTCTGCTATCGTCCGCCTGAGCTGCTGACAAGAGCATATTACCTCGAGGCAGATATGAGTAAATTTCTCGCCTCGATCATTGACTATTTAAACCACGATTTGTCTATAGAACAGGTGTCGACCCCCACTGAAAAAATTCAGCACATCATCAATCTTTATCTCAACGGTGATGAAATCTTTAAGATATAAAAATGAGCAGGCTCACACCTGCTCATTTATTTAATTCTTTATAAGCTTATTTTCTGGAAGTTCTTCTTTCCTTTTTTCAGTACAAACTCTTCCTCAAATACATTTTTTGCATATACTGTCTTTACATCTGTAACCTTATCTCCATTTACAGACACACCGCCCTGCTCCACAGCGCGCCTTGCCTCTGATTTGGATGCTGTCATGCCGGCCGTGACAAGGAGTGTCAGAATATCGATATTTCCATCGGTAAAGTTCTCGTCGGAAAGCACGGTCTTTGGCATGTTCTCTGAGTTTGCGCCGCCTGCAAACAGTGCCGCTGCCGCCTCCTTTGCCTTCTGTGCCTCCTCCGTGCCATGTACCAGCTGTGTCAGCTCAAACGCGAGAATCTCTTTTGCCTTGTTGAGCTCACTGCCCTCCCAATGCTCCATCGCCTCAATCTCCTCAAGCGGAAGGAAGGTCAGCATTTTCAGGCAATTGATCACATCGGTATCCGCAGTATTTCTCCAGTACTGGAAAAACTCGTACGGAGAAGTTTTCTCCGCGTCAAGCCACACTGCGCCAGACTCTGTCTTGCCCATCTTCTTGCCCTCGGAGTTGAGCAGGAGGTTGATCGTCATGGCATATGCGTTCTTGCCGAGCTTGCGGCGAATCAGCTCTGTGCCGCCGAGCATATTGCTCCACTGGTCATCGCCGCCAAACTGCATATTGCAGCCGTATTTCTGGAACAATGTGTAGAAGTCAAAGCTCTGCATAATCATGTAGTTAAATTCCAGGAACGTAAGTCCCTTCTCCATGCGCTGCTTGTAGCACTCCGCCGCAAGCATACGGTTTACGGAGAAATGCGGTCCGACCTCGCGCAGCACATCCATGTAATTCAGGTCGAGCAGCCAGTCGGCATTGTTGACCATCATCGCCTTATCTTCGCCAAACTCAATAAACCTGCTCATCTGCTTCTTAAAACAATCTACATTGTGCTGGATCATTTCCACCGTCATCATCTTGCGCATATCCGTCTTTCCGGAGGGATCTCCAACCATGGCCGTGCCGCCGCCAAGCAGGGCGATCGGTCTGTTTCCTGCCATCTGAAGCCGTTTCATCAGGCAGAGCGCCATAAAATGTCCTACGTGGAGACTGTCTGCCGTCGGGTCAAAGCCAATGTAAAAGACCGCCTTCCCGTTGTTGATCAGCTCCTTAATTTCATCCTCATCTGTCACCTGGGCAATCAAACCTCTTGCCACCAATTCATCGTACAACTGCATGTTTCTATACTCCTTTCACTACTGTGCAAGGGACAAAAAAATCGCCCCTTGAATGTTAAAACGTTCAAAGGACGAGGTCTAAACCACGTGTTACCACCTTTTTTCACACAGGACTCACGCCCTGTGCCTCAGCAAGTACGGGAAATCAAATGCCATCGTTTCCGATACTCCTCCCAATATAACGTTTGGGGACTCCGTCACAGCCTACTTTTGCAGATGCTTTACACATACACAGATTTCGGTGTGCAGCTCCAAGAGGTATTCCCTTTCACTTTCCCTTGCGCCTCTCATCAGCCGGCGGCTTTCTGTAAGTTCCCATGAAAGCTACTTATTCTTTTCACAGCTTTTATCGATATTCTAGATTGTAACAGTTCCATTATTTTTTGTCAACAGAAAATTTTCGGTCTCAGCGTCTCAGACGCAAAACCTTGCGATTCTTGCCAAAAGCTCATCTGCTTTTGCCCCTTCTGCATGAATATTTATCTGCATCATACGACGGAATCCTTTACTCAGCATTCCCAGAACCGATTTTGCGTTAATTACACCACCATCAACATCGATATCTATGTCGTATGAACACTGCTCTGTCTGATGGACAAACTCCATTACATCATCTACATCTGATAAAAATATGTTTCTGCTAACCAATTTAGATTCCCCCAATTCTTTCCCCTTTCTGACAGGCCCTTCTGTACCAGAAGATCTGTCATCAAAACATGAAATCCATTTCTTGCCTTTAATATAGTATTGTTTCCTTTTTTTGTCAACCAATAAACATCTGATTTTATGTATATTTTATCCAGTTTTATTGTAAGTTTTGCACAATTTTATTTTCTTTTAACATCTTCCAAATCACCTGTCAGAATCTTATCCTTTCGTCCATCAAAGCAGAGGGGATTGTTCTGAACACAAAAATTGTTGCTGTTTACACCTTCTGTATTGATTTTGTATGTTCAAAAGACTATAATGTAGACGGTAATCTAGAAAATACGCAACAGATCCGGAGAATTGCTTCCGAATCGTTGCGGAAATACGATGAATAACTATTACGAAAGAGGGGGAAGAAAATGGAATCGTATTTCATGTTCAAAAATCTGGCTATTATTATCGTTGCCGCAAAAGTATGCGGAATTGCAGCCAGAAAATGTAAAGCACCACAGGTCGTGGGCGAAATTATTGCAGGACTTATCATTGGACCAAGTATTTTAGGCTGGGTAGAGCAATCCGATTTTCTGGCACAGCTTGCCGAAGTTGGTGTGGTATTGCTGATGTTCTCAGCGGGACTCGAGACAGACTTAAAGGATTTGCTAAAAACCGGACCGATTGCCGCCCTGATTGCCTGTGCGGGCGTATTTATTCCATTGGTGTGCGGTGCTCTGCTTTATATGGCATTCTACGGCGTCGCGCCATGGGGTTCAGAAGCATTCTATAAAGCTGTTTTTGTAGGCACAATCCTTACCGCGACATCCGTGAGTATCACTGTGGAATCGCTGAAAGAAATGGGGAAATTAAAGGGCCATGTCGGCACAACCATATTGAGTGCGGCAATCATCGATGATGTGATCGGTATCATCGTACTCACCTTTGTAATCGGTTTTAAGAGTCCGGATTCCAAACCTATGACAGTGCTGGTCAATACCATCCTGTTTTTTGTATTTGCCATTGTAGTCGGATTTATCTTTTACAAGATCTTTCAGTATATCGACAACAAGTATCCACACACAAGACGTATTCCAATCATGGGATTAGCACTCTGTCTTGCTATGGCTTATATTGCAGAAAAATACTTTGGCATCGCCGATATCACCGGCGCATATGTAGCGGGAATTATTCTCTGCTCTATCCGGGATTCCAAGTATATCGCAGAAAAAATGGACACTAATTCCTATATGCTGTTTGGTCCGGTATTCTTTGCAAGCATTGGTCTGAAAACGAATGTGGAGAGTGTAACAATGAGCATCCTGGTCTTTTCCATAGCATTTGTTGCAGTCGGATTAATCTCAAAGATTATCGGGTGTGGACTGATGGCTCGCCTTTGCAAATTCAATGGATTGGATTCGTTGAAGATTGGCGTGGGTATGATGACAAGAGGAGAAGTTGCACTGATCGTGGCGCAGAAGGGGTTAACTGCCGGTCTGTTGACGCCGGTATATTTTACCTCTGTTATCTTTTTGATTATTGTTTCTTCTATCTCAACACCAATTTTATTAAAGATATTGTACTCCAGAGATGCAGCTTCCCCGACATAATCGGGGAAGCTTTCTATGATTTAATCTTCTCATTCTGTCAGAAGTTTCGGATAGTTCATCTCAGGCAGTGTGTTGCCATAGCTTGCATCTGTCAGATAAATTCCAGACAGCCCGCACCAGCCATCTCCGACTGCTTCCTCATCCGTATTTTTCATGTCAATATTCTGACGCGTTCTCCCCAAGAGCACTGGTTCATCACTGCTGCTCTCCCAATATGTGATCCCTTCTGCAAGCTCCGGCCAGTCTTCCAGCAAAGAGCTCTGTTCTTCCAACGCATCATTGAATATTCTATGCTGTTTTTCCGTGCGCAGATGCACTAATTCTGTCAGTAGATTTGTATATCCATTTTCTTCTAACCATGCCCGCACATCAGGATTTTCAAGCTGATCTATAGGAAACCATGTATTTATATTGGACTCATTATAGCATTCGTTATTTTCGTATGCTACCGTGCTGACTTTTACATTCTGGAACGTAAATTCAATCGGATTGTTTGTCCCTTCAGAATGTACTACCATCACATAAGGACTTACATAGTTATTGAATCTGCTGTCTTTTATAGTCACCTGCGCCGTGCCAACTTCTGTCAGATATTTCGTATTATGGATAAAGATACATCCGCTTACTCCCCCGGAAATCAGCTCGCAGTCTGTAATCGTTATTTCTGTGCTGTCCCAGCATCCAATCCCGACACAATAATTATTTTCTGAAATAATCCTACAGTTCTCTATGCTGAGCGTTTTTCCTTCTGAATATTCCTGGTCAATGTGAATCGCATACCCGGAATATTGACTCTGCCATGCATAGACCGATTCTGGATTGGCCAGGTCATAGTCCCGCACGCCTTCCGCATTGGGCAGATTCGAAGTGAATTTCTCTGTGCCCGTCCCGCAGATCGTCAGACCATACACCCTACCTGCAGCAATTGTAAGCGGAATATGGTGGTAATTATCAGAATTGGCCATCAGGATACAATATTTCGGATCCACGCCAATCAAATTGACAGTTTTGTTTTCGATGACAACATTCTCCTCATAAATCCCAGGATAAATCAGAAGGGTATCACCCGATTCCACACTGTCAACACCTTCCTGAATGGTCACAAAATCTCTTGTACCGTCCGAATTCACTTCATATATATTCCCTCCCTGCGCCGCCTCTAAGAGAACCGAATTGATCTCTGCAGCGCAGACCACATTGCTCTGTACAAAAAATATCCCAATCAACAATGCCAGAGACAGCATATACATCTTCCTAAGTTTTCCAGTCATACTTATGTTTCCTCCTTGTGCCTGTCAATATCTGTTTGCTACAATTTTATTTATTTCTGTTGTATTGACCCAATGATTTCATCAAACATCTCACAATAAGTCTCACCTGTATAATGAATTTCATCCTGGAAAGAATCGCTGCGCTCAAGAAACCAGTCGTAATAGTCAAAAAAATGATCGGGAAATGCATTTTTAATCTTATTATTGAATCGAATAATATCCTCATTTGACCTCGCTGGAAGATCCGGATGTTGAATAACCCACTCCTGCTCATCCAGTGGCGGTACTGACACAATATATACATGACAATCGCTGAAACTTTCGTCCATCCATTTCTGATAATTAGCGATATACTGCTCTTCAATGTTCGCTACAGTCACCATACTTGTGCCATGCATACTGATGATATTCCACTGTGCAATCTCTGTGTGCTCTGCAATAATCTCCTTCATCCGCTCTGCTCCATCTCCTTCAAGCCATTCGAGCGTTCCCATAACAGGATCCAGACCTGTATGCACAATAAAAAGATTCCTGTCTGGCGACACACCTTCGACACGGGAACCATATACATTGTATCCCATCCCATCTGTTACAACAGCGTGGCTGTCCCCGATGATAAGATACCCCTGCTCTTCCAAGCGCTCCCCTTCTGTCTCCTGCTCAGATGTCTGCTCTTCCGAAGTCCCTGTCTGCGTTTCCTCCGATGAACTCGCTTCTGTGGGCTCTGGCTCTTCTGGCTGCTTTACCCCGTTATCCCGCACGCTCTTAAACTGTACCACCAGCAATGCGGCAAAAATAAATGCCGACAATATCAGTACCAGCCACAAAACCTGTTTCCATGGTCTGTTTCGTTTCATACACCTTACCTCCAAATAAACAGTACAACACGTATCCAAGTATACACGATTCCTCTAACGATTTCTATATTTATTCTTAATTTTGACAAACTTCGTCAAAGGTTTTATCAAAATAATGTATTATTGCTGCTTTTACCTCTTGAATCAGAACCATTTTTATTATAGACTCTTAATAATCGACCATGCGGAATGGACTATTGTAAAGCAACCGATTGCAAACTCTTGTTCACTTAGAAAGGGATAATAATGGCAAAAATACTTGTTGTAGAAGACAATCATGATTACCAGGAACTTTTGCAGACTTTTTTGGAGAATGCACATCATGACATCACAGCTGCAAATGACGGCACAGCAGCGCTTGAAATAATTCGCATCCATTCATTTGACTTAATCCTGCTCGACCTGATGCTGCCCGGCATCGATGGCTTTGATGTCTGTGCGGAAATCAGAAACATAAGCGATACCCCTGTCATAATGCTGACGGCGCTGGACAGTGAAGCCTATCAGATGCGCGGTTATGGACTGCAGATTGACGACTATATCACAAAACCTGTTTCCATGGCGCTTCTGTTACAAAAAGTCGAAGCCGTGCTGCGCAGAACCATGTCTCCGACACTGCAGGACATGGTACAAAATACGCCGGAAATACTGCATTATGCGGAAATATCATTGGACTTAAAGGCCCACACCGTCTGCGTTGCGGACAAGCCAATTGATTTTACGCTGCGTGAATTTGAAATCTTGCAGGAACTGATGCAGACGCCAGGCACCGTTGTCACTCGAAAGACTCTGATTGAAAAGCTATGGGGATACGATTTTTCCATCAGCGATACACGCATTGTCGACACGCACATGAAAAATATCCGCCGGAAACTGGGCGCGGCAGACTGCATCGAGACGGTCCGCGGCGTTGGCTATAAATTAAGAAATCGGAGATAACTAATGAACAAACTCATGCATAATCTCACGCTTAAGACCTTCCTTCTGCTGCTTCTCCTCTCGCTGACAATCCTTTTGTCCGCATACGGCTGCATCTGGCTTTTCCTTCCTTATGCCAGTCAAACACTTTCACCGCACAGACTTGACCGACAGACACAACAGTTTGTCTCCAGCCTGTGGGCCGCTCACAAAAGCGACAGTGAACCTCTTTTTGTCAACTTTATCCGTCAGACGGGTGCTGACATCAGCTTGTTGGATCAGAGCGGGGAAGCGGTCAGTCCGTTCACGTTAGAAAAGACAACTGCCGAACCGGTTCGGGGAAACAGATACCCGTTTCGTTTTGCTGATTCCGATGAGGAATATGTACTTGTCACCCGATACAATCCGCTGCGCTCCGATGAGATTGCAGACGCGGTGCGAAAAAGCATTCCGTTTATCGCATTGCTTGTGATCCTGCTGTCCTCCGTCAGCGCATTTGCCTTTTCCCGCTACACGACAAAGCCGATTATCCGAATCAGCAGGATTGCAGACAGGATTGCAAACCTTGATTTCAGCTGGTACTGCCCCGATCTCCGCGACGATGAAATCGGCGTCCTCTCGCAGAGTATCAATGAATTGTCCGACAAGCTGCACGCAGCGCTTGATGAAATCCGCCGCAGAAATGATTTTCTGGAAGATGCGATTCTGATGGAAAAGGAGCGCGAACGCCGGAGAATGCTTTTCTTTTCAGGCGTTTCCCACGAGCTCAAGACACCGATTGCCGTGGTGATCGGACAGCTTGAGGGCATGCAGGCGCAGATCGGCGTTTACAGAGACCGCGAAAAGTACCTTGCGCGCAGCGCAGAGATCCTGCAGTCCCTCAACGACTTTATCAGAGAAGTGCTTCTCGTATCCCACATGGACATGAAAACAGAACCAGAAACGGCCACCGTCAATCTATCGGAAATGCTGGAATTGCTGATTGCTGGTTATATTGACTATGCGGAACCTCTTTCGATTGCCTTTTCGAAAGAAATCGAGCCTGCCATTTTCACATGCGGCGATGAAATGCTGCTGAAAAAAGCGCTTGGAAATGTGGTTGGAAACGCTGTCGCCCACTCGCCGGAGCATAGCCGTGTGATGATCAGACTCTCCCGCGCGGACAACAAAGCAAAACTCACAATTGTCAATACAAACGCGCACATAGCTGAAAAAGACCTGCCTCATCTCTTTGAGGCTTTTTACCGCGCAGACAAATCCGCCAGGTACGGAAGCGGACTCGGGCTCTATATCACACGAATGATTCTGGAAAGCTATCAGGTTTCGCACTCCATAGAAAATACAGAGGACGGTGTAGCGTTCACCGCCATTTTTGCATACATTTCGCAGCACACTACCTGATTCCAGGATTGACATAACACTGCGAACTATTTTCTCCACACAAACTCCACATAAAATACACGCAATCTCCAGACATCTTCCATTAAAATCATGTTAAACTATATCCATCCATGAAAGAAAAAGGAGTTTTGTATGAAAATCGATGTCAACCATATTACCATGATTTATCCGTCGGGCAAAAAAGCGCTGCAGGATGTTTCTCTCAGCGCCGAAAGTCCAAACTTCATCGGGGTTCTCGGCCCAAACGGCGCGGGGAAGACGACGCTGATGAAGCTATTGATCGCGGGACTGCTGCCCACCAGGGGCGAAATCCTGTTAGATGGTAAAAGTCTTCTCTCACAGGAAAAATATCTGAAATCACAGCTTGGCTATCTGCCGCAGAGTTTTGGATTGTACGAAGAACTGACCGTCTGGCAGTTCCTGGACTACATGGCAGCACTCAAAAATATCAAAGACACAAAGGCAGTCACAAAAGTCTTAGAGCAGACAAACATGACAGAACAGGAGAAAATACGCATACGCAATCTCTCCGGCGGCCAGAGACAGCGCGTCGGCATCGCGCAGGCGCTGCTCGGCAATCCGCAGCTGATCATACTGGACGAGCCGACTGTCGGTCTCGATCCCGAGGAGCGCGTCAAGTTCCGCAATATTTTCTCGGAAATGGCACAGGACAAGATTATCCTGCTCTCCACACATATTGTCGAGGATGTACAGGCCGTCTGTAACCGGGTCCTTGTAATCCACGATGGCCTGATTCTCTTTGACGGTACGCCCCCGGCACTCATCGCCCAGGCGGAAAATCATGTGGGAATCTGTCACGCACAGCCAGGTGACGCTGTTCCTGACGGGTGCCAGATTGTCTCCAAAGTCCATACGGCTGACGGAATCCGTTCCCGCATAGTCGCAGAACAGCTTCCTCCATATGCACAGCCCAGCGAGCCGACACTGGAAGATGCCTACCTGTACTGCATTCACAGCCCTGCCAGGAAATCTTCCGTCCCTGCAGTCAACAAAAACATTCACGAAAAACAAGGAGAGGAGCTTAGCGCAAGATGAAATTGTTTTCTTTTTACCGTGTGGAGTTGAGACGGCTGCTGCTGTCCGGGACTGTTCTTGCAGCAGCAGTTTTATCCATGCTCTCACTGCCCCTGGGGAATATTTTATATGACTTTTCCGGCTCCCGTGTCATGTCAGCGCGCTATATTCTGACTCCCGTCATGTCAGGAACGACCATCGGTGCGATTCTGTGGGCTGTGGTCATGATAATGGAGGCTGACAGACTGCAGCGCAGCGGTGTGCATATCCTGACAGATGCTGTTGCACCGCCGGCACTCCTGTCTGCTGCCAGGACTTTGGCGCTGTTGACGATATCTGCGATTGCGGCGGCACTCACCGCACTGGTTTATCTGCCCTACACGGCCGCCAGGATGTCCTACTTATTTTCGGCAGGCTTTTATCTGGCAAATTTTGTGGTCTTTATGCTCCCGACCTGGTGGATTTCCATATTGTTTGCGGACGCCTTCTACCAGATTACGCGGCGCGTCGAGCTTTCTGCCGTGCTCTTTGTCGCGCTGACTGGCGTCAGTGTCAGCGGTATTGCCTCCTCCGATTATTTCATGCGCTGGATCAATCCGTATGTCATCACATACTCTGACGGTTTTTCTTCCATCTGGCCTCTGCGCATTGGAATATACACGCGGATCATCTGGCTCTGCATTGCACTCGGAATCTGGCTGGTTTCTATTTTGTGTGTTCGCAAATACCAGAAAGGACTTGCCTTTTCCTTTTGCAAAAACATGAAAAAGTTGCCTGTTCTGACATCCGCCGTCCTGTTTGCTGCGGGCGGAATTCTCCTCTGGCATTATCAGCCCTTTATTGACCACGGACCAGACGATTACGAATATATAGATCATCTTATTATAGAAATAGACGATGCCAACAAAATCAGCGCGATTCAGTACAGCCTCAACCTGAATCCGGCGTTGGGCACAATATCCGCAAGGGCAGAGTATGACATACAGGTTCCTTATCGCGGCGAGGATGTATTGTGGCTCAACCCCGGCTACAAAATCACAAAGATGACATATGACGGGGAAAATGTACCTTTTCGAACAGTGGACGATGATAACAACGGACGGCGCCCCACTTATTTCGAACTGCCGGAAGATCTTTATCACAAGACGCTTGTGATCGAGTACAGCGGCTTTCCCACACAAGCACGATGTTGGGCTTCCTCCCTGGTAAAGGATACCATAGACCATGACTTTATCTCACTATCCACAACCGCGATCGTACCCAGACTGGACAACTATTATTCTTCCCGCGGCAGTGCTGTGATCGATATCACAATCCCTGACAATCTGACGCCGTTTCTTGACTATACACAAATGACCGGCTTTGCCAGCAATGGCGACGGCACTAAAACATGGACCGCGGCATGTTCCGAAATTGTCCTCGATTTTACAGCAGGATATTACACTATCGATACGTTCCAGGTCGGCCAGTTACAGGTCGATTTCGCCTATGGAACGGCATATCAGGATATTGTCGTGGAAAACGATATCCAGCAGACAATCATCGACATTCTCACATACTGCGGGGAACATTACGGAGAACTCTGGTCAGCAGAGCAGGATCATCTGCTCCTGCGTCAGGAGAGCTCCATGTATGGGGGCGGCTATGCACTGCACGGTGTCTCCACATGGTTTGAGACAGTACTGGCGCCGGATACGCTGCGCGACAAGGACAAGGGTGCCAGTGCAACGGAAGTCTTTATCCATGAGATGATTCATCAGTGGTGGGGCGGTCTTGGTCTTGAATGTGCACAGGAAGATTTGTGGAGTTCGGAGGGCCTGACTGTCTACTCCACTTACCGCCTGGTCAAAGAAAAATATGGGGAGCTCTATGCACAGCAGTACTATGTCGATGCGTGGAAGGAAGCCGTTGACAATCAGAACCGCAGTTTCTACAACCGGCACCCGGAATATCTGGAGCTGCTCCCCGAGCTGTATCAGTCCCATATCGCGGCCGCAAACAGTGCTATCAACCACTATCACCGCATGCCGTTGATGATACTGAAAGCGGAAGAACTGGTCGGGGGCGAGGGTGCGATGGATGCGATTCTGCGCCAGATGTATGAGAAACAAGATGACTTTCGTGAGAACGGATTTGGGTTTGCAGATTTTCTGCAATATTGCGGATTGACGGAGGAGCGTGTGAAATGGGGAACTATGTAATAATAAAAATAATATACTATGAGCTGCGGCGGATGCTTCTGAACAAAATCTTCTTCGGAATGCTTCTCGTCAACGGACTGTTTGCATGGTTTATCCTGTCATATGAGATCATCATGGGAACCGCATACACTGCGCCTTTTTCCGTGTGGAGCTACTGCGTCTATCTCGGCAGGACACTTTCGCTTGCGATGATTACAGTCCTGCTCCTGCTTGCCAGGTATTACAGCCGCAAACAGAAGCAGGTAGAAGTCCTGACATCTGCCACACCAGTCTCGTCACTTTGCCAGACCATGATACGGACGCTGGCAGCAGGTATCTGTTTTTTGTTGATTTATCTTGTGGTGATTGCACTCGGACTGATGTTCTATGTCAGTTTTTTCCGGTTCCATGATTTTGCTGCGTTCATCCTTCCGTCTGTTCTGCTCCTGCTGCCCTGCTTTGTGCTTTTCACCGGTCTTGGGCAGCTGCTTGGAAGTCTTCACCGCAGTCTGGTCTATATACTGATGCTGGCTTCCTTCGCACTGAGCAGCATTCCCATGCCAAGTGCCTTTGACTTTTTTGGCGCAGGATATTTCTCTACTGTTCCACTGACACTTCCTGTTGGCGCGGACGGTGAACCTGTATTTGAACTCAGTGCCGCATTTCTCACAACCCGTTTGCTGTATTTTGTGCTTGGGATTATCTGCATCTATCTCACCACAATCCTGTCAGCCCGCAAATCCCAAAAAGCCTGACAGCAATCAAAAATAAGCCCCTGTACAGCGCACAGGGGCTTATTTTATTCGATTCCAGCTACCTTTACGTTTTCCATTCTGACTGCATAGGGTCCTTCATATTCGTCGTTCCGATAGCGTTCTTTGGAAAATATCATGTTGCCCTGCACTTCCAAAATGCTGCCATTGATCGAACCGCCTGTCACAGGTGTCACTTTTTCACCGTCGTACAAAAATGCAAGCCGGATTTCCCCTCCAAAATGTCCTGATAAGACATTCATCTGAAAATCAGAAAAACTTACGATATGCAGACAGGGAGACGACTTTAACTCTTCCATCGTCCTGCTTCCGACCGGCACGGAAATACTGTGATAGTCCCCTGTAGGCTCAATGCCTAGATAATAGGAAGTCCTGCAACCTCCATGAAACATTTTCAATATCCCGTTCTCCATGAGCATGCGGTCTTTCATCGGAATCCCCTCATCGCTGTATGGCTCTTTTGCCTTCATGTATATTGTAAGTGCATCCCCCTGCACCGCATCTCCCTGCACATGGTCTCCAATCTGATAATTGGAGTATTTCTGGTAAATAATCCCTGCGCTGGAACGCACACAGTAATACTGCATGATTTCCTGCAGATTTTTCCCCGAAAGAAGGATTGTGTACTCCCCTGCCCTGGGCGGTCTGTCTGCCTCCGCCCTGGCCTGCGTCATCGCAAAGGCTTCTGCCACGTCCCGGCGCAGTGCGTCAATCTCTGCATCATCATACGAAAACGAATGATAGGTCTCCACATCCCGCGGTTCGATACACTGCACCACATACTCGCCGGAAACCAGACAGGTCTCATAACGCACATCCACGCCCCTGGAATTTACAATCCGGCTCACAACGCGCCTTGCAAATACTTCAGCGGAATTGATGAACACCTTCCCGGAAGTGTCCGATGCATACAGTGCCTCAACAATCTGTCTGGTGCTCTCCTCAAGACTTTGACCTGCAAAACGACTGTTTGATGCGACAAAATCTTCTTTTTCACCACGATTCAGTTCATAGTATTCATTGCATACCAGCGCTGCTGCCTGATATGCCTTCTGCAATGTCTCCCTGATTTCATCCGTCTCCATTCCTGGATGAATGTTGACTGCCGAAGAACCAAGCATCCGTTTGCCATTCTTCTCATGCGGACAAAACACGACAACGCTGTAATCTGTCAAATCCGTCCGCCTCTTCAAATCCAGTTTTTTCCTGACAAAAAAACTCTCCAGTGACTCCTGCACACTCTCCACAATGCGGTACTCTGCTATCCCCAGCTGCTCTAATACAGCTCTAATCTGTTTGATCAAGATCTTTCCCTGCCTTTCCTATTTGCATTTTTATAATTTATCTATTTGCCGGATGACTACTATCCAAGACGGATTTTCGCCTTGATATAAGGGCCGCCATCGGATACCTTTACCAACTCCTTATATCCCTTTCCGCACATGCCGCCTCCGCCGAGCAGCACTTGCTCCGACATCATGGAAATGGACTTTAACAAATCAGGAACATATCCCGTGAGAACGATCGGAGAAAATATTTTCCCCGTCAACTTCCCATCACGAATTTCCCGTGCAATATTGACCATGCACTGAATCCCCCAATTCTTTGGATCTTCCATGCCGTTCTGGGGATTCTCCAACAGAAAACCATATTTGACCGATGCGATCATCTCCTCCACTGTGTCTGTCCCACCCTCAAAAAAGGTATTGGTCATGCGCGTGTATGCTTTCCTCCGGAAGCTTTCTCTTCTTCCGTTTCCAGTGGGCTCTGTCTGCAGGATCAGGGCAGACTGCAAGTCGCTGATTCCGCTTTTCAGGATTCCCTTCTCAATCACTGTGGTATCATGTGCCATCGTTCCCTCATCGTCAAAAAAGTAAGTCGCCACCTCAGATGCCGCCGAGGCACCATCGTGCATTGTAACAAGGTCTGACGCCACACGTTCGCCTACATACTGCTCCGCCAGCGCACGCTTCTTCACAAACATATCCATCTCAACGCCATGCCCAAACGCCTCGTGCACAATCATACCTGTGACTTCCGGCGAACAGATGCAGTCGTATTCCCCCGGAATTATGGGCTCACTCTCCAGCAGCTCCAGCACGACTTTCGCACAGTCCGCGATATCCGCATCAATCTGTGAGAGTACCTCCGCCCCGCCCAGATTAGAATAGGACTTAAAATAAGACTTAATCTCCTCACCTTTCGCAGCAATAAAATGCATGCGGCCTGTCATCCACATAACACTCTGCTCCATGACTCTGCCTCCGGACAAAAAGAGCTTTGTATACTTCTGATAACCACATGTTACCTGACAATCCAAAATCTTCTCACTGACTGCCAGCCCTTTCTCCTTGACTGCAGTCAGATGCTCCAATATCGCGTCATCCCCCAGTGTCTCAGGATCAATCTCATAATCTGTACTGCCACTGAACACTGTCTCTTCCTGTATGGGCACCTGGTATTCACTCTCGCATAGTCCACCCGGCATAATCTTGTCGGAAGATTCCACCAACTCCCTGATACGGGCGCAGATATTATCCAAATTATCCGCGGAAATCTGGTTAAAAGAATATTCCGCATAATGTCTTCCATCTGATACCTTCACCACAAATCCTCTGGAAGTACCGCGGACCCCCTCACCGACACTCATATTCTTCCTTGAAACATTATAACTTCTTGACTTTGCGTCCTCTGCCAGAATCGATGCGTATGGATACTGCGCTAACAGCTTATCCAACAGTTTCTTTAGCAGAGCTTTCTTCTCCTGAATAAACAAACTCCCCTGAACTTTCATAATTGCTCCTTTCCGTTACTGCAGTTTTCTGCTTTCTTTTTCCGCACCCTGCCTGCGAATTTTATTATGCTCCTCTTTCCTCATTGATATTTACCAGTTTCATGTTATCCATGTCCAGCCGCCTGTAAAAACAGTTGTTTGCCACTCCATTATACGACGTATGGCAAATGTTTCCGTTCATTGGCCTGACCTTGTACACCAGCGAATTTTGTTCACAGTTGACAAAGATATCAACCAGCTCAAACTCATTGCCCGATGTCTTTCCCTTGTGCCACAGCTCGTTTCGCGAGGTGCTCCAAAGCACTAATCTGCGCAGCCGGACGGACTCAAGCATCGCCTGCTCGTTGGTGTATGCCACAAGGATTACCTCTCTGGTATCCGCATTCTGAATCGCGACAGGAATGACCTCCTGCCCGGACATACCTGCGATTTTCTTGAAATCAAGCCGCAATTCATTTGTCTCTTCAATGTATCCCATTTTGCATTTTCCCCTGTAGCGGTTCTGTACAGGCATCAAACCACGCCAAATCCTGTTCTGAACCGTTCCTTTTTCCTTTCAATTTTCCGGGTGTGCGTCCCCTTGTAACGCACGCGCCTTTTGTGTTGTTCTTCCATATCAATCCCCATGCCGCCTTTGACGGCTAAAAATCAGGGAGACACTCTCTTGACGAGCGCTGTCTCCCTGATATCATTTGCTGCTATTCTGCTATTGCTGTGCCACGTCTTTCATTGAGAAGCTGATGCGTCCCATCTTGTCCCTGCCAAGGCACACAACCGTGACAACATCGCCAAGTGTGAGCACATCCTCCACGTGGTTGATTCTCTCCTTCGCAATCTTAGAGATATGCACCATGCCCTCTTTTCCAGGAGCAAACTCCAGAAATGCACCAAATTCCTTAATGCTTACTACCTTGCCCTTAAATACCTGACCTGCCTCAAAATCCGTCGTGATAATCTTGATCATCTCACAAGCCTTGTCCATCATCTTCTGGTCTGTGCCGCAGATGCTCACAAATCCATCATCTGAAATGTCAATCTTGACGCCTGTCTGTTCGATAATTGTGTTGATAGTTTTGCCTCTCTGCCCTACCACATCACCAATCTTTTCCGGGTCAATCTTTGTCTGGATAATCTTAGGCGCATACTCGCCGACAGTCGGTCTTGGCTGACTGATGCAGGGAAGCATGATCTCGTTCAGGATATACATTCTGGCATCTCTTGTCTTGGCAATCGCCTCCTCGACGATCGGCCTTGTCAGACCATGAATCTTGATATCCATCTGAATCGCTGTAATACCATCCTTCGTACCTGCCACCTTAAAGTCCATATCTCCAAAGAAGTCCTCAAGTCCCTGAATATCTGTCAGTACAATATAATCATCATCTGTATCACCTGTCACCAGACCACAGGAAATACCTGCTACCGGTTTCTTAATCGGCACACCAGCCGCCATCAGCGACATCGTAGATGCACAAATCGATCCCTGTGAAGTCGAACCGTTTGACTCAAATGTCTCTGATACCGTACGAATTGCATACGGAAAGTCTTCCTCAGAAGGAATTACCGGCACAAGCGCCTTCTCCGCCAATGCACCATGGCCAATCTCGCGGCGTCCCGGTCCTCTCGACGGCTTTGTCTCACCCACAGAATAGGACGGGAAGTTATAGTGATGCATATATCGCTTTGCTGTCTCGTTCTCGTCAAGACCGTCAATCTTCTGAACCTCTGACAATGGTGCCAGCGTCGTAACTGTACAGATCTGTGTCTGTCCGCGTGTAAACATCGCAGAACCATGTACTCTCGGAATAATATCGACCTCAGCCGCAAGCGGACGAATCTGCGTGATCGCACGTCCATCCGGGCGCTTTTGATCCTTCAAAATCATCTTGCGGACTGTCTTCTTCTGATACTGATAAATCGCCTCTCCAAGGATGGCAAGCCACTCCTCATTGTCTGCAAAGGCTTCCTCAAGCTTCTCGGTAATCCTGCGGATATTCTCTTCCCTTACCTGCTTCTCATCTGTAAATACAGCGACTTCCATCTCCTCGGGAGGAACGATCTCCTTAATCTTTGCAAACATCTCCTCCGGAATTGCGCAGCTTGTATACGCATGTTTTGCCTTGCCAGTCTCAGCCACAATCTGGTTGATAAACGCGATGATTGTCTGATTGATCTCATGGCACTTGTAGATTGCCTCAATCATCTTATTCTCCGGCACTTCGTTTGCACCAGCCTCAATCATGATAACCTTCTGGCTCGTAGATGCCACAGTGAGCTGTAAATCACCGTTCTTCCACTGCTCCTGATTCGGATTTACCACAAACTCCCCGTCGACAAGTCCCATCTGTGTCGTTGCACATGGTCCGTCAAACGGAATGTCTGATATCGAAGTGACAATCGCAGAACCGATCATCGCAACCAACTCTGGACGACACTCCGGATCAACACTCATCACCATATTATTTAACGTAACATCATTTCTGTAATCCTTCGGGAACAACGGACGCATCGGTCTGTCAATTACACGGCTTGTCAGGATTGCATTCTCACTCGCCTTGCCCTCTCTCTTATTAAAACCTCCCGGAATCTTTCCTACAGAGTAAAGCTTCTCCTCATACTCCACAGAGAGGGGGAAGAAATCAATGCCATCTCTTGGCTTATCTGATGCTGTCGCTGTACAAAGTACTGTCGTATCGCCATAGTGCATCAGTGCTGCTCCGTTTGCCTGCGCGGCCACTCTTCCGATATCAACTGTCAATGTGCGTCCTGCAAGTTCCATACTGTATGTTTTGTAGGACTTGTCTTTTTTCTCACTAAACGTCATGTATTCCATACAATACAATTCTCCTTTTCTCTTTCTTACTACAATTTTGATTCCTGCATCATGCAGATCCGGAAATCTGCTCAGTCAAAAACTCCCCCAGACAGAACCTGCCGAAACTACTGAAAAACCCACGAAACTTCATACGCTTTTCAGCGGTCTCGAGCCAAACTTCTATCTGCAGCTTTTGACTCCAAAACGCTGTTTGCAAACTTCTGTTTGATATTGTATCCGCCCCGAATTACTGATACACTCCACAATACAATCGCTACAGCTCAGTTGCCTTCACTGCATACAACGTCATTTAATGCACATAAAGGAGCGGATCATTCCGCTCCTTCAAATGCATAAGTATTCAAAAATTACTTTCTGATACCAAGCTTCTCAATCAGAGCACGATATCCTTCGATGTCAGTCTCCTTTAAGTAATCAAGCAAACCACGTCTCTGACCAACCATCTTCAAAAGACCACGTCTTGAATGATGATCTTTCTGGTTGTTCTTTAAATGTTCCGTTAACTCCTGAATTCTTGCTGTCAGAATTGCAATCTGTACTTCCGGTGAACCCGTATCGCCAGGCTTTCTGCCATACTCTGCAATAATCGCCTGCTTTTTTTCCTTAGAAATCATTGTAACATCCTCCATTAATAATTAATATAACCGCTCTATACCAAGTCTGGGTCGGAGCATCCCGACACTGGGTATCAGCTAATCTGTGTGCCATACTCACAACACACTCAAACAGTATATCACATGAAATCAGATAATGCAACAAAATTTTGAAGCCAATATCTAATTCGGCAAATATCTCCTGATGCAAGCCGGTGTACGATAATTCCAGCTTGAAATCTTGATGCCCGTCTTCGGGCTTGACGCGTGAATAACCTGACCGTTGCCTATGTACATCGCAACATGGTTAATGCTGCCGTTCTTCGCATAAAATACCAGGTCTCCCGGCTGTGCGGAACTGATGTCTATCTTTGTTCCCAGCTGCGCCTGTGAGGCTGCATGATGCGGCAGACTCACGCCATATTTCTTATAAATGCTCATCGTAAAGCCGGAGCAGTCTGTACCGTTTGTGAGACTTGCACCGCCCCATACGTAAGGATTACCGACAAACTGCTTTGCATACTGCACCATATTTACACGTACATCCGATACACCCTGCCCATACTTTAATTCTGTGAGCGTCACTGCCTTCTCAAGCCGCTCTTCCACATCGACATAATCACCAGAGACATATGCCTCCTCGTCGTCGAGCAAAAACTTAATCCAGCCATTGTCCATAATCTCAACGACCTCGAGCTCCTCCTCCTGCGGAATCAGTGTAATCACGATGGACTCCGTGTTGGGTTCGCCTCTTACTTTCAGCGTCTGCGTATTGACGATAGCAATCATGGAAGCCACCTCCTGGCCTCTCGCAATTGCTTCATCGCCAAGATACAAAAACTCTGTGCTGCAGTAGCCTTCCACCTTGCCAGACTTAATATGCGCCCATCCGTTTTCGTCAATCTCCAAAATCTCACAGGCAGCATCCTTGGAAAGCTTACCAATCAGCTTGCCGTTTTCATTTGGCTCCTGCCTGATATTCAGATGATTGTCCACATGGGCAATACCGAGATTTGTGTAACCCCAGTGTGTCTCGGGTTCCACCTCTTCCTGCACTTCTATATCTCTTGCCTGTACAGCATCATCTGAAGGTTCTTGTTCTGCCTCCTCAAACACTGCCCCCACACCAGCTGACAATTCCATTTCATCCTGCTCTTTTGCGGTTTCCGGTTCGGCGCTGGTCTCTGTGTGTTCTGATTCGTCTTCCCCCAACTTGTCCAATACCTCGCCTACACCGGCTGACAGTGCCACAGTGTCCTCTTCTGCTGCAGACTCTTCCTCATTTTCCACTGATGGAAGCTCTAACTCAAAACTATATTCATTCTTATTTTCAGACAAATCAAGCGCAATCACTTCTACTTCCGTCTCTGTCTCCTGCTCTTCTCTTTTTGAACTGGCGCCACTGCTAAACAATATCGCCGCAAATCCCACGCCTACGATAACTCCTGTATACTTCAACCTGCTTATCCTTTTCATGATTCTAATACAATTCCTCTTTCTATGCCCGCCAAATATTGTTACATCTTTGTTACAAATAAATTACAAAATTAATATACCATCTTAAAACCTATCTGTCAATAAAAACATAGAAACACAATTGAGAAATATTGGAGCTCGGTTACTGATCACAGGTCAGGAATGCGCATATACTGCGCATTCCGTGAGAAAACGTATCGTTTGAAAGCAAAAATCCATTTGCATAACGAACATTGTTCGTATTGCAAATTTTGCATGGATTTTTGCCCGTTACTGGAACGGAGTGAACAGTAACGGAGCTCTTATATTCCATGATACGCTCTGCCTGCTGCAATATCCGCCGCCATCTGCGCCTTCAGCGCCGCAACTCCATCAAAACGCATTTCTGGCCGTTTGTACTTTAACAGATATACTTCCATATCTGCCCCATATACATCACTGTCAAAATTATAAATGTAAGTTTCCACTCCCATCACAGAACGATTGTCCACTGTGGGCTTCGTTCCAATATTCGTAATTGATGCAAACCTTTTACCATCATATGGCATACTGCCTGCTTTGCTGTGAAGATATGTGTATGAATAGTACACTCCGTTTGGCGGCAGCAGCTTATCCTGTGATGGCAGCAGATTCACAGTCGGCATACCAATTGTACGCCCCAGCTTTCTGCCGTGAATGATTTCACCACTCACATGATACGGCATCCCTAAAAGCCGCTCGACCAGTTCCATATTTCCCTTTCCCACTTCCTCACGGACATAGGTAGAACTGACCTCTCTTCCCTCATGTAATACCTTATCAATCAAGATAACCTCGTATCCATATTCCAACGCCATTCTCTGCAGCAGCTGATAATCGCCGGTTCCGTGCTTTCCGTAGGAAACATCCTCTCCTGCAACCACACATTTCGCATGCATTCTGTCAACAAGTACTTCCCTTATATAAGCCTCCGGCTCCATATCCGCTATTTCCTGATAAAAAGGATATTCGATCAGATAATCAACATTCGCACTTTCAAAAATATGCCGCTTCTCTTCGAGGGTGGAGAGCTCCCTGATTGGTCCTTTGCTGAAAAATGCCGCTGGAGACGGCACGAAAGTAAATACTACGGATTTCAATCCCCGCTCCTGCTGCTGTTGCAAATGCCCGAGAAGCTTTTGGTGCCCGCGGTGAAAACCGTCAAACTTACCGATTGCCACCACAGTTTCCTCTTCTATATAAAATTCTGTCGTGTTCTCTATAACCTTCATTGTCCGCCTATCTCACTCTCCTGCTGCATTCCCGTTCATAAAAACATCTTATAAGGTTTAAATACCCCCTCATTTTTCACGAAAGTATACACTGCCTTAAACTCCCGTTTCCCATTGTAGACCCGAAGCATATCGCCATCCTCAAAAAATGTGTTGCCATCAAAATCAAGCTGCGTCCGGGAAAGCTTATTCCCATTCAAAAGCGCATTTTCGCCGGTCTGCTTTACAGATGCCCCCTCGCACTCCGAAAAGACGCTGTCTGGTGCGATAACATAATCCTCATAGGTGCCCATACGCATCATTTCCTCTACCACGGAGAGCTTGACCGCATCCTCTATCCGAAACCTTCCAACCCGCGTGCGTTTCAACTCCGCCATAGCAGCTCCGCAGCCAAGCTTTTCTCCAATATCTGCACATAAAGTTCTGATATAGGTACCCTTTGAGCAGCCCACCACAAACCTTACCTCAGGAGGAGTTATTTCTAAAATTCTGATAAATGCAATATCGACATGTCTTGGCTGTCTCTCTACTTCTTTCCCCTCCCTGGCAAGTTCATACAGCTTTTTTCCATTGATTTTCAATGCAGAATACATTGGTGGTATTTGCTCATAACCGCCGACAAAACTCATGATCGCGCGCGCTATGTCAGACTCATTTGCCACAAAGTCAGACTCTGTCAGACATTTGCCGCTCAGATCCTGTGTATCTGTCGTCACACCCAGCCTCATAAGTGCTTCGTATTCTTTACTCTTGTCTGTCAGCATGTCACAAAGCTTCGTCGCACTGCCAAAGCACACAGGAAGAACCCCGACTGCGTCAGGGTCAAGTGTTCCCGTATGGCCTATTTTCTTCTGTCTCACAATCCCTCGAAGCTTCGCCACGACATCATGTGATGTGTAGCCCGCCTCCTTATAAATGTTCATAATACCGTTTATCAACGTTTCACCGCCATTTATTCCATTTTCTTATTCTTTTCTTTGTACTCTTTCATCTGCAGCTCGATCTGCTTTGAAATGTTATTGATTGCGTCATAAAATGTTCCGTTGATCGTACATCCGGCCGCTCTTACATGACCGCCGCCGCCAAAAAATGCAGCAACCTTTCTCACATCCACATATTTGCAGGAACGCAGGCTTACCTTGTACTCCAAATTTCCCGTCTCATACATAAAAATGGCACACTCTACGCCTTTGGTAATCCGAAGCTGGTTTATCACGCCTTCCAGATCCTTCGATGAAGCGTTATAAAAATCTAATGTCTTCTTGTCAATGACACTGACAATGCATTTTCCTCCCATAAACATAATACTTTCCAGAAGTGCTCTGCCCAGAAGCTGGTTCTGCGTATAGGTCTTTTCATAAAATGTCTCATCGATCACTTCCGTAAAATCAAATCCGTACTCAATCAGCTCTGCAGCAGCCCGAAGTGTCTTTGGTGAAGTATTCGAATAATTGAATATTCCTGTATCATGTACAATCCCTATGTAAACAGCCTTGGCAATCTCTGCATCCATATACTGTCTGTCAAACAGCTCATACACAAGCTCTGCCGTTGAGCTGCTGCCAGCAACGATGTAATTTACATCTCCGCATCCGCGCTCGTTGCTGACATGGTGGTCAATATTAATGCGCTTCCTGGCATTGGCAAAGATTTCCTCCGCTTCTCCGAGTCTCGACTTCTCACAGTCAAGCGCAATAAACACATCGACCTCGCCGTCCACAGCATAGGTACCGTCAATCTCGTCAAATCCCTTGATGCATCGAAACACTTCCGACGGCTCCTCCAGAGATACCTTGACCACCGCCTCCGGCAGCGCCTTCCTGAGATACAGATACATTGCCAGACAGGAACCGATACAATCCCCGTCAGGTCTGACATGACCTGAAATAAATATATTTTTTGCGTCCTTACATTCCTCTAATAACTGAATTTTTTCCATAATAATCACTACCCTTACAATAAATCTCTCTTGAAACGAACTCTAAGTACTCCTCACATGTGCCTGCTGTACTTTTTCCATTTTCTTCTAATGCCTGTGTACATAATACACAAAAATATCTGGGAAGTCAAATATTCCCAGATATTTTTATTTTTTATTCATTTCCCGCGTCATCGTCTCTGTCATCATCAACGTGTCTCGCATCATCTGCACGATTGATATCCTCAATCTTTTTAGACATTGACACACCATAGGCAATCGACTGATCCAGGATAAATCGAATCTCCGGCGTATTCCGCAGATTGATCTTCTTTGCCAGCAGACTCCTGATGTAACCTTCTGCGCTCTTTAGGCCTTCAAGTGTATCTTTCTGGGAATCCTCGTTGCCCAGCACACTAATCCATGCCTTGCAGGTCTTCAGATCAGGTGCCACTTCCACGGATACCACCGAGGTCATAGGATTGATCCGCGGATCTTTGATCTCGCTCCTTATGACCTCTGCCAGAACACGATGAACCTCCCCGTTGACACGAGTATTTTTAACGCTGTTCTTTCTCATTGTTTACCTTGGTACCTCCACCATAATATATGCCTCTACGATGTCAAGTTCCTGCATGCTGTCAAAGCCCTCAAATACAAGACCACATTCAAAGCCTGCCCTCACTTCTTTGACATCATCCTTAAAGCGCTTGAGGGAGGCAAGCTCACCCTCGTAAATCTGCTCACCCTCCCGGGTAATCCGGATCTTGCAGTCTCTCTGGAATACACCGTCAAGAACATAAGAACCTGCAATATTCCCCACTGCAGATGCCCTGAAGATCTGCCTGACTTCCGCATGACCGATAATCTTCTCCTCAAATACGGGATCCAACATACCTTTCATGGCTGCCTCGATATCCTCAATCGCCTGATAGATAACCTTATAAAGTCTTACATCGACTCCTTCGCGCTCTGCAGTAGCTTTCGCCTGCGTGTCAGGACGCACATTGAATCCAATAATAATTGCCTTAGAAGCAGATGCAAGAATAACATCTGACTCGTTGATTGCACCGACACCGCCATGAATGCACTTGACAACAACCTCCTCGTTGGAAAGCTTCATCAGACTCTGTTTCACAGCCTCCACACTGCCTTGAACATCCGCTTTGATAATCAGGTTCAGTTCCTTGAGATTTCCTGCCTGAATCTGTGAGAACAAATCATCAAGAGACATCTTAGCCTTAGTATCCTCAAGAAGCTTCTCTTTATTCTGAGCCACAAAGGTCTCTGCATAATATTTTGCCTCTTTGTCATTTTCATGTGCAATAAAGATCTCTCCGGCATTCGGCACATCGCCAAGACCAAGTATCTCTACCGGAGTGGAAGGTCCTGCTTCCTTCACGCGCCTTCCCTTATCATCCACCATAGCACGAACTTTGCCGCTCGCAGCACCTGCAGACACGAAATCTCCAACCTTTAATGTACCCTTCTGTACCAGAATCGTAGCGACCGGTCCACGTCCTTTGTCAAGCTCGGCCTCGATCACAAGACCTCTTGCACGCCTGTTTGGATTTGCCTTCAATTCCAGTACTTCTGCGGTCAGCAAAATCATCTCCAGCAACTGTTCGATACCTTCACCGCTCTTGGCAGAAACGGGTACAAATACGGTACTTCCGCCCCAATCCTCCGCAATCAGGCCATACTCTGTGAGCTCCTGCTTCACCCGCTCAATATTGGCACCCGGCTTATCGATCTTGTTGACAGCTACAATAATTTCGATTCCCGCCGCCTTCGCATGGTTAATTGCCTCCACAGTCTGCGGCATGACACCGTCATCAGCTGCCACTACCAGAATTGCGATATCTGTCGAGTTTGCTCCACGCATACGCATCGCTGTAAATGCCTCATGCCCTGGCGTATCGAGAAATGTAATCTTCTGCTCATTGACATTTACGGTGTATGCGCCAATATGCTGTGTAATGCCGCCCGCTTCTTTATCCGTAACATTTGTCTTTCTGATTGCATCCAGCAGTGATGTCTTACCATGATCTACGTGACCCATTACGCAGATTACCGGCGATCTTGAAACCATATTTTCCTGATTTTCTTCGTCTTCCTTCAGAAGCTCCTCGATCACATCAACCTTTACTTCCTGCTCACAAATAATATCATACTCAATCGCTATGTTCTCTGCGGTCTCATAGTTTATCTCCTGATTGACAGTGACAATCTGTCCCTGCAGGAAAAGCTTCTTGACAATAACCGACGGCTGTATCTTCATCTTCTCCGCAAGATCTTTGATTGTGAGCGTCTCCGGAAGCGTAATCACTTTGATTTGCTCCTCGACAGTCTCGACAGCTTTCTTCTCAGGTTTGATAAACTTACCAGGCTTATTCTTGCCCTTGATGTTCTTGATATTATCGCTATCCTCCTCGTAAATCAAGTCTTTGCGATTTCTCTTATCTTTCTCCTGGCTGATACGACGTTTCTCCTCGTCTCTATGCTTCTCAGCATCCTTAATCGGACTTTCCGGCACAAATCCGCTGCTCTTTCCAGAGTTTTTGCCGCCAAATCCGCCTCTGTTATCGCGGTTGCGGTCATTGTCACGGCCACCGCCGTATCCCTGTCCTGGTCTTCCTCCCTGGCGCTGACCATCGTTCCGGCTGTTGTCAAAGCTTCTCTGACCATCACGGCGCTGGCCATCGTTTCGATTATTATCGCGGCGCTGGCCGTCATTTCTGTCATAGTTTCTCTGGCCGTCACGGCGCTGACCGTCATTTCTGTCATAATTTCTCTGGCCGTCACGGCGCTG
>CAMWXE010000030.1 GCA_947178145.1 uncultured Lachnospiraceae bacterium | reverse complement strand
TGTTCTGAACCGTAGCTGCTCCTTAAGTAAATGACATTGGGTGTGAATTGTAACCCTTCATCCGGTCAGATAGCAGACAGAGCGATAAAGCAGTTGACTTTAACGCTTTAAAGTGCAATAATAATCAGTGGCACAGCACAATCGTTTCGCAACGATATTGTCAGTATTACAATGCTATTTACAATCGCCTGTTTCCACAGGCACATCACGATATATTTCAGAAAGGACATAATGAGCTATGAACATGAATAAATTTGGATTTATCAGTCTTGGGTTAATCGGCGGCTCCATCGCACTCGCGATCAGACAGATCTGTCCCGACGCACAGATCGTCGCCTATGCGCGCAGACAATCCACTCTGGACGAGGCGCTCGCCGCCGGTGCGATTGATATGGGAACCACAGAAATAAACGGGCTTTTTTCTGACTGTGATATGATATTTCTATGCGCACCTGTCGCCGTTAATAACAAATTTCTGGAACAACTGAAACCCATCCTGTCCGACAAGACAATCATCACCGATGTCGGAAGCGTCAAAGGCTCCATCCATGAGGCAGTCTCAAAGCTGGGACTGGACAGTCACTTTATCGGCGGACATCCCATGGCTGGCAGCGAGAAAACAGGTTTTTCCAACGCCAATCCGATTCTTCTGGAAAATGCGTACTATATCCTCACTCCTACGGAAACTGTCTCTCAGGAAGCCGTCGCAGAGTACTATTCTTTCATTAAAAAAGCAGGCGCAATTCCCTTGATCCTGAACCACAAAGAACATGATTATATCACCGCCGCCATCAGCCATGTGCCGCATCTTGTCGCTGCTGCCCTTGCAAATCTTGTCCATGACCACGATTCGGCAAATGAGACGATGAAGATGATTGCTGCCGGAGGATTCAAGGATATCACGCGCATCGCCTCCTCCTCCCCTGAAATGTGGGAGTCCATCTGCATGTCCAACACGGAAAACATTGCAGATTTACTGGATGATTACATAAACTCACTACAGGCAATCAGCAAAGCGATCCGCTGCAAACAAAAAGGTTTTACCTTTGACTTATTCACTGCCTCTAAGAAATATCGGGATTCCTTTGCAGATCTGCCCAAAGGACCAATCAACAAGATCTTTGCATGTTATGTTGATATCCCCGACGAGGCCGGAGCCATCGCTTCCCTTGCCACCCTGCTCGCCAAAGCCGATATTTCAATCAAGAATATTGGCATCATACACAACAGGGAGTTTGAAGAAGGTGTGCTCAGAGTCGAATTTTATAATCAGACTGCGTTGGACGAAGCTGCCGTTTTGCTAAGGAGCCTGCACTACTCAATCTATCAGCGAAAATAATACGTTGAGAGACCGTTAAAGTATTTATTCCCACATAAGATATATTCATTTCGCATAGAATACTATAGAGTCTGTAGCTTTTATGAGGTTTCTTATGTGGGTTAAATTAAAACTATACTTTATTTCTGTCTTTATTGCTCTTGGTATCGGTGGTCTCTCAGCATTTCTTATCCGCGATAATGTATATATCTATTCTTTGATACGCAAACCGCCTCTGGCGCCTCCCGCCATACTGTTTCCAATCGTATGGACACCCCTGTACATACTGATGGGCATCAGCAGTGCCCGCATTTGCCTGCTGAAAGCTGCCTATCCCGACGATGTTTTCGATGCTATGCTCAGCTATATCTTTCAGCTGATTTTTAACTTCCTGTGGGCTGTCATCTTTTTTAACATGCGCACTTTTCTGTTCGCATTCGTATGGCTTGTAGTCCTATGGGCCGGCATTCTGAAAATGATATTCAAGTTCAGCAGACTTGACACTGCTGCTGCCTCCCTGCAGATACCATATCTGTTGTGGGTAACCTTTGCCGGATATCTGAATTTTATGATTTACCTGCTAAATTAGGCTATCAGAAAAAAGCTTCCACAAGTTGAATCAGATAATCGATATCCCTCGCTCCTCCTGTCTCGTATGCGGAGTGCATGGCCAGCTGCGGCAGCCCAATATCTGCCGCTGCCATGGACACCTGCGCCATCGCAAGATTTCCCAGCGTCGAACCGCCCGGTATATCCGAGTGGTTTGCATATGTCTGGAGCGGGATATCGTTTTTTCTGCACAGATTCTTTACATATGCAGCCGAAAAAGCATCTGTCGCATACTTCTGACCACCGTGATATTTCAGTACTACACCTTTGTTCAGATATGGCCGGTTCGTCAAGTCTGCCTTTCCCCCTTGATTGGGATGACATGCGTGGCCATTGTCCGCACTGAGCATAAAACTGTCTGCCTTCCATGTGCGGTAAATCGTTGCATTGACACCCAGCCCATCCGCGATATTTTCCAGTGTATCCCGGAAAAAGGTGGAATCTGCGCCCTGTCTCGTGAGACTTCCCACTTCCTCATTGTCAAACACAGCAAGCACATCGATATAGTACTCTGATTTTCCCCCGATAATCCCCTGGAGTCCTGCAAAGACACATGCGAGATCATCATACCGCGGTGTCATGATAAACTCGTCCTCCACCCCTGCCAGAACTGCCTTTTCACAGTTTTCCACAAACAGGTCATAAGACAGGATATCGTCTGTCTCTGTTCCCAAGGATTGTGCAAGCATGGCGGCCAGCAGTCCCTTTGATGTCTTTTCCCTGTTCTCTGTATCGGTCATTGTCAAAAGCGGCAGCATATCATTCTGCACATTGAGCGCTGCGCCGTTGTTGATATCCCGATTCATATGGATTGCGAGGCTTGGTATCATGCAGATATTACCCTTTAATTTCACCGGATAGCTCACAATTTCCCCCTGCTCTTCCACACACACTCTTCCTGCAATCGTAAGCGGTCTGTCAAGCCATGTGGATAGAATCATTCCACCGTACTTCTCTGTGTTAATACTAACATATACTCCCTCTTTATCAATTTCTGGATTCTCCTTGACCTTAAATGCCGGCGAATCAGAGTGCGCAGCATACACATGATACCCCCGTATTGCATTTACGCCGCACTCCGGCACACGAAACGCAATGATGGACGAATCATTGCGCATCGCAAAATATTTTCCGCCCTGCGTAAGTGACCAGGGTTTCTTCTCGGAAAGCTGGGTAAAGCCTTCCTGTGTAAGTGTTTTTCTTATATTGTCAACCGCATGATAGCTTGTCAGACTGCTGTCAAGAAATTCCATCAGTTCCCTTACCTTATGATTCATATCTGTATTCCTCCCTGCTTCTATATTATATCTATCGCCTCGCCAATGCCTCCCACTCCAATAATCCTGATACCCTCTATCTTGTCCATCCCTTCCAGATTTACTCTTGGCATAATCACTGTATCATAACCAAGTTTTTTTGCTTCCTGTACACGCTGCTGCGCCATGCTCACGGCGCGCACCTCACCACTTAAGCCCACCTCACCGAACACGATCGTCTTTTCATCTACAGCACGATTTTTAAAGCTGGAAACAATCGCCATAATCAGCCCCAAATCAATCGCCGGTTCACTGATCTTCATGCCACCTGCTATATTCACATAGGCATCACAGTCCCCAATCTGCAATCCCAGCCGTTTCTCTAACACTGCCATCAACAAGTTCACTCTGTTAAAGTCAGTTCCTGTCGTCTGACGCCTTGGTATTCCAAAGTTTGTCCTGCACACGAGCGCCTGTATCTCTATCAGGATTGGTCTGGTGCCTTCCACTGAGCAGACCACAACAGAACCACTGGCTCCCACTGGCTTCCCGCTCAACATATACTCTGATGGGTTCTCCACCTCAATCAGCCCTTCCTTTCGCATCTCAAATACGCCAATCTCGTTTGTGGATCCAAAACGATTCTTGACACCGCGAAGGATTCTGTATGACGCATATCGATCTCCCTCAAAATACAAAACCGTATCGACCATATGTTCAAGCACCCGCGGTCCTGCGACGGTCCCTTCCTTAGTCACATGTCCCACGATAAAAATTGAGATTCCCATTCCTTTGGCCAGTTGAAGAAATACATTGGTCGCCTCCCTCACCTGCGACACGCTTCCCGGCGCCGAAGCGACAGACTCCTGGTACATTGTCTGTATTGAGTCAATGATAACGACTTCTGGTTCTGTATGGCGGATCGTCTCCTCCACAATACCGAGATTTGTCTCACACAGAAGCAACATTGTATCTTGAAACTCTCCGATTCGGACAGCCCTGAGTTTGATCTGCTTTAAGGATTCCTCTCCCGATATATACAAAACCTTCCTGCCCGCATTGGCAAGTAATCTGCACATTTGCAGTAACAGTGTGGATTTTCCGATTCCGGGATCGCCCCCCACCAATGTCAGAGAACCATGCATAATGCCTCCGCCAAGCACGCGGTCAAGCTCTGCGATGCCCGTGTACATGCGCTCCTCCTCCCTCATAGAGATGGAGCCAATTCTGACAGGCTTTGCTGCCTCCCGGAATGGAGTTATCTTGGTGCTGCCTCCCATACCGCTGCCGGTGACACTGACTTTCTCCTCCACAAATGTATTCCACTTTTTACAGGCAGGACACTGCCCCATCCACTTTGAAGACTCGTACCCGCATTCCTGACAGAAAAAAACGGTAGTACTTTTCTTTGCCATTTTTTCTCCTCACAAAATTCTCGCTGAAATTTTTCTCATAAAGATACCTCCTCAAAAGAGGAGGTATCTTTTATTCTATTTCTTATTCTTATCTCTATTATTACTGTTTATTTTTTACAATCCTGACTTCAACTTCCCCGGATCCTTCCAGCTCCACGCTGATGCTGAGTTTTCCGGAAAGATTCGTCCTCATAACGCCTGCGCTCTCTCCAGCCACGATCACTTCATACGCGGAATCATCCTCCGCCCCCACTGTAATCTGTGCATCCTGACTTCCTTCTACCGTAAAAGATATGCCGTCTTCGCTCTCACAAAAATTGTGAACGGAGGTACCCGGAACCGATTCGTATAAAAATAAGCCGTTCTTTTCCAGCTTGGTTATCGCCTGAAAGGTCTTTACCTTGTACATGTCCCCGGCATGCTCATAATCTTCAAGCTTTGCCTTTGCCGCCAGCTCATGATTTCCAAAGCTGATATTTCCGTTACTCTCAGAACGTAGCAATTCATCAATTACTGCCATTTCATTTGTCCTCCTAAAATTTTTAAGAATTAAATTTCGTTTACACTATAATAATATACTATATTTAATTCTTTTTCCACAAAATAATTATATAATTTTATGAAAATATCACGCTGTTTCTTTTGGCTCCTTCACTGTGAAGATCACTTTATCGCCGCGCACTCCGGCCGACACTGCATCGCCTCTCTTGACTCTGCCCTCGAGGATTGCTGTGGCAAGCTCATTCTCCACCACATTCTGTATCGCACGCTTGAGCGGTCTTGCGCCCATCTTGAGCTCCGAATAATTTTTCACCAGATACTCCTTCAACGTGTTTGTAAAGGATAGCTCAATATCCATCTGCGTCCTGCAGCGCTCGCAGAGATTCCTGGACAATAGCGTGACAATCTGTTTCATGTCCTGCTCGGTCAGCGGATGGAACACCATAATCTCATCGATGCGATTGATAAATTCCGGTTTGAACAAGCGCTTTACCTCTTCCATGACGCCAGACTTCATTTTATTATAGTCCGCCTCTGCATCTCTCTTAGCTGCAAATCCAAGATTTTTGGGATCGACAATCCGCTGTGCGCCAGCGTTGGAAGTCATGATCAGGATTGTATTCTTAAAGCTCACCTTTCTGCCCTTAGAATCAGTGATGTGACCATCATCGAGCACCTGCAGCAGAATATTGAACACATCTGGATGTGCCTTCTCAATCTCATCAAACAGCACTACAGAATACGGCGACCTGCGCACCTTCTCACTGAGCTGTCCCCCTTCCTCAAACCCTACATAACCCGGAGGGGAGCCTACCATCTTGGAAACAGAGTGGGACTCCATATATTCCGACATGTCTACACGTATCAGAGCGTTTTCTGAGCCAAACATCGCCTCCGCAAGTGCCTTGGAAAGCTCTGTCTTTCCTACACCAGTAGGTCCTAAAAACAGGAACGACCCGATTGGCCTGTTGGGATCCTGCAGGCCCACGCGACCGCGCTTCATGGTCTGTGCCACCGCGGTGACAGCCTCCTCCTGCCCGATGACACGCTTATGAAGGATGGATTCAAGCTTTAATAACCGCTCACTCTCCTTCTGTGTCAGCTTCTTGACTGGTATCTTGGTCCAGTTCGCCACAACCTCTGCAATATCGTTTTCTGTCACTACAAGACTCCGCTCTTCCTGGGTTTTCTCATATTTGGTTACTGCCTTGTCATATTTTTTGATCAGTTCATCCTGTGCCTTGCGAAGCTCGGCAGCCTGTGTGTAAGCCTCCATTCTGATGGAGCGTTCTATCTGAAGGTCGTACTTCTTAATCTGCTCTGTCATTTCTTTGAAGCTGTCAGGAACATTCATGTTTTTGAGCCGGATGGCAGCAGAAGCCTCATCGATCAGATCAATCGCCTTGTCAGGAAGATTTCTGTCATTGATATACCGGTCTGACAGTTTTACTGCCGCCTCGATTGCCTCCTGCGTGATGGTCACATTGTGATGCTCTTCATATTTATATGCCACTCCGTTCAATATCTCAACCGCCTCGCTCTCGTTTGGCTCCTCCACCATTACTGGCTGGAAACGTCTCTCAAGTGCAGCATCCTTCTCAATATACTTGCGGTACTCTGCTATGGTCGTCGCACCAATCAGCTGTATCTCCCCCCTTGAAAGAGAAGGTTTGAGAATATTGGAGGCATCGATTGCTCCTTCCGCGCCGCCGGCACCGATCAATGTGTGAATCTCATCGAGAAAAAGATAGATATTTCCCGCATCGATTACTTCCTTGATCACTCTCTTGATGCGCTCTTCAAACTCGCCGCGATATTTCGAACCTGCCACCATCCCCGCGAGGTCCAGCGTCACAACACGCTTATTCCTGACCGTATCAGGTACATCGCCGTTTACAATCCGAAGGGCCAGCCCCTCCGCGATAGCCGTCTTGCCGACACCTGGTTCTCCAATCAGGCAGGGATTATTCTTGGTGCGTCTCGACAAAATCTGCACAACACGCATGATCTCTGTCTCTCTGCCCACTACAGGGTCAAGCTTTCCCTCTTTGGCAAGATACGTCAGGTCCCGGCTGTACTGATTCAGCGTCTGCGTTGTCCCATCCCGTTTCTTTTTATTTCTGTTCTTATTCAAGTCGTCCTTGTGCTGATTGATGTCCTCTCCCATAGCAATCAGCGTATCCATATACAGCTTCTGTACATTGATGCCAATTGTATTCAGAAGCCTCAGCCCCACATTCTCGCCTTCTCTCAGTATAGCAAGCAGAATGTGCTCTGTCCCTGTCAGCTGACTTTTAAATTTCTCTGCCAGTCTGTGACTATCCTCGAGAACTCTTGCAGCTCTTGGAGAATATCCATCTCGCTCCAGCAACGCAATATCTCCCTCTGGTGCAATCAATTCCTTAATCATACTGATAAGCTGCACCTCATCCACACCGTTATCGGCAAGTACTCTCGCCGCGACACCTGTTTTTTCTTTTACCAGTCCCACGAGAATATGCTCACTTCCAATATAGCTCTGATGCAAATCTCTTGCAGCTTTGGCGGCCTTCTGTAAGGCTACCTTCGCTTTATCTGTAAATTGCTGCATTTCTTCTATGCCTCCATCTATCTTTTTATTATATTACGCTCTACAGGAAAACGATTTTCATTCTCCATAACCCTCATAGATCTCATCGATCAATGCATGAACCTCTTCCCTGGATATCCGCTTACAACTGCTCTTGGCCAACAGCACCTGCATATCTCGTTTCAGGTCCTCTTTTGCCTGCATCTTGTCAATGTCGATCGCAATCACTGCGCCTTTTCTTCGGTCTACTTTCACAAAGCCTTCTTGTTTTAATACGGAATAAGCCTTGTTGACGGTGTGCATATTAATGCCAATCGTATCTGCAAGCTGTCTCACTGAGGGAAGCGCGTCTCCCTCCTGAAACTGAGACGTGGCTATCCCGATTATAATCTGGTTGCGCAGCTGTAGATAAAGGGCTTCATCACTGTTAAAATCGATCTCTATATACATTCATTCCCACGCTCCTTCCATTTTATCGGCTGTTATATAAATTGTAGCACAATGGACACGTGTATACAAGGGATGTTATAAACTTTTAAGAATCCTGTAGTTAGAGTGAAAAAACCTGTCTGACCCTGCGGTCAGACAAGTTTTTTATTCAATATCCATAATATCCATATCATCATCTTCTAAAAGATTCTTTGCCTTATATCCCTTCTGCGCCGGTCCCTTTTCGTTTGGAACTCTTTCATTTTGTACCTGTGGACGCCTTGCTGGCTGCGGTCCCGCGCCTCCTTGTGGACGTCTTGGTGCCTGCGGTCCTTGCGGTCTGGCACCATTACCGTTATTGGAAGGATTGGTTCCCTGCGGACGTTTGGGCGGCTGCGGTCCCTGGGGGGCATTTCCATTCGCAGGATTTCCCTGTGGACGCCTCGGTGCCTGCGGTCCTGCACCTGCCTGTGGGCGCCTCGGTGCCTGCGGTCCTGCACCCGCCTGTGGGCGTCTTACTGGCTGTGGTCCTGTAGGACGCCTTGGCGGCTGTGG
Source organism: uncultured Lachnospiraceae bacterium (assembly GCA_947178145.1). GTDB lineage: Bacteria > Bacillota > Clostridia > Lachnospirales > Lachnospiraceae > COE1. The sequence goes on along the minus strand of CAMWXE010000030.1, from coordinate 46,508 downwards.
TGCCTGTGGACGTCTGATTGGCTGCGGCTCCTCCTCCTCGTCATCCTCCAAATCCTCTAAGTCCTCTATATCGTCATCTTCCTGGTCGTCATCATCGTCATCATCATAACCTCTGTATTTCTTGTAAGAATTACCCTGTCCTTTGAGCTTTAAGAGCAGCAATCCTACTACCGCCAAAAGTATCACAATGATAACCATCATCACAATAACCGGAATCAATCCGTCTGGCACGATCCCCTGCTCTGGCGGGACTACTCCATCTGACGTGTAGACATATCTCTGGTAAACACCTCTCTCTGAATCAAAGAGATACCAGCCTTCTTCCCCATCTGGTTTCTGAGCATAGAAAATGAAAAAACTTCCATTCTTGTATCCCTTATATTCCTGTCCGTTTGAGCCGAGCGCAATTGGTTCAAATCCTGGCATAATATAAGGAACTTCATCCACATCCATGGGAATAACTGTGTCGTTTTGTTGTTGATTTGTCTCTGCAGGCTGCTCTGGCGGCTGTTCTTCTGGCGGCACTGTTTCTGGTGGCTGCTCCTCGCCTGGATTTTCCTCGCCCACGATCTGCGATGTTGCTGTGTCTGCCGGAACATTGTCTGTTGTCACCAGATCAGAACGGATAAAACCTGTTACTTCACTATTGTTGTAGGTAAAAGTTACCTGATACCACTTCTTGCCGTCCGTGCCGTTCGCCTCACCTGTCACTGTCAATATCATGCCACGGTTCGCCTTAGCCCTCGACGCTGAAGTCGTGGAAGCACTTTCTCTAATATTTGTATTATTGCTGATAACAGAAACCTGTCTCGCATCAACTGGGGTCACCGCAGTTGACGATGTATCTGCAGGCTGCGATCCCGAAGCGGCCCCTCCTTGGGTTGTCGGTATGTTTACCCCGTCTGCTACTTTGATCAGATCACTTCTGATATAGCCCTTTGTATTAGAATCCACATATACTTGATACCAATAATTACCATCTGTTCCAGAGGTCTTGCTGATAATATCAATAACCTTTCCTGATGGCACACTTGCAAGCTTTTCACTTTGGGGATCTGCCGCTGCCCTGATTACCGCGCTTTTTGCAATGACGGTTCCCTTTTCATCGGCTAAGCTTACCATCCCGACACTCAACACCATGCAGAAAAGCAATGCCGCCAATATGTGCTTTATTCCATTTCTTTTGTTCTTTTTCATTTTTATACTCCTGTCACGCCTCGTCAATCGCTTTCCCGATATCATGGCGCATATACTTATTATCAAACTCAATCCACTCTGCTGCTGCGTATGCGTTCGCCCGCGCTTCTCTGAGATCTGTTCCCTTTGCCGTCACACCCAGCACACGTCCTCCGTTGGTGACAAACCTCCCGTTCCCGTCAAGACTTGTCCCCGCGTGAAAACAATAATAACCTTCCCTGTTATCAAATTTCTCAAGTCCCCTGATTTCAAGCCCTTTGTCATACTTGACCGGATACCCATCACTCGCAAGCACAACGCACACTGCCGCATTGTCCTCAAATTGAAGATCAATCGTGTCAAGCTTTCCGTCGATGCATGCCTCCACCACATCAATGATGTCATTCTTCATGCGCGGAAGCACTACCTGCGCCTCGGGATCGCCAAATCGGGCATTGTATTCCAAGACCCTTGGCCCCTTTGACGTCAACATCAGGCCAAAGAAGATAATGCCCTTAAATTCCCTTCCCTCCGCTGCCAGGGCATCGACCGTCGCCTGATAAATGTGCTTTTTGCAGAATTCATCCACTTCTTTTGTATAAAACGGGCTCGGTGAAAAGGTTCCCATCCCACCGGTATTCAGCCCCTGATCTCCATCCTTTGCACGCTTGTGATCCTGCGCTGAGGTCATCGTCTTGATTGTCCTGCCATCTACATAAGCTAACACAGACACCTCGCGTCCTGTCATAAACTCCTCAATCACCATGCGATTTCCGGCTGCTCCAAACTGCTTATCCAGCATAATCGAACGCACACCGTCTCTTGCCTCCTCCAGCGTATTGCAGATCAGCACGCCTTTTCCGAGCGCCAATCCATCTGCCTTCAATACGATTGGAAAGCCTGCAGTCTCCAGATAGGCCAGCGCCTTGTCCGCCTCATCAAACGTCTCATACGCCGCTGTCGGTATGTTATATTTCTTCATCAAATCCTTGGAAAACGCCTTGGAGCCCTCGAGAATCGCCGCATTCTTCCGCGGTCCAAACACTCTGAGTCCCTCCGCCTCAAACGCGTCAACCACACCGCCCACCAGCGGGTCATCCATGCCGATAATCGTAAGATCAACCTGCTTTTCCTTCGCAAAAGCTACAAGTTTGTCAAACTCCATGGCGCCGATCGGCACACACTCTGCAAGCTGTCCAATTCCTGCGTTTCCGGGAGCACAATAAATTTGGTCAACTTTCGGACTCTTTGACACACTTGTGGCAATCGCATGTTCCCGTCCACCGCTTCCCACGATTAAAACTTTCATGTTTTTCTTTCTGTCCTTTCTATATTCTATTTCACTCTATCCCGATCTGTCTGTTCGCGATCATGTTAATCGCCTGTGGCAGTATCACCCATTCCGCTTGTTCCATCACTCGCTGTTGAAGCACCTTGGGCGTATCATCCGGCAGCACTTCCACTGCCTTTTGCAGTATAATCGGTCCAGTATCAGTCCCCTCATCTACAAAGTGCACCGTAGCGCCGGTAATTTTCACTCCGCGCTCCAGAACAGCCTCATGCACCCTGAGTCCATAGTAGCCTTTCCCACAAAACGAAGGAATCAATGCCGGATGGATATTGATAATGCGTCCCTCATATTTTTGTATCATCATCGGTGGAAGCACGACTAAAAATCCCGCCAACACGATCAGATCCGGCGTTGCCTCGTCGACACACTGCAAAAAAGCTTCGTTAAAATGCGCTCTGTCCGCATAGTCCTTTGGCGACACAGCAACCGCTTCAATTCCCTTGCTGTTTGCCCGTTCCAGCGCAAATGCGCCCTTGTTGTTGCTAATTACCCTGACAATCTGTGCATTTGTAATCTTACCTGCATCGATGGCATCCATAATCGCCTGAAGATTCGTCCCACCGCCAGATACACACACGCATACTCTCAGCATATTGTTACTCCCTTTTCGCCATCCTTGATCTCACCGATTACATAACACGTCTCGCCAGCGGCCCTGACTGCCTCCATCGCTCTGTCCACATCGCCAGAATCCACTGCCACAATCATTCCAATACCCATGTTGTATGTATTGTACATCATGTGCTCCTCAATTCCGCCTTTCTCCTGTAGCAATCCAAAGATAGCCGGAACCTCATAGCTGTCCTTTCTGATTACTGCATGCACACCGTCGTGAAGCATCCTTGGCACATTTTCATAAAAGCCGCCACCTGTAATATGGCTGCATGCCTTAATCCTGACACCGCTGTCTTTGACGCTCTTCAACGCTTTCACATAGATAATCGTAGGCTCAATCAACGCCTCTCCGAGTGTTTTCCCCAACGCATCATAGTACGTATCCAGGCTCTCCTTTGTCATGTCAAATACCTTTCTGACAAGCGAAAAGCCATTGCTGTGTACGCCGCTTGACGCGATGCCGATCAACACATCGCCTGCCCTGAGGTCTGCGCCGGTAATCAGGTCCTTCTCGTCAACCACACCAACTGCAAATCCTGCAAGGTCATACTCATCCTCTGGCATCAGTCCCGGATGTTCTGCAGTCTCACCGCCAATCAGCGCCGCACCGCACTGTCTGCAGCCCTCTGCCACACCTTTCACAATTGTCGCAATCTTGTTGGGCTCATTCCTGCCACAGGCAATATAGTCAAGGAAGAAGAGTGGCTCACCGCCCGCACATGCAATATCGTTGACACACATTGCCACACAATCAATACCGACAGTATCATGTTTATCCATCAAAAATGCCAGCTTAATCTTCGTGCCAACCCCGTCTGTGCCGGAGACAAGCGTTGGCTTTTCCATATCTTTGATCTTCTCCATGGAAAAAGCTCCCGAAAAACCTCCGATTCCTCCAAGCACCTCCGGCCGCATTGTCTCCTTCACATACTGCTTCATGAGCTCCACTGACTGATATCCGGCTTCAATATCAACACCTGCGTTCTTGTAATCCATATTTTCCTCCTGTTTTAGTCCTTCACCAGACTTTAAATACTATTTCCTGAGATATTCCTGATATCCGATCTCCTGCAGCTTTGCGTCTTTTGCCATCACCTGTTCTTTGAGCTTTGCAGAATAGTCCTTCAGCCTTGCAAGAAGACTATCGTCTGATGTCGCAAGAATTTTCGCCGCAAGCAGTCCGGCATTTGCCCCGCCATTGATTGCCACTGTCGCTACAGGAATCCCCGATGGCATCTGCACAATAGAATACAGGGAATCACGCCCTCCCAATGAAGTCGTGTGCATTGGTATGCCGATAACAGGCATCGGAAAGATCGCCGCGCACATCCCCGGCAAGTGGGCTGCCATTCCAGCCCCGGCAATGATCACCTTAAACCCTTTCGCCTCCGCAGTCTTCGCATACTCAAAAAACACATCCGGCTCCCTGTGCGCTGAAATGATTGTCATTTCATAGGAAACCCCCAGTTCTTCCAATATATCAGCTGCCTTTGCCATGACAGGCATATCCGAATCAGAGCCCATCACAATACCAACCTGTGCCATAACAAACCTCCAAAAATATTACTTTATATTAATTTCCAACCTCTTATAGTGTACAAATAATCCCTTCTCACGTCAATAAATTATTCTATTTTTTGGCAAATTTATTGTCCGTTCAGCGGCTCATTCAACTCCTCTGTTCCTGCCAGTACAAACCGGCCGCTCTCGATGATCGGAAAAGCAGTTCCCTCCTTGCTGTATGCAATGATGGAGCCCAACTCATCATATGGAATGGTGATATCTGTGTGACATGCAAAATATGCCTTGGAAGGATCTGTCTTTCTCAATATGGACACAGTGTTGTCCTTTGCTACGACTTCCTTCCCGTCCTCATTGTATACCCTGACCTCCTCACTCCTGCTATAGCAGGTATCACCTACTGCAAAGTGCGGTCCTGTCTTCTCTGCGATTAATATTGGAAACAGGTTTGCGATGTCATACTTTTTCGCTGTCATGTACGCTGTCGTATTCGTGCCGATTGCAAACTCTCCCATCGGCAAAGAGTCATAATGATAGAGCACGTTGGCCTTGATATATGCCTTGTTCTTCTCCTCACTGTCAAAGTTTGTGCAGGTGTAGCCGGCAATCATGCCATCCTTAAAATCAATCTCCAGATTATGGTATTCCAATTCATTCAAAAATACACGGCTGACATGAAGCTTACCGTTTGTTCCTTCGAGCACTGGTGTGGTAAACACTTCACCGACAGGAATATTGACATCCGCAACGCAATTTTCGAAGATGGCTTCCTTACCGGGATCCGAAATCGGATAGAGCATCACGCGAAGACTGGTCTTATTGCCATTCATTCCCTTGATCTCCACATACGCTGCCTTGTTGAGCGTATCAATCATCGTCGCCTGTATGCGCTCGTAGGTCTTGTAATCAAGTGTATTTAGCCTGATCGTCTCATCGAAAATTTCCACAAAGCGCTCTCCGATGCTCGGAACCGGAAATGCGATGATGGTGAAGCTTCTCTCCTCCTCGTTAATGTATTGGCTGACAATGTTCTGCGACGCTCCTTTGAGTTCTGCTGAGAGCTTCTGCTGCTCTGCATTCAGGCTGCACACCTCGTCTTTGGATACAGGTGCAAACGGAGACTCGCCAAACACCTCAATGACAGCTGGTCCCGCATACACTGCGGCTTTTTCCTTTACTTCCTCATACGCGAGTCTGAGCACCTCAAGTGTCCTGTTCACCAGCTTTTTGTCGAGAAACAGTGCAATGTCATCTTTATGGTCATAGAGAAACTGCTTGTTGGCATCCGCCCCAAAATACCCCTTCTTGCGCACCACGGACTTGCTGAAGATTGTGTTTTCACACCGGTATATTGTCGGTTTTAATCCCATCCGCTCAAAATTTGCGATTGCTGCTCTCACCACGCGCTCAAAGCCAAGCATGTAGTGTATATCGACGGTTTGCTTTTTCCCAAGGTCCACATGTGCCTTGACAAAACCGATGCGATACCCTTCTGTATAGGTATCTGCCATCAGCTGAATGCGCTCGTCCGGCAATGCATTCAGGTATTGTGCCATCTGCTCCACATCCTGCGATATATACTCACCGTACTGATACAGATACCGCAAATCATTCAAATCGCTGTCCATCACAATCCTGACCGCAAAATCACAGTCTGTATCCACCAGATTGCGAACTCTGCGGGCAGAAGCAGTCTCTGTATAATCATTCACGTACCAGTAGAGCGTATCTCTGATGTCTTCTGTATTGGGAACTGCCGCCTCAGACTGAGCATAGGCAAATGCATTGTAGATCTCCACAAAAAGCTCCATGCGGATTACCAGGTCCTCAAACGCCTGCTCAAAAGCATACGGTATCATTGCCCGAATCTCTGCATATAGAAAAGAAAGAAGCCTGCCCATGTCAAGTCCAAACCGCTCACACGCATATGTTGGATTGGCATAGCTCACCGCATAGCGCTCACCCAGGATATCCGCGTACAGTGCTTTGTTCTCTGCCCGTAATTCCTCTAACCCGGTTATTTTCCCTCTATTGTCGCAGGTGTCTGCAACCAGCAGGATAAACTCTGCCACACTCCTGAAATAATCCCTGTAATCGGATGCCACATCCTGAGCTTTTGCAATTTCTTGAATTCTGCCATGTGACAACTCATATCGTTCTTTGATAATATCCATTTCAAACCACTCCTAAATATAATATAATACCACTTGTTATTATGGTAAGTACATTCAATAGGATACCCATCACTGGAAAGATCCTGAAAATATCCTTCTCGTTCAATGAGCGTATCCCCATAACCAATCCTGCTACAGCATAAATCATAGCCAGAAGCACCACTGCGCCGTACTGCATCAGTGCGCTCCCCTTATTCAGATAAGTGCGATGAACTGCCAAACAGATGGACGCACCAGCAATCAATCCCAATATTGTTGACATAATCCCCCACTTAGGATTTTTCTTATCTGTAAAAATATACCCTTCCTTGCCAAATATCCGAAACATTTTCACTCCTTGTATCCAACGAGATGACCGTTCAGAATGGACATCCCGTAGGAAATGGGCATTCCGTACGAAATGCCCATCATACTAAAATAATATCTTTGATTTGCCTGCCAAAAGCCTGCCACCGCTGATTAAAAGCATCACGCCGCTCGTTAATCCCACAACAATCGATACCACTCCCAATATAATCGAAAGCGCGCCTGCACGTCCCATTGCCTTATAGATTCTCTCGTCCATCCTAATCCTCCATTTCAGAAATTTGCGTTCACCAAATTACTATTTCGCTCCGTACTGGGCATAGTATGTGTCAATCGCTTCCTTCATCTTATCATCAATGAGCACCTTGCCGTTGTACGTTCTGTTGTATAAATGCTCCACAACCTCCTCCATCGTGACGATTGCGCCAGTCTCGATGCCATATACCTCGCGAATCTCTGCGAGTGCATTCATGTGTGTCTTTCCGCGCTCCTGACGGTTTAAACTCACCATCAGTCCCACGACATCTACATTTGCCTGTTCCTTCAGGATAGGAAACGTCTCTTCGATTGATTTTCCAGAAGTTGTGACATCTTCTATAATAACAACTCTGTCGCCATCTTTCAAGTCACTTCCAAGAAGAATTCCCACGTCTCCATGGTCTTTTACCTCTTTTCGGTTGGAGCAGTAGCGGATATCCCTGCCATACAACTCACTGAATGCAATCGTCGTCGCCACCGAAAGTGGAATCCCCTTGTATGCTGGTCCAAAGAGCACATCAAAGTCAGCGCCGTAATTGTCATAGATCGCCTTCGCGTAATACTCGCCGAGCCTTCTGAGCTGCGAACCGGTAACATATGCCCCTGCATTCATGAAAAATGGCGATTTTCTGCCACTCTTCAATGTAAACTCACCGAATTTCAACACATTGCTGTCAACCATAAACTCTATATATTCTCTCTTGTATTGTTCCATATTCCCCTACCCTTCCATATATTTCTAAAAGTACATTTTACCTGCCAGCACCTGCAAATGCCTGATCGATATCTGTAATCATGTCGATCACTGCCTGTCTCGCGGCATCTGCAAATCCCGTCGGACCAAATTTACTGTATTTCTCACTCTGGTATGCTGCGATAATTCCCCGTGAAGAATTGACAATCGCGCCAAGCCGGTTCTCATCAAAGAAGTGTATCAAGTCTTTCCCCGTTCCGCCCTGCGCGCCGTAACCCGGCACAAGGATAAAGGATTTTGGCATCATCTTTCGCAGAATCTTACCCTGTTCTGGATAAGTGGCCCCCACCACTGCACCGACATAACTGTAGCCCTTCTCACCCATGAGCTGTTCACTCCACTCGGCAACCTTCCCGCCAACCACCTCATAGAGCGGCTTGTCCGAAAATGTAATTCCCCCAGCGTCCCCGCCTGCCGCTCCGGCCGTGATACCAGTCTGTACCAGTCTGTCCTGAAATTCACCACTACTTGGATTGGAAGTCTTGACTAAGATAAAAATCCCCTTCTTTTCCTCCTTGCATACATCGATAAAAGGCTGAACGCCATCGGAGCCAAGATATGGATTGACCGTCGCAAAATCCTCATCGAAGCCTGCACAGAAATTGCTGCCCACCTGTACTCTGCCAAGGTGCGCTGCCGCGTATGCCGCTGATGTCGAACCGATATCCCCTCTCTTGATGTCGCCAATTACTGCAAGCCCTTTTTCCTTGCAGTAGTCAACTGTCTTCTTGAAAACAATCAGCCCCGGCAAACCGAACTGCTCATACATGGCAATCTGCGGCTTGACCGCCGGAATCAGGTCATAAGTTTTGTCAACGATCGCCTTATTAAATAGCCATATCGCCTCCGCTGCACCCTCCAGTGTCTCACCCTTCTCCTCAAAGGCGGCCTTCTTGATATGATCTGGCACAAACTTCATCGTGGGATCAAGTCCCACCACAACAGGCGCTCCCGTTTTCTGAATCTTTTCGATCAATTTATCAATCATGTACTACCCCCACACTTTATTCTGCTCTCAACAGCTCAGCATATTTTCTTATATTAGATACATTAACATATTTCTGCTCTGATTGTCCAGCTACAATTACAAGAGTTGGTGCCTGCCTGACTCCATACTTGACTGCAAGCTCCATATTTTCCTCAGCATCGACAACCATGTAGTCGACATTCTGCAGATATTTCTTTGCCAGATTACAGTTCGGACAGGTCTTGGTTGTAAACAGATAGGTATTGCTTTTTTCCGCATCTGCATGCTCTGCCGTCACTGTCTTTCGCACCGTCAATTTATCAAATTGATTGATCCTGCTAAGCTTGTTTCCCATTTGATACTCTGTACGGTTTTGAAACTCCTGAAGCTTTCCGTCATTCCAGTTCTGCACTGGTCTGTAGTAACCTGTGATACGGCTGTATACTTCTGTGACTTTCCCGCACTTTGGACAGGTCTTCTGCTCGCCTTCCAGATATCCGTGCTCCCTGCAAATCGAGTAGGTCGGTGACATTGTATAATATGGCAGTTTGTAATTCTCAGCAATCGTACGCACTAAATTTGCCGCCGCCCTCCAGTCCGGAAGTTTCTCACCCAGAAAGGCATGAAATACGGTTCCCGATGTATAGAGTGTCTGAAGCTCATCCTGGATATCAAGTGCATCGAAAATGTCTGTCGTAAAGTCAACCGGCAAATGGGACGAATTGGTATAATAAGGCTTATCACCCGCATGCCCCGCTGTAATGATATCACTCCACTTCTCTCTATCGTGCTTTGCAAGCCTGTAGGTCGTGCTCTCCGCCGGAGTCGCCTCGAGATTGTACAGGTCTCCATACTGCTCCTGATAGTCAGACAGACGCTCCCGCATATGATTCAGGACATCTTTTGCAAACTGCTGCGCTTCCCTGCAGGAAAGATCAGCTCTGAGCCACTTCGCATTCAGCCCTGCCTCATTCATGCCAATCAGACCGATGGTCGAAAAATGGTTATCAAATTTTCCGAGATACCGCTTTGTATAAGGATATAATCCTTCGTCCAACAGTCTCGAAATCACATTGCGCTTGATTTTAAGCGAGCGCGCACTGACATCCATCAGGTGGTCAAGACGCCTGTAGAAATCCGCTTCATCTGCTGCGAGATAGGCAATACGCGGCATATTGATCGTGACAACCCCCACACTCCCTGTGCTCTCCCCCGATCCAAAGAAACCACCTGTTTTTTTGCGCAGCTCCCGCAGGTCAAGACGCAGCCTGCAACACATGCTGCGGACATCGGACGGCTCCATGTCAGAGTTGATATAGTTCGAGAAATAAGGTGTCCCATACTTTGCTGTCATTTCAAATAACAGCCGGTTGTTTTCTGTGTCTGACCAGTCAAAATCGCGTGTTATGGAATATGTCGGAATCGGATACTGGAATCCTCTGCCGTTGGCATCTCCCTCGATCATCGTCTCAATAAATGCCTTGTTGACCAGATCCATCTCCGCCTTGCAGTCCCCGTAGGTAAAATCCATCTCCTCACCGCCCACGATCGCCGGAAGATTTGCAAGGTCATTCGGGACAGTCCAGTCCAGTGTAATATTGCTAAACGGTGCCTGCGTCCCCCAGCGGCTCGGTGTATTGACTCCGTAGATAAACGCTTCAATACATTTTTTGACTTCCTGATAGGATAGATTATCTGCCCTCACAAAAGGTGCAAGATATGTGTCAAAGGAAGAAAACGCCTGCGCACCGGCCCACTCATTCTGCATAATGCCCAAAAAATTTACCATCTGGTTGCAGAGCACTGACAAATGTCTCGCTGGCGCTGAAGTAATCTTTCCTGTAATACCGCCAAGCCCTTCTTTGATCAGCTGCTTCAAAGACCAGCCTGCGCAGTAGCCTGTGAGCATAGACAGATCATGGATGTGAATATCAGCATTTCTGTGCGCGTTTGCAATCTCCTCGTCGTAAATCTCAGAGAGCCAATAGTTTGCCGTGACGGCCCCGGAATTGGACAGGATCAATCCGCCTACCGAGTAGGTGACTGTTGAGTTCTCCTTCACACGCCAGTCCTCCACCTTCACATAGCTGTCCACAACCTCCTTATAATCCAGAATTGTCGACTTCATATTGCGCATCTTCTCACGCTGTTTTCTGTAGAGGATAAACGCCTTGGCCGACTCTGTATAACCCGCCTGCTCCAACACCTTCTCCACGCTGTCCTGAATATCCTCCACATGTGCCTTGCTTTCTTTTACTTTTCCCTGGATGTCCGCCGTCACCCGCAGTGCGAGCAGATCGATGATATCCTGATTATAGTGCATCTGTGTCGCGTTAAATGCTTTGATGATCGCACCGCCAATCTTGTCCAGACAAAACTCAGCCTCACTGCCATCTCTTTTAATAACCTGAAACATTTCGCATACTCCTTCACTTGATTCGTTTTCCTTTTGAGATTTAGCCATACCCAGCCATAAGTTGTCCGATAAACCGTCATTCCTGCATGGCTAAAACGTTATACACATGATAGCAGATAGAAAATTCGAAGTCAATCGAACACTACTAAATATTATGTGTTCCTGTGGAAACAAATACAATATCTAGTGTTTTTGTATCTCTCATGTCACAATTGGAATATGCCTTTATTACCGTGTTTTCAGAAATTCGTTCTCCTTTTTTGCCTGGGCATCATCTGGGTAGGCCTGAAGATACTCCTGCATCAATATCTTTGCCTGTTCAAAATTTCCAGTGTACTCATTTGCCACAATCATATTATACTTTAACTCCTGCAGATAATCCGAAGCCCCCATGGCGATCCCGCTCTCAAATGCCGCTAACGCCTCCTCATATTTCTGCTGGTGCATCAGACAGATGCCAAGACTATTGTAGATTTCTGCATCCGCCTCATTGGAGCTCAGATATGTCTGATATACGACGACAGCATAATTCATATCTCCGAGTTTTTCATATGTCTGACCAAGAATCGACGACATCCTCGCGTCATTTCCATTTACAAAGTCGTCCAGATAAATACGCGCATTTTCATAATCTTCCAGATAAAAATAGATGAGCCCCTTATCACCATTCTTGAGCGATTTTTCCTTCTTGGCCATAAAATCTTGTATATACGTCTTTCCTGCCTCACCAAAACCCGCTGCCTGCATCTCCACATAGGCGTCTGTCACCAGCTCGAGATTGTTGGAATCAAGATCAAATACCCTCTCAAAGTCTGCAACCGCCTCCTCGTAATTTCCCTGCCGCAGTCTTGCGCACGCACGCAGATAATAGGCATCTATTTCCTTCTTTTTAAGTGCGATAATCGCCGAGTAGATCTCCTCTGCCTCAGCATACCTCCCCTGCTTCATGTATGTGGCAGCAAGATAGTAGTTGGTGTCATACACAAGCGCATCCGGATTGCTGTTTGCGTTCTCTATCGATTTGAGAAATGCAGCCTCCGCCTCCGCATAATTTCCAAGACCCATATAGGCAATCCCCTGCCCTCTGTAGCAGAGCTCCTGATCTTCGTTATTTAAAAGCGCTGTCTCAAAGCTCTCTACCGCTCCCTGAAAGTCATACGCCTCCACCAGCTCCATTCCTTCAAGAAGATTGGTATTCTCTGGCTTTTTTCCACAACCGCCTAACAGAACCATTGTCCCGAACACAGCTGCGCTGAACTTTACCATTTGTACTATTTTATGCATTACAGTAATCACCCTCTATATATCACCCTTTTTGTACCATTGCCTTTATGGAAAAGTATTTCCTGAGCTTTGCCGCATTCCCCCTTCGAAGCAGACGGTATTCATACTTTCTTATGCCAGAAGGAATCATACGCTCGTCCACTTCTTCGAGAATCCTTTTCAAATATACATTTTCAAGCGCTTTCTCATAAATGGTCTCCAATGCTCTTTTGCTGTAGCTGTACTCTTTCACATACGCATAAAAAAGTTCTGTCAGCACTTTTACATAATACACCTGCATATGACCTATGAGCTCACTGTCATTGTAGTGCTTTACCATATCTAAATTTATCTCATACAATGCTCTTACAAATTCGACGCGCTCCTCCATGCTATAATTTCTCATAGCGCTCTCAGCATTTGGCGCATGATACAAGATCATTGCCTTTGTCATCAGATAACTGTCACAATGTTCAAAATACTCTGCCACAAACAAAAGGCTATCGCTGCCTGGAAGGTCTGTCTGAAATAAGATATTGTTATCCCTGATAATGCTGCTCTTAAAAAGCTTTCCCCAGTATGTATCAAATGCTGCCCCCGCATACATCAGCCTTCTTGCCACTTTCACGTCTGTCGATATCACATCTGATATCGGAAGCATCTGTGCTTTCAGCTTTCCGTTTTCGCGCGCTGTAATGTAGCTAAAAGCCACAAAATCTGCATATTCTTCCACTACTGCAGCCTCGATCTGCTCCCATGCATCCTCGCACAGCCGGTCGCGCGCATCCAGAAACAGAATATATCTTCCCGAGGCTTTCTCAATCCCCATATTCCGCGCGTCGAACGATTCGTCCCCTTCCCTTGTGACAAGCTTAATGCGGCTGTCTCTCTCAATATACCGGTTCACGATCGCTGCAATCTCGTCTGTGCTTTTGTCATTTACGACAACACACTCCATATCGATCGTATCGCACGGACACCTCGTAATACTCCTGAGACATGCAGCGATATGATGCTGCATACTGCTGACGGATATAATTACACTCAAATCCATAAGCTCGCTCCTATTCCCGGCGGAAACTTCCCAGCACATTTCGTATTGTCTCCTGCAGCTCCTCAATCTTGATTGGCTTTGGAACATGTGCATCCATGCCTGCTTCGACGGACCGCTTGTAGTCCTCCGCAAACGCATTTGCAGACAATGCTATGATCGGTATGCTTGCAAGATCTTTGTTCTCCAGCCTCCGAATCGCCTTTGTTGCCTTGTGCCCATCCATGACAGGCATCTGAATATCCATCAAAATCAACGCATAATACCCGGGCTCTGATTTGCTGACCATTTCCAAAGCTACACTGCCGTCATTCGCCGTCTCAACAAGATACCCCTCATCCGTAAGCAGCTCCTCCGCAATCTCGCGGTTAATCTCATTGTCCTCCACCAGCAAAATGCGTTTCCCTTTTAGGTCAATATCAGCAGCTGGCCGTTGTGTCAGATCGCTTTCCGGCACCTCTTCCGGCAGTTTCAGCAGAAGGCTTACGATAAATTTGCTGCCCTTTCCCTCTTTGCTCTCGACTTCAATACTTCCTTCCATCAGATCCACAATACTTTTTACCACACTCAACCCAAGACCTGTCCCCAGGACACCACTCTTCGTCGTATTATTCTCCCGCTTAAATGGTTGAAATAACTCCTGCTGGAACTCCCGTGAGATTCCTCTCCCATTATCCTCTATGACAAACTGAAATTTGCCGAAATGATTGAGCTTGATATCCTCCTCCATCACAGTCAGTTTCACCTGGCCATTTGGTTCTGTGTACTTTACTGCATTATCCAGTAACTGAAACAGCATTTCCTTTATTCTCAGAAAGTCCATGTACATCGCGCCATGCTGAACCTGTGACCTGTCAACCGCAAACCGGATTGCTTTCACATCCATCTGCGGCCGCATTGTTCTATCAATATCCGCCAGCAAATCGCCCAGCATAACAATGTTTTCCACCAGATATACCTTCCCGGATTCCATGCGTGTAATCTCCAGCGATTCATTTACAATTGTAAGCAATTGTTCACTCGCAATGCGTATCTGCGTCAGATAATTGTCAATCCTGTCGTGGTCTGCCTTATGGTTTCTGGCAAGCTCCGCATAGCCGATAATGGCGTTGAGCGGCGTTCTTATGTCATGCGATATGTTCTGGAGAAATGTATTCCGCGCAATGTTGGCAGTCTGTGCCTGATTCAGGGCAGATTTTAACAGCTTCTGCCGCTGCATCTGTTCTGTCATATCCTTTGCGATTGCCATTGTGACCACATCGCCTGTGTACTCATTCTTGCCAAGCAGAAAAGCATAGTGGTAAAGATGCTTTCTTCCCATAGCATCTGTCATCCATCCATCGCAGGTCTGCTCCAGCTCCCCCTTGCTGTAGCACCGTATCAGGCGATCCGCGTCAATGAACTTCACATACTCCTCTGATTCTTCTGTATTCTTATTCCGCATACAAAATCGGACATAATCTGAATATTTTTCAAAGGAAGGTATCCCCGAATACTCAAAAAAATCTTTAAGCTGGCCATCCTGCATCTGTATGTATGCCGAGAGGAACTTGTCCTTTGTCAAGTTGACCTCAAAAAACGAAATCGCATCGTAAAGAATCGCCTTCCGATACTGACTCTCCCTCGCATAGATCGTGCGAAGCTCCTCATTCATCTTCTCCAGCTCATTCATCCGGTTCTTCAGTCGCTCTGTACTGTCGTCAATGAAGACATAAAAAATGTCACCGTAGTCCGCTGTCCGCACAAAATGTCCATAATCCGCTATCCATCGTATCGTTCCGTCCTTCTGGATAATGCGGTATTCCACATAGTCCAAATCGTGAATACTGTTTGCAATCTGGCTCTGAATGCTTTTCTCCACCTCTTCGATATCCTCAGGATGAACCATTCCCCTGAATGTATATCCCGTAAGCTCACGGAATTCCTCCTCCGTATCACAGCCAAAAATCCGC
Organism: uncultured Lachnospiraceae bacterium; assembly: GCA_947178145.1. Lineage (GTDB taxonomy): Bacteria > Bacillota > Clostridia > Lachnospirales > Lachnospiraceae > COE1. The sequence continues at coordinate 30,704 of CAMWXE010000030.1, read as the reverse complement.
AATACGGCACTGTTGATATACAACAATTCCTCGTCTCCGTCTGCACGGTAGATAAAAAGACCTCCTGGCATTCCCTCCAATATTGGACCAATGTTCGACAGTGTATGCTCATCGAAAGCCAGCTTCACTCCTTTTTGATACACTTCAAAATCCATATGAATCCCCCGCTTCTGTCTTATTCCTGTTTTCCATCTTTTTATTATATACCATTTTTATTCACAAAAAAACTATAAAATACAAAAAATCCCTGACAATTCATCAGGGACGTTTTGCAGTGGATTCTTTTATCATGAGTTCCGCCTCATATGTAATGTGCTGATGCTTCGTCTTCTTTGCAATGATGTCAAAAAGCAGCCGTGTCGTATCCTTTGCCATCTCCTCGACAGGCTGGTGCATCGTCGTCAGACTTGGCACTGTATAATTGGCCATCCCGATCCCGTCAAATCCTGCCAGTGAAATATCCTCTGGCACGCGCAGCCCTGCATCATGCAGTGCCCTCAGCGCTCCGATGGCAAGCGCATCTGACACTGCATACAGCGCGGTGAACATTTCCCCGCGCTCAAGCAATTTTTTAGTGGACAGATATCCATTCTCCATAGAGAAATGACTCAGCTCATTTCTGGTCTGACAGATCAGGCTGCGATGTATTTCAATACCGTGTGCCCTCAACGCATCGCAATACCCCTCCAGACGCAGTTTTCCAATACTCTCCTCCATCGCCTCCGCGACGAGAATTGCAATCTGTGTGTGTCCCAAACTGATTAGATAATCCACCATTCTAGCACTTTCCTTGCGGTCATCCACGCTGATACTCGAATATATGTTTTTACTAATATTTTCTGGAATAGACCCTACTGTACTAAACACAAAAGGGACACTAAGTTTCTTTAATTTTTCCTCGGAATGGGAAAATAATCCTCCCAAAAATATAATTCCCCGCAGACGCTTCTCTTTGACTACTTTCTGCGCTACATCCACCTCATCCTCATCCGCTTCTATGTGCGACAGCTCCATCGCGTAATGCTTTTTCTTGCACTCTTGCTCGATCACCTTGATCATATTGATAAAAAACGGATTCGCTATTCCCTTTACAAGGACTGCGATCGCCTTTGCATCCACTCGCTTTAAATTTCTGGCGCTGTCATTTGGAACATATCCGTATTCCCGGATCGTGCTCATAATTTTCTCTTTTGTCTCTGGATTGATATCTGGATGATCATTGATCGCCCTCGATACAGTGCTGACACCTACACCGCATATTTTTGCTATGTCTTTGATTGTCGGCTCAAACACTTTCTCACCTCAATCTATTTTGTTTTTTTCTTTTCGGAAGCATTGACCGTGTTGGGATGGGCAGTTCTTCCATAGAGCTGTGTCAGCTCCCGTATATGTGACGAGAGCGCCTCCGTGCACGCATCGCGCTCCATGCGCCACTCCCAATTCCCGCCTAGCGTCGACGGTGTGTTGACCCTCGCCTCACTCCCCAGTCCCAGATAATCCTGCATGGGAATAATCGCTGTGTCTGCCACACTCCCAAGCGCTGTCCGAATCAGACTCTCACAAATATCTGCGTTTCTTCTGATATTCAGATATTTTTTCGCAAAGGCCAAATCCTTTCTGCTCATGGAAGGTATCCATCCATTTACGGTATCATTGTCATGTGTCCCTGTATATACCACACAGTTATTCGTGTAATTGTGCGGCAAATAATCGCTCTCCCCATCCGCATCAAAAGCAAACTGCAGAACTTTCATTCCAGGATAGCCTGTCCTTTTTACCAGCTTTAACACACTTGGCGTCAAAAAGCCTAAGTCCTCCGCAATCACTGCGCGATTTCCAAGTGTCTTCTTCATCACTGCAAAAAGATTGTACCCCGGCCCCTTCTCCCAAGTGCCGTTCTCTGCTGTCTCGTCGCCATAGGGGATCGCCCAGTACGCATCAAAGCCCCGGAAATGATCAATCCGCACAATATCATAGATATGGAAGCAGTGCGAGAGTCTCCTGATCCACCACGCAAAACCTGTCTCTTCATGGTAATCCCACTGATACAAAGGATTTCCCCAAAGCTGTCCCGTAGCCGAGAAGGCATCGGGAGGACAGCCTGCAACGGCAATCGGAACATTCTCCTCATCCAGCTGAAAAAGTTCAGGGTTCGCCCATGTGTCCGCACTGTCAAACGCCACGTAAATCGGAATATCACCCACTATCTGGACTCCTTTTTTGTTGGCATATTCTTTGAGTGCCATCCACTGTTTTGAGAATAGATACTGCTGATAGCTGTAAAATGCGATATCATCGGCAAGCTTCGCCTCGTACTCTGTCATCGCCTCTGGCTTCCTCAAGCGGATCCCCTCATCCCATGCAATCCACGACGCACCGCCCAGGGAATCCTTGACTGCCATATACATCGCATAATCTTTGAGCCACTGCCTGTTCTCCTCGACAAATTCCATGTATTCTGACTGTTTGTGAATGTCTGCCCGCTCGAATGCTTTCCTGAGAAGATGAAACCTTGTGTTATATATCTTTTCGTAATCCACCTTCTTGGTATCGTTACCGAAATCGACAGACAAACACTCCTCCTCTGTGAGAAGTCCCTCCTCAATCAGTGCGTCCAGACTGATATAATACGGACTGCCCGCAAAGGTTGAAAAAGACTGATAGGGGGAATCCCCATATCCCGTAGGTCCCAGAGGTAAAATCTGCCACAGGGACTGGCCTGACGCTGCCAAAAAATCCACAAAGTCATAGGCTTCCTTTGAAAATCCACCTATTCCAAATCTTGATGGTAAGCTGGATACCGGCATCAAGACGCCACTTCTTCTCATACACATCTCCCTTTCTACACAAAATGTTATCTTCCATAGATGCCAACATACTCTAATCTTAGTATATCAATAATCAGGAATAATGTAAACCTCTCCCCCTGAAATATTAATATGTCCACGGAATCATTATCGAGCCAGGAATTGTCGGAACCATTTGCGGTTTTGGCGATTTCGGTAACGTTTCCAATGGACAAAACTATAATATCACTCTGCCCCATAAATAGCAAGGTTATATTCTATATCCAAGTGATTTTCGTCGAAATTATCCGAAACTTCTGGTCTTTTTTAGCGATAATCAACAAAAGAACCTGAACATCTTTTCCAAGATCTCAGATTCTTTCTATCAATATGCATTATTGCTGCGTGCTAAGGAACTGTTAATCAATAACTTATCGAAGGTTCCTAATCCCGGCCGTAAATATCTCTTGTATAAATTTTCTCTTCCACGTCCTCGAGCTCCTCTGTCAAACGGTTTGCGATAATGACATCCGATATCCTCTTAAATTCGTCCAAATCCTGGATTATCCTTGACCGGAAGAAATGTTCCTCCTTGAAGCTTGGCTCATACACGACAACCTCAACACCCTTTGCCTTGATCCGTTTCATAATCCCCTGTATGGAGGACTGGCGAAAGTTGTCGGAATCCGTCTTCATCGTAAGTCTGTACACTCCCACAATCTGGGGCTTCCTCGCCAGTATCATCTCTGCAATGTGATCCTTTCTGGTTCTGTTGGCATCCACGATTGCCGAGACAATATTATTGGGCACATTCTCATAATTGGCACGCAGCTGTTTGGTGTCCTTGGGCAAACAGTAACCGCCGTAGCCAAAAGATGGGTTATTGTAATGATTTCCAATCCTGGGATCAAGCCCAACCCCTTCTATTATCTGCTTTGTGTTGAGTCCCCGCATCTCTGCATAAGTATCCAGCTCGTTGAAATACGCAACTCTGAGCGCCAGATACGTATTGGCAAAGAGCTTGATCGCCTCTGCCTCAGTCGCATCTGTGAACAAAGTCGGGATATCCTGCTTAATCGCACCCTGTTTCAGCAGATCAGCAAACACCTCTGCCCGCCGGGACTGCTCCCCCACTATGATTCGCGATGGATAGAGGTTATCATACAATGCCCTGCCCTCACGCAGGAACTCTGGCGAGAAGATGATATTATCAATGCCGAATTTTTCCCGGACAGACTTTGTGTAACCTACTGGAACGGTCGATTTGATGATCATGACAGCCTCTTTGTTCACTTGCATGACCAGCTCAATCACAGCCTCGATCGAGCTGGTGTCAAAATAGTTCCTGTCCGGATCGTAGTTGGTCGGCGTCGCGATAATAATATACTCCGCGTCCCTGTATGCAGATGCTCCGTCCGTTGTCGCCTTAAGATTCAACGCCTTTGTCGTCAGATACTCCTCTATCTCTTTATCAATAATCGGTGTTTTTTTATTGTTAATCATATCCGCTTTTTCCTGAAAGACGTCCACTGCCGTCACTTCATTGTGCTGCGCCAGCAAGATCGCATTCGAAAGACCAACATAGCCGATACCCGCCACTGCTATCTTCATAAAATTCCTCCACATTCTTCATATCGTTTCAATTTTTTAGTATAGCACACCTGTCCTTGCAATTACAATATGTTCAGAGCCATTCATTCCAAAAATTTTCCACTTTTTGAGCTATTTTTGACACACTGACCACCTCATACTGACTCCACTCCCGCGGAAACATGCGCCTGTACTGCGGCTCCAGAAAGCGCTCGTCGAGCAGCGCCACCACCCCGATATCCTCGGCAGTGCGGATCACGCGCCCCGCCGACTGCAGCACCTTGTTCATGCCGGGGTACCGGTAGGCATAGTCAAACCCTTTCTCCCCCTGCGCGTCAAAGTACTCTTTTAACAGCTGCCGCTCGCAGCCCACCTGTGGAATGCCGGTTCCCACAATAATTGCCCCTATCAGGCTGTCGCGCTTTAAGTCGATTCCCTCCGAAAAGATTCCCCCCATGACGCAGAAACCGATCAAAATGGACTCATCCGTTTCATTTCCCTGAAAACGAAGCAAAAATTCCTCCCGCTTCGCCTCACTCATATAGTCCTCCTGCACGATGCACTCCATCGTGCCCGCATCGTAATACGCCTCCATAAAACAGTCATAAACCTGTTCCAGAAAAAGGTGCGACGGCAGAAAGACCATGTAATTGCCGTGGCGCTGCCGCACTACCTCATGGATATAGCGGGCGATGCGCTGAAATTCCTCCTCGCTCCGCCTCGTATATTTGCTCGTGACATCGTTTGCGATCAGCAGCGCTTTCTTCTTCTCGTCAAAAGCGGACTTCGCATACACCTCATAGTCTGTCGGCTCGCCGCCCAGAAGCTTCTTATAATATTGGATCGGCAGCAGTGTCGCCGAGAATAAGATCGTGCTTCTCCCCTTCTGCATGCACTGGCGCAGGTTCTGTGACGGATTGACACAGAAGAGCTTCAGCATAAAATCCCCGTCATCCGTCAGCTGGCTGTACACCACATAATTGTCGTCCATAATCTCATACATATTGAGAAAATGCGCCGCCTCAAAATAAAATTCCAGCAGTTCTTTTTTATTCGGAAAGGTATCATGCTCGTCCAGAAAATCGTCGATTGCCCCATAGAGACGATTTAGCGCCACCACAAACCCGTCGATCTCCTTCTCCCTGCGGTAGCTCTCGCACTGCCGTTTCATGGCGAGCAGCTCCTTGTTGCACTTGTCAAGGTGTGCTGCGATCTTTGGGGACGCTTCTTTTATCAGCCGCTTTGTGCTCAGAAACGCGTTTTTGAACAGCGCCGCACTGTACATCTCCCTGCCGCGGTCCAACAGATTGTGTGTCTCGTCAATCAGAAACACATAGTTCCGCTTTCCAATCCCGTCGGCAAAAAAGCGCTTGAGGTACACCCTTGGATCAAACACATAATTGTAGTCGCAGATGACGGCATCCGAAAACAGACTCATGTCAAGACTTAACTCAAACGGACAGACCTGATGGCGGGCTGCATATTCCTGCACTTTTTCCCTCGTGAAATGTTCCTCGTGTGTCAGAAGGTCATACATGGCATCGTTGATGCGGTCAAAATGGCCGTTTGCGTAAGGACACGACTCCGGATTGCACTCTGCCTCACCCTGCGTTTCCTGCTGCCGCTCCTCCTGCTTCATAAAGCAGATCTTGTCCTTCGCTGTCAAAATGATGGTCTTCATGTGAAGCCCCTTTTCCTGCAGCAGGCCGAAACACTCCTGCGCCACTGTGCGGGTGATGGTCTTTGCCGTGAGATAAAATATCTTCTCCGTCATTCCCTCACCCATGGATTTCACTGCCGGAAACACCGTTGAGATCGTCTTGCCTACACCGGTCGGCGCCTCGAGAAAAAGCTTTCTCTTGTGATAGATGGTCTGATAAACATAGGTGACAAGTTCCTTCTGTCCATCGCGGTACGGAAATGGAAATTGTAATTCCCTGATTGACGCAGCGCGGACACCATTCCACGCAAACTGGAAATCCGCCCACTTTTTGTACTCCTGCATCAGTTCGTCAAACCACTGCCTTAGCTCCAAAAAGGTATAATCCTCATGAAAATATTTGATTGCCTCCGTCTCGATATGACAGTATGTCATGCGCACGCCGATTTGATTCAGGTGATTCTGCTCTGCATACATATACGCATAGCATTTTGCCTGCGCAAGATGGACACCGACAGGCTGTGTGATGCGCTTCAATTCCCTGTAAGTTCCCTTGATCTCATCGATAATTACTTTCTCCTCTTTCACATGCGCTGGCAGCGCTTTGACGTTATCGCTATTTTCTGTTTCGATAACATGTGTTTTCTTATAATGCATCGGATCATCCGGCGCTATCTCATGCCCGCCCCAGTTGTAGTCAATAATTCCATCCGCTCTTCCTTCTATTATAATGTCGTACTCTGGCGTGTGCCATGTGTACTGCAGACCGATCTCCGCATGGTACTCACTGCCCATGCGCCGCTGCAGCATCCTGTGTATGCGGCTGCCCTCCTGCATAGCCGTGTCTGAGCCTCCGGAGCGCCGATTGTCAATGCTGCCCTCCCGCAGGATAAACTCCACAAGCTGCCGGACTGATACGCGTATCTCCATGTCTGTCCCCTTTTATCTTATAATCAAGTTCTTCTCAACCGCCCCTATGTCGTCGGACAGTCGCTTTGCAAAGGGCCGAATCACAAAAAACTCCCTCCAAATGACAGTTTACCCCATCACTTAGAGAGAGTCAATTGTATCATGTCTATCCCTCAACGATTCCTGCCTACGCGATGGCAAGCCCGCTCACATAGCTCTCGAACTCATCATTGTATCCCGCATACTGCAGTGTAAGGATTGACCGGAAATCCAGTCCCATCACACCGATGATCGACTTGGCATCGACTGTGTAATGATTGTAAGAAATATCGATATCAAAGTCACACTTTGATGCCACATTGACAAAATTCTGAACCTCCGCTGGTGTCATTTTAATCTTGCGTTCTCTCATAATAACAACTCCTTTTCCACACATAACCGGCTGCGTGACAACAGTCAGGCGCCTCATGCGTTCCACAACTGCAGCGATTTGCCCATACCGAACAGCTGCCTCACATCTGCAAAACCGAGAAACCTCTGCTTTCACGTATTATAGTATACAATATGTTCAAAGTAAAGATTTTTTGTCAGTATTTGGAACATTTCGGCGATTTCAAAATCCTAACTTTTGTTATTGTATACAATCCGCATTTTCTTTGTGCCTTTTATACAATTCATTCTTTCCAGTTAATTCTTTTTTATGCAGTTTGAATCTAACTTTTTTCGTCTTTTTGGTGTTCTGTCCTTTTTCCCCGAGAAGAGAAAACGACAATTATTGCATTAAAACGTAACACTTTTTGGGTTGCATTTTATATGATTTCAGCTATACTAAAACGTAACCGCCAAAACACACCTGTTCTAAATCCAAATGTGTGTTCTGGCGGAAACAAAAGAAATGCAAAAAGGAAAAGTGAGGTGCAAAACTATGACTGCCATGAAATGGTTCTACTCTTTTCTCAAAAAGCACAACCGAAGTATCGCACTGGGACTTGTGATGGTGACAGTAATCTCCATCCTTGCCATCGTAAAGCCGATTGTATCCGGCTCCATCGTCGATGATGTCATCACCGCCGGAAATTATGGCCTGCTGCCGGGGCTGATTGCGCTGCTGGTCATCATCACGGTCCTGCGGGGACTGCTGCGCTACTGGTCCCAGGTCATCTTTGAGACCAGCTCACAGGATGTGCTGTATTCCATGCGCGATACCGTGTACCGCAAACTACTGCAGGAAGACTTTAACTTCTATAATAAGAAGCGGACCGGCGACCTGTTGAGCCGCCAGACCGGTGACATGGATGCCATACGACATTTCATAGCATTTGTTATTTATCAGGTGTATGAAAATGTCTTCCTGTTCTTCTTTGCGCTGATTATGATCTTCACTGTCAGCTGGAAGCTTGCGCTCTGCATGTGTGCAGTGCTGCCCTTTGCGCTGTTCGTAACGCTGAGCCAGACCAGGGAAGGCCGCCCGCGCTTCCAGCGCATCCGCGAGCAGTTCTCCTCCCTCAACACCTTCGTGCAGGAGAATGTCAGCGGAAACCGCGTGGTCAAGGCGTTCTCCAAGGAAGATTATGAAATCGGAAAATTTAATAAGGAAAACGACGGCTACCGCGACGCCGAGCTTGCCGCCGCGGAAATCTGGACAAAATATGTACCGCAGTTTGAGTTTCTCTCAAACATGCTCACTGTGATTCTGATGCTGGTCGGCAGTATCATGGTAATCCAGGACAGTATGACACTTGGAAATTACGTCACGATCAACGGCTATCTGTGGATGCTCATGAACCCGCTGCGCCAGATTGGCTGGCGTATCAACGATATCCAGCGCTTCACGACCTCCGTGGAGAAGATCTATGCCACCTACAGCGAGGAGCCGAAGGTAAAGCACCCTGCCAAACCGATCCCCTGCCAAAAGCTTCGGGGAGATGTCGAGTTTAAAAACGTGTCCTACAGTGCTGACGACGAGGACATTATCCACAATGTCAGCTTTCAGGTAAAAAGCGGTCAGACCGTCGGCATTCTTGGCTCGACGGGCTCCGGCAAATCCACCATCATGAACCTGCTCTGCCGGTTCTATGATGTCACCGACGGGGAAGTGCTGGTCGACGGCAGAAACGTGAAGGACCTGGACCTCTACAATCTCCGCCAGAATATCGGCATGGCGATGCAGGATGTCTTTCTCTTCTCTGACACCGTCGAGGGCAATATCGCCTACAGCAAACCGGACTGTCCTTTCGAGGCCGTCCAAAAGGCCGCTGTCATGGCGGACGCCGACGGCTTTATCCGCGAGATGCCCGACGGCTATGACACGATCGTCGGTGAGCGCGGCGTGGGGCTTTCCGGCGGTCAGAAACAGCGCATCTCACTGGCAAGGGCGCTCTTAAAAGAACCTTCTATCTTAATACTTGACGACACGACATCCGCCGTCGATATGGAGACAGAGAGCTATATCCAGCAGCAGCTGAACAATATCGACCAGACCTGCACAATCTTTGTCGTCGCCTACCGCATCTCCTCCATCAAGGATTCCGACCTGATTCTGGTGCTGAATGACGGAAAGATTGTGGAGCAGGGCACACACGATGCGCTTCTCAAAAATAACGGCTATTATGCCACAGTATTCCGTCATCAGTACGGCGAGTTTGAAAAATATGTTGACGAGATCAGCCGGAACAAGAAAGGTGGTGAACGATATGGCGCGCAATAAATATGATATCGATGAAGTGATGGAGGATAAATTTGACCTCAGCCAATTAAAACGTGTGTTCCAGTATGTAAAGCCCTACCGGGGACAGCTCGCCTTCGCGCTTTTCCTGATGCTGTCCTCCTCCGCCCTGACCATGCTCTTCCCCATGTTTATCAGCGAGATCATGGACAACTACATACCTGCCAAAAATGTCAGGGCAATTGTCATTATCACGATAATATCACTTGTTATCGTACTGTATACCTGCGTGTGCATCCGCCTGAAAATACGCATCACCAGCCGCATTGGCCAGTCGGTCGTACACCAGCTGCGCTCTGACATCTTCTGTCATCTGCAGGAGCTTCCATTCTCCTACTATGACGACCGCCCCCACGGCAAGATTCAGGTGCGCGTGGTCAACTATGTGAACAGCCTGAGCGACCTGCTCTCAAACGGTATCATCAACACGATCACTGACATGTGTAATTTAATTTTTATCCTGCTCTTTATGCTCCTGCTGCATGTCAGGCTGACACTGATCTGTCTGTGCGGACTGCCTGTGCTCTTTGCTGTCATTGTGTTCGTGAAGAGACGCCAGCGGCGCGCATGGCAGATCCAGAGCAACAAGCAGTCCAACCTCACCGCCTATATCGCGGAGAGCATCAACGGTATCCGTGTCACACAGTCCTTTGTGCGCGAGCGCGAGAATACTTCGATCTTCAACCACCTGAGCGACAGCTACCGGAGTGCGTGGATGCGTGCCGTCAAGTACAACTTTATCATGTGGCCCTGCATCGACTCGATCTCGACCGTTACGACAGCGTTTATCTATGTCATCGGCATCGGCTGGATCTCGGGCGAAATATACGGTGTGACAGTCGGTATCCTGATCGCGTTTACCTCCTACATCTCGAGATTCTGGGAGCCGGTCAACACGCTCGCCTCGTTTTACAATTCGCTGCTCACTGCCATCGCCTACTTAGAGCGCATCTTTGAGACGATCGATGAGCCCGTCAATGTAAAGGACGCCGAGAACGCTGTACCGATGCCGCCCATCGACGGCAAAGTAACCTTTCAGGACGTGTATTTCAGCTATGAGGACGGTGTACCGATCTTAAACAAAGTGAACTTTACCGCAAACCCCGGCGACACTTACGCCATAGTAGGTCCCACCGGGGCCGGCAAATCGACCATCGTCAATCTCATCAGCCGCTTCTACAACGTGGACTCCGGCAGGATATTGATCGATGGCACCGATATCTCCAACGTGACCTTAAAGTCCCTGCGCAAGCAGATGGGCATCATGATGCAGGACAGCTTTATCTTCTCCGGCACCATTATGGATAACATTCGTTATGGAAATCTGACCGCAACGGACGAGGAAGTCATCACTGCCGCAAAGACTGTATGCGCACACGACTTTATCATGGAGATGGAAAACGGCTACCAGACGCAGGTCAACGAGCGCGGGAGCAGACTCTCGGCAGGTCAGAGACAGCTCATCAGCTTCGCGCGGGCGCTGTTAGAAAACCCGGCGATTCTGATTCTCGACGAGGCGACCTCAAGCATTGACACCGAGACAGAAATCCTGCTGCAAAAAGGATTAAACAGACTTCTGGAGGGACGCACTTCCTTCATCATCGCACACAGGCTTTCGACCATCAAAAATGCCAGCTGCATCATGTATGTCGACAAGGGAAATATCCTCGAGGCCGGCACACACGACGAACTGCTTGCCCAGAAGGGCGAATACTATAAATTATTCATGTCGCAATACGATTTTCTCGTGGCGAAATAATGGCAGAAAAACAGGCGTACTGACAACAATACGCCTGTTTTTTTTATGTCACAATATTCTGCAGCCAGACTCCCTTTCTGACAAGTATGAACCCAATAATGCACTTGATGATATCCCCGAGCTGCACCATCGCATACACCGCTATCACCGGAAGACCTGTGTAGCGGCTGAGCGTGAAGGCAATCACAACGCTCACGCACCAGATAAACACACTGTCAAACAAGAATGTGATGATCGTCTTTCCGCCCGAGCGCAGTGTGAAGTAAGCCGCGTGCAAAAATGCATTCTGCGGCATAAAGAGTGCCGTCGCCATGATAAAATACTTCGCAAGCAGCCGCGCCTCATCGTTGATCTTGTACAGCCTTGGAAACAACGGCGCCATGAGAAACATGACAAGCGCCACACCTGTACAGCACATCACCGAAAACACGATCAGCTTGTTGTCCGTATCCCTGGCCTCCTTCATCTTTCCCGCCCCCAGGAGCTGTCCCACAATGATGGCGACCGAATCCCCCAATGCGATAAACACAATGTTAAACACGTTATTGATCGTATTGGAGACATTTAACCCCGCAACGACATTCAGGCCGCGGACAGAGTAGCACTGTGTCAGCATCGCCATTCCCGCTGCCCACAATGTCTCGTTAAATAAGAGCGGACTTCCCTTCCTGATGATTTTAAACGTCAGCTCCCCTGGCACCTTCAATGTCCGATAAAGCCCCGCCACAAAGGAATACGCCGCTTTCTCTCCATGACTTTTCCTGTGGACCCCGATCACCGTGATCAGCATTTCCACATACCGCGAGAGAACTGTCGCGATCGCCGCACCGCGCACCCCGAGCGCCGGCGCTCCGAACTTTCCATAGATTAAAATGTAATTAAACACCAGATTTACAATAACAGCTGCTATTCCTGCCTTCATGGGCAGCATTGTCTGACCGCACTCGCGCAGCGTACTCGAATAAATCTGTACCGCCGCAAAGGCCGGCAATCCAATCAGCATAATTCTCAGATACTGCTCCCCGTGAAAAAGTGTCTCTGCAATGCTCTCTGCGGAACCTTCTCCTTTTAGATAAGCGCCGATCAACGCTGTGCCAAACCCCAAAAAAAGAACAGCTGTCAAAGCTGTGATTATTGTTACCATCCACAGTTTAAACCGCATTGTCTGGCGCACGCCCTCGTGGTTTCCCTGCCCAAAATACTGTGCTGTAAAGATGCCCGCACCGGACACGCCGCCAAAAATACACAAATTGTAGACAAATATCAGCTGATTGACAATCGCCACCCCCGACATCTGCTCTGTGCCAACCTGCCCGATCATAATGTTGTCGAGCAAACTGACAAAGTTCGTAATTCCGTTCTGAATCATAATCGGCACCGCAATCATCAGCACCATCTTGTAAAAATCCCTGTTTCCGATGAATTTTGAACGTAGTTTCATAACTTCCTCCCTATTGTTTCACAGCTTTCTCTATCATATCATCGTTTGGACAGAAACACAAGAAAATAAGTCTTTTTCAGATTATCTATTCTTTTTGATACAAGTCTGTGATACAATGGAACATGTCATCCGTTAACATCTATCATGATTGGCACACTTAACACATATTATCAGGAAAGGAAGATATTCACAATGAGCAATGTAATTGATGTAATCCAAACACGCAGTTCCTCGAGAGGCTACACCCCTGAACCTCTGACAGATGAGGAGCTGGACACCCTGCTTCACGCCGGACTGCAGGCCCCCACAGCAGCGAACAAGCAGGAGATTCACTTTACAGTCCTAAAGGGCGACAACCCCATCCTAAAAGAACTTGAAGATGAGAAAAACCGTCTTCGTGGCTTGACTGCACAGGCGCACAATTTTTACTATGAAGCCCCCACTGTCGTAATATTGAGCGCTGACAGCACCTACAGATGGAGCCCGCTTGATGCCGGCATCGCCGTGGAGAATATGGCGCTTGCTGCAGAGGGAATTGGCCTGGGCAGCCTGATCATTGGCTGTATCTACGATGCCCTGCGCGGAGAAAAGAAGGAATATTTCTCAAAAGCGCTCCAATTTCCGGATCAGTATGAATATGAAATTGCTATTGCATTTGGGCATAAGGCTGTCTCAAAGGAGCCTCACACTTATGATCTGCAGGCACAAGTCACCTATTTATAATAGATTGATACCAGTGAATGCATCAGATTAACAATACCGTGACTAAACTAACCAAATCCTTTTCAAGGAAAAATTAGAACCATAAAAATAAGAGCTCCCGCTGCAATAGGAGCTCCTATTTTATCGGTTATTGGAAATACAATACACCCGCCTCAAAGATCTTCATGTCCTGATCTCCATAGATATTCATAGCTACCGCATCGCCGCGGCGCTCCACGTGTGCCATCTTGCCAAGGCATCTTCCATCAGGAGATGTGATGCCCTCAATTGCCGCATAAGAACCGTTGACGTTCCACTCCTCATCCATTGAGATATTTCCGTCAAAGTCCGCGTACTGCGTCGCTACCTGTCCGTTTGCAAAGAGCTTCTCAATCCACTCTTTCGGTGCTACAAAACGCCCCTCGCCATGGGAGGCCGGCGTTACATATGTCTTGCCCAGCTCCGCAAGCTGCAGCCATGGAGACTTATTTGTGACTACCTTCGTGTACACCATCCTGGAAATATGACGGTTAATCGTATTGTACGTCAATGTCGGTGAGTCCTCATTCTGCCCTGTAATCTCGCCGTAAGGCACGAGACCGAGCTTGATCATCGCCTGGAAACCATTACAGATACCAAGCGCCAGTCCATCCCTCTCGTTCAGCAGCTTATTGACCGCTTCTTTCATCTTCGCATTCTGGAACGCTGTCGCGAAGAATTTCGCGCTTCCGTCAGGCTCATCACCAGCTGAGAAACCACCTGGGAACATGATAATCTGTGCCTGTGCGATTGCCTTCTCAAACGCATCAACGGAATCTCTGATGTCTTCTGCCGACAGATTGCGGAATACCTTTGTCACAACACTAGCCCCCGCCCGCTCAAACGCAATGGCAGAATCATATTCACAGTTCGTACCTGGAAATACTGGTATAAATACCGTGGGCTTTGCCACTTTATTTTTGCACACATAGATTTCTTTTGTGTCATAAAGCTTCGTATCAATCGCCTCTGTTCCCTTTACAGCCTTTGTCGGAAACACCTTCTCAAGCCTGGATGTCCACGCCTTCAAAGCCTCGTCCATCGATACCGTCGTGTCACGATATACAAAGCTTTCGTTCTCGCCAAGCACCGTGGCAACTGTTCTGTAAGCTGTACTGCCTGCTGCAAGCGCATCCAGCTTATCCGAAGAAACTTCTGCAATGATACTGCCCATTCCGTTTGCAAATAATTCTTTTGGTTCAAGCGTATTCTCGAACGCGACACCCATCTTGTTTCCAAATGCCATCTTTGCCGCAGACGCCACAATTCCCCTGGAGTCCAGCGCATAGGCCGCTACAATCACCCGATCTGCGATTAGCTTCGCAATGCCGCTGTATAACTTCATAACCTTCTCGTAATCAGGAAGATCGTACACATTCCTAGGCAAATCAAATACGACAAGTTTATCCCCCGCATTCTTCAACTCCGGTGTAATAATATCCTGCTGCTTCGCAACATCAACTGCAAAGGAAACAAGCGTCGGCGGCACGTCAATTTCATTGAATGTGCCTGACATGGAGTCCTTACCGCCAATTGAGGGCAATCCATATCCAATCTGCGCATCGTATGCACCAAGAAGGGCCGCAAACGGCTGGCTCCACCGAGAAGCCTCGTTGGTCATGCGCCGGAAATACTCCTGGAAGGTAAAACGTATCTTTGTGTAGTCACCGCCCGCTGCCACAATCTTTGCCATCGATTCTGTCACCGCATACACAGCTCCGTGATACGGGCTCCAGCTCGACAAATAGGGGTCAAAACCGTATGCCATCATTGTCACGACATCAGTCTTTCCTTTTAATACAGGAAGCTTTGCAACCATCGCCTGTGTCTCCGTAAGCTGATACTTGCCGCCGTAAGGCATGAATACACTGCCCGCGCCAATCGATGCGTCAAACATCTCCACAAGCCCCTTTTGTGAGCACACATTGAGATCGTTTAATGTTGCAAGAATTGCACTCCTGACATCTCCCGCTTCAAGCCCGTCCGTCACTGCGCGAACTGCACACTGCTGGAAATAATTATTCTCTTTCACGGGCGTATCCACAAATACGCCTGTCTCCTGATGCGCCCCGTTCGTGTCGAGGAACGATCTTGCGATATCCACGATCTTCCTGCCTCTCCACATCAATACAAGCCTTGGCTCCTCTGTGACTGTCGCAACCTTCACTGCCTCAAGATTCTCCTCCGCAGCATATGCGAGAAACTGGTCTGCGTCCTTTGCATCCACAACAACCGCCATTCTCTCCTGGGATTCTGAGATTGCCAGCTCTGTTCCGTCAAGTCCTGCATATTTCTTTGGTACTTTGTCCATATCCACGATCAAACCGTCCGCTAGCTCTCCGATTGCCACGGACACACCACCTGCGCCGAAGTCATTGCATTTCTTAATTATTTTGCTGACCTCTGCCCTGCGGAACAGTCTCTGAAGCTTGCGCTCCGTCGGCGCGTTCCCTTTCTGAACCTCTGCGCCGCAGGAAGATAGTGACGCTGTCGTGTGTACCTTAGAGGAACCTGTCGCCCCACCACATCCGTCGCGCCCTGTGCGTCCACCGAGCAGAATGATGATATCCCCCGGGTCAGAATTCTCACGGATCACACTTGCTCTCGGTGCTGCCGCCATGACTGCGCCGATTTCCATCCTCTTCGCAACATAATTTGGATGGTACACTTCTTTCACAAAACCAGTCGCAAGGCCAATCTGGTTTCCATAGGAAGAATATCCGCTCGCCGCACCGCGGACCAGTTTTTTCTGGGAAAGCTTCCCGCGCATTGTATTCTCCACAGGCACAGTTGGATCCGCAGCGCCGGTGACACGCATCGCCTGATAAACATATGTACGCCCCGAGAGCGGATCGCGGATCGCACCGCCAAGACAGGTCGCGGCACCGCCAAACGGCTCGATTTCCGTCGGGTGATTGTGTGTCTCGTTTTTGAAGTTTACAAGCCATTCCTCTGTGACAAGACCCTTTCCGTCCTCCTTATCAATTTCCACGGGAACGACAATCGAGCACGCATTGATCTCGTCTGACTTCTCCATATCTTCCAGTTTGCCGTCTTTTTTCAGTTTCCGCATGGCCATGAGCGCCAGGTCCATCAGGCAGACATACTTGTCCTTTCTGCCGGCAAAGATTTCCTCCCGCACAGCCAGATACTGCTCGTATGTCATTTTGATTGGCTCCGTATAATACCCATCTTCGAATGCAATGTCCTTTAACTCTGTAGAGAATGTCGTATGACGACAATGATCAGACCAGTAAGTGTCAAGCACCCTTATTTCCGTCACAGTCGGATCCCTGTGCTCCTCATTCCTGAAATAATTCTGGATGTGCAGAAAATCCTTAAAAGTCATCGCTAAACCAAGCGAATTGTAGAGCTCCCTCAAGTCGTCCTCTGCCATATCCGCAAAGCCGTCAAAGCTTCCCACATCTGCCGGCTCCTCAAAGGACTGTACCAGCGTCTTTGGCTTTTCCATCCCTGTCTCTCTCGAATCCACGGGATTGATACAGTAACGCTTAATCTTGTCAAACTCATTGTCAGATATCGTTCCGATTAGCAAATAGGTCACGGCAGTCTTGATAACCGGCTGCTCATCCTCTTTCAAAAACTGTACGCACTGTACCGCCGAATCTGCCCTCTGGTCAAACTGCCCTGGTAAATATTCTGCAGAAAAGCAGCGGGAATCCGCCGGCATCACAATCTTCTCCATATATAAGTCGTCAACAGGAGGCTCTGAAAATACCGTTCTGCAAGCTTTCTTGAATATCGCATCCGAAAGATTCTCCACATCATAACGAATAAAGATTCTGACCTTCTTTAAACCAGCGATGCCCAGATAGCTCTTCAACTCCTCCTCAAGCTCTTTTGCCTTTACTGCAAAAGCTTCCTTCTTCTCCACATAGATTCGTTTTACATTCTCCATTTCATAAATCCTCCGTTTTTAGTTATATTGAGAAACATTACTGCTGTCCACGCGCTCAAAATCTACCCATACATACTTCCCGTCTTCTGTACTCCCCTCGACCTCCTTGACACTTCCGCTTCTTACAAGCTGTATTGCTGCATCAATAGCTGCATACCCCTGTCCGCTACCAGACTGATACACTGTAAACGCCATATCACCGCTGCGGATTGCCTCACAACCATCTGCTGTGGCATCTACACCTAGAATTGGAAGTGTACTACAATCGATGCTGCTATTCCTGCACGCTTCCATGACACCAAGCGCCATCGCATCATTGTTGCAGATGACACAATCCGCCGAGACCCCTGTGCTTAGAAACAGTTCAAACAGCTTCTGCGCCTGTCCTGTGTCCCAGTTTGCACCGTCCTCAAACACATAATGCACCTGCTTGCCGCTCTTTTCCAGCGTGCGCTTTACTCCGGTTGTCCTTCCTTCCGTGGCGGAATGACTCGCTTGTCCTTTGATTAACACCACATTGATTTCCTGTTTGCCAGACAATTTCTCCAACACGTATTCTGCCTGAAATTCTCCCGCAACCTGTTCACTGGAACCGACATAGATATACTGCCCCGCTTTCAAGTGCTTTTCATCCGGACAGCTGTTGACAAACACAATCGGGATATCTCCTGCGCTCATCTTTAGCTGGACTGCAGTATCTACAGAAACTGGGCTGCAGATAATCACGTCATAATTCTCTGCCGCAGCTTTCTTGATTTGCTCGACTTGTTTCTCGATGGATCCTTGGGCATCCTCCATAGCAAACTGTGCACCTTCCTGCTCTGCCCTTTCCGCAGCGCTGTCCACAAGTGTCTGACGAAAAGTATCCATCTCATTTAAAGAAAAGAAAATCTTTATTCCGCTTTTCCCACTGGCAGTCCTCTGTCCACATCCTGATAAGATTGCTGACAGCATGACCATCGCAAACCATATGGACATCCATTTTATCAAACAGCTTCTTCTCTTCATTACAGTCCTCCCCCCCTATCCGATTTTGAATCTGGCAACCTGTTCATACAGCTCTTCTGCCGACGAGGTCAACTCCTTTGCACCTTTGGACACGCCCTCACTGCTGCTGGTGATATTGTCCACCTGGCGCACCATTGCCTCAGAAGTTGCCAGGATTTCTTCAGAGCTGGCTGCCTGCTCCTCCGAGATTGCCGCTACGTTCGTCGCCACATCATCAACCTTCTCTACCTTTTTAATCATCTCACGCACCAGCGCACTCACCTGATCAATATTTCCAAAGATAGAATCAAAGGTCTTAAGAGTATCCTCCACCAAAACACTGCTCTGATTGATATTATCCACACTTTCCCGAGTCTGCTTCACCGTCTCGCCCACCAGACTATTGATCTGACTGATCAGGCCTTCAATATTATGCACTGCATCGGCACTGGTGTTGGCAAGCTGCCCAATCTCTGTCGCCACCACTGCAAACCCCCTGCCCGCTTCCCCAGCTCTGGCAGCTTCAATGGAGGCATTGAGTGAAAGTAACGCTGTCTGGTCTGCAATATTTCCAATGATCTCTGTAATATTCGTAATCTCAACGGATGCTTTCCCGACCTCATCAATCGACTGCTGCAGCTTCTGTACAGACGCATTGATCGTTTCCATCGCACTGCTGACACGCTGCAGGTCAGATTTGCCGTTTTGCGATACTGTAACAGTCTCCCGCATCTTGCTGTCAACCTGATCACCGTCATCCTTTGTATCCGATACAACCATTGCGAGCGTTGTCGCATGCTCTGCAATCTCACCGACAGACATGGATAACTGCTCTACGGTGGCATTCAGCTCCCGCATGGACTGCCCCTGCCGCTTGGACGCATCATACATCGCCTTTGATATTGTGTCGCTGTCGCCTGACTGCGCACTCAGCTTGTCAGACACAGTATGTATTGAGGCAATCATTTTTCGTATGGACAGTATAAATTGCTGCACATATTTACTCATAATACCAATCTCATCATTGCTCCTCGACACAATCTGGACTGTGAAGTCTCCGCTCGTCATCGCTGTTATCACCCTGATCAGCTCCTTGACTGGACGAATCACGATGTTCACAACACGCTCTACCAATACAGCCAGCAGAATAACGGACAATACCCCGATTGCCAGCATCATATTCCGAACGCTGTCTATGTCTGCATAGATGACTTTGGTCGGTATGTACGACACCAGCACCCAGTCTGTTCCCTGAATCTGCGAAAATGCTGTCATATTGTCATCCATTTCGATCATCTCAAAATCATACTCCGCCACTCTCTGCCAGATATCCCGCAGAAAAACATCCTTTGCATCGCCAAGCTTTGTCGATATCAGATCGCTCTCATGATGCGCCAGAATTGTTCCGTCTGAACTGCTCACCAGAAATGCCCTTGCCTGATCCATCTCGATATAGCTGTTTACAATAATACTGATTCGCTCCAGTGTGAGGTCAGCCGAAATCACCTTTATTGTGCCGGAATGATCATCCAGGATTCCAGAAGCGCTGATGACATTCTGTCCCTTTGCATTGGTGTATGCGTTGGTCAGCCCCATATTCCATCGAGTCAGACCTTCCCTGTACCATACCGACTGTGTGGGATCAGCCTCCGTTTTTCCGGCCGCAGACGCCGTCATCAGATTACCGCTTTCATCCGCAATGTACAGCCCGTCAGGATAATTGTCATCATATCCATAAAAGCTGTCGAGAATCGCCTGCAGCTGCTCTTGTTCAGGCCTGGTCTGCTCGATGGACCACTTCACTGCACGAAAGGCCGACAGATTCTCTTCAAGCCAGCCCTCAATCTGATTCGTCTGGTTCTCAATCGATGAGCTCAGTAAATTTTCCGAATACTCCTTAATAATATTTCTGGAAATAAAATATAAGATCCCCACCAGCAATATCATAATCACAACAACCACTGGCAATATGATACCCAAAAGCTTTACTTTTATCGAAACAGTTCCCTTTTGTTTTTCCTCTTTCATTCTCTGCCGCCTTTCCACAAAACAGATGTAAAACAGCTCCCTCTACTCCTTGCCATCCCAGCAATAGGTACAGAGCTTGCAGTGCTCCAGCCCTGTCGCATCGAGCATATCATCCAGCCTGTTAAAACGAAGTGAGGTAAAGTTGAGTTCTTTTCTGATTTCCTCAACCATTCGCTCATATTTTTCAGACTCGGGATCTGCGTACTCCTGCAGGATTTCTTTTGTCACCTTTCCGTTTTCCAACCGCTCTATGACACGTCTTGTAATCAGATCCATCTCCGATGAAGAGCGTGAGAAATTCAGATATTTACAGCCGTATAGCAATGGCGGACACGCCGGTCTGATATGTACTTCCTTCGCGCCGCTCTGATACAGGAATTCCGTCGTCTCTCGAAGCTGTGTTCCCCTGACAATCGAGTCGTCAATCAGCAGCAGACTCTTGTCCTTGATCAGTTCGTCCACTGCCAGCAGCTTCATCTTAGCAATCAGATTCCTCTTGCTCTGTATTGTTGGCATAAAAGAGCGAGGCCACGTCGGCGTATACTTGATAAACGGTCTGGAAAACGGTATCCCGGACTCATTGGCATAGCCCACCGCATGTGCGATGCCGGAATCTGGAACCCCTGCCACAATGTCCGGCTCTACGTTATCGCGCTGTGCCATCTTTTCCCCACAACGATAGCGCATCTGTTCCACATTGACCCCTTCGTAGGAGCTTGCCGGATATCCATAATAGACCCACAGAAATGTACAGATTTTCATATTTTTCTGCGGATTTACAAGCGTAATGCAGTTTTTCTCCGTCATTACCGCGACCTCTCCTGGTCCCAGCTCCCTGTAATCTGTATATCCAAGATTTTTGTATGCAAAATTCTCAAACGATGCGCAGAAGCCGTCATCCTTCTTCCCAATTACAATCGGCGTTCTGCCATACTTATCCCGCGCGGCATAGATTCCGGCCTTATTCATCAGCAGGATCGACAGCGAACCGTCGATGGCGTCCAGTGCAAAATTGATACCTTCTATTAAGTTTTCCCTGCGGTTAATCAGCGCCGCAACAAGCTCAGTGGCATTGACCTCACCACCGCTCATCTCCTGAAAATGCGCATGTCCCACGTCAAAAAGACTTTGAATCAGTTCATCTGTATTATTGATCTTTCCCACAGTAGTCAGTGCATACGTACCATGATGCGAACGAATAATGAGCGGCTGCGGCTCATAGTCAGAGATACAGCCAATACCATAATTTCCATGCATCTCATTCACATCCTTGTCAAACTTGGTTCGAAACGGCGCATTCTCAATGTTGTGAATCGCCCTGTTAAACCCGTCCGCCCCATGCACCGCCATCCCACCGCGCCTGGTCCCAAGATGTGAGTGGTAATCAATGCCAAAAAATAAATCAAATACACAATCCTGCTGTGATGTTACTCCAAAAAAGCCGCCCATTTCAGTCTCCTTTGTAACACGGTACTCCATTTGGCGAAAGCACCGATCGTTACTCCCTTTCATCAGTTTATACTTTTATTATATTTCCAAAACGCAAATACCACAAGAAAAATTTTACTATCCTCAAAAATAAAAGAAAAGAAAAAAGAGACCCTGTCAAAAGCGCCTCTTTTTTCTTATTTTCTCTGTATATAAAAACTATAATCTGGCATCTCCTCTCCACAGGCTCTCAACTGCTGCTCATATGCCTTATCATACCTGCCATAAAAATACACTTCCAGCAAAGTCTTAAAGTCCGGAAATTTTCCCTCTCCAATCACCATATCTTTATCGTTAAAGTATCCCGCATTTTTCCAGTCAAATACCGTCTCGTCAAAGCGACAAATCTGCCATGTTGCCGGACTGTTCTCCTGCACATCCATCTGGTCCAGATTGATGCACAATGGCCCTCCCCACTCACCGATCGGCACAAAATTCTTTACACAATCCAGGTTCAGGTTCACAAGATCTTTGTCTGTGCAAATCCTGCGGAAACTCTCCATACCTGCATACAAATTCTTGAGCGGCTCCTCCCGGGGCAGTGAGAGCAGTTCTATCCAGCACAGGCCCTTCTCGCTTTCCGGCTCGCTATGATCCATCCCGTCCAGGGGAACAGGTGCGCATATCACTGAGAAATCATAGCAGTATGCCTTTAGATATGCCCTGAAAAGAGACGGAAGGACGATATCAAAATTCTTTTCAAACGCATTCAAGTCATCATCTGTCACGGTGCTGACAGTCAACATGGATTTCTGCGCAACACCTCTCTCGCACAACGCCTGAAATGCTTTCTGCACAAATTTTTCTTCTGTCTGTATCATATATTTTACCCCTTGCTATTTCTCTCATGTATAGATAAAATATATCACACCAGAAAACATTTGTGTTTAAAACGGCGAAATCAATATACAAAATGGCGAAATTCATCGTTTCACAGAAACTGTTCAGAAATAATCTTTCTTTCATATAAGAACATCATGTCATCATGTCCTTCACAGAGACATACATGAGAATCCTGACCTCAAAAATACCATCCTCATCGCATATTTCCATGCTTCCATTGTATTTTTCCACAATTCTTCTGACATTTCGGATTCCCAGTCCGTGAACTTGTGATTCGTCTGTCCTATCGTAATCCTTCGTAGAAAGATATCGATCCTCTGTCTTGATTCGTTCGCCGCTGTAACTGTTTTTAATATTAATGAAAAGCATTCCTTTCTGATAATGCAGCTTGATATGTAAAAGCTTGTCCTCTGATTGCCTGGCAGCATCAATCGCATTATCCATCAGATTTCCGAGAATAATATTCCAATCAAACGCTGATATCTCTAACTCCTGTGGTACACAGACGCGGCACTGAACTGTTCCAAGCTCCCTTTTTGCCCGTTTGAGCATCAGATTCATCAGACTGTCGATATCTGTATTGCCACTGCTGATGTACTCCCCTTCGCTCAGCAGGTCCACCTGCATATTCTGAACATAATCCACAATTTCGCATGTCCTGCCCTTATCTGCCATCATCAGCAGTACACTTAGATGATGCTTTAGATCATGCCGAAGCCCCCGCACCTTTTCCTCTGACTTCATAACCACCTCGAGCTGATTGGAATAGCTCTCGAGTTGACGCGACACAATGGCGCTCTCTTTCACCTTAATATAGGCTCCGATCAACTCATCGCAGATATAAAATACAATCAGATTCAGGCAAATCATGCCAGCGCTGACTGCTGAACCAGCATATCGGTTTTCCGTATCAGATGCAATCAGCACAAACACTGTTATCACACTGATAAGCGGAAGAAATATCAAGAGATCCCAGTGTCTTAGCGAAGTGTCCTCTTTGATATTCTTGATGCAGAACTTCTCCATCACGCGCTCACAGACATACATGAATAAAAATAGGATATAGTACATCTCGCATCCATACTCCCCATCCACCTTGCAGTCATATAATATGTACACTGCCAGCGTCTCACAGAGCAGATTCATACCCTGTATCAGCGATGCCGCCAACAGTTTTTTCCCCTGTTTCCCGTGGTAGAGCTGTATCAATAAATATAGCAGAACAGTATCTGCCAAAAATTTTACCGGCTTTGCAGCAGGCAGCATATCAGTCAGGCAGACTGCGATCAAGTAGAAAAAGTAGGCCAGCAGATTTCTGCCCTTCTTTACCTGTACTGTATCAAAAAAACTATGTATGTATCTGAATATGATATATAATACCGCGATATGAAATACTACCATCTCAACAATCCTGTCCCCATGCATAATCCATAATATGTTTCCTGACCTGCTTCCTATAAGGCTGGCTGATGTTCAATTCCGCGCCTCCACTCATTTTCACAGTCTCATAACTGCACTCATTCATATGATCCATGTTGATAATATAGGACTGGTGTATCTGTATGAAATTTTCTGGCATGGTCTTTGCCAGCTCTTTAATCTTTCCGGTAAACTGTACTGTCGAATCAACAGTAACCATATTTATCTTTTTATTTTCACTATAAAAATATGTAATCTTCCGGTATGGAATCTTACAACTGTAGCCGTCTGCCCTGTAACCAAACATCGTATTACTCCGTCTGTACAGGCGCAGTGCCTCATCGATTGCTTCGCTGATATCCTGTACACTAAGAGGCTTTATGAGGAAATCAATCGGATGTATTTTGAATAACTCCAGCGCATAGCTGCTTCTGGCAGAAATATAGACAATGCAAATATCCTGATTCTCCAACTCATGCCGAATCTGCCGTCCGATTTGTATGCCATCGGTAGACACCAGCTCAATATCAAGAAAGAGCAAATCTATGGACTTATTTTTCAACATATCCTGATACAGCGCTTCCCCTGTATTCCAGATCGAAACCTCTATCCCCGTCTTGTTTCTCTTGTCATACTCATATATCATATCCGCTATTTGAGCGCATGTATCCCTCTCATCGTCGCAAATCCCTATATTGTACATCTGTATCATGCCTTTCCATCATTCTTCTTGTCTGACCGTTTGCAGATCGCCAGATTCTTCTGTTTGCTCCGACTCACTGCTCTCGTACCCATTTGGTAAAAGCGCTATCTTTTTGGTATCAACCTTCACTGCCGGACGCACCCCGATTCCCTCCGCGCCTGCCGGCATATTCCGCAGTAATCTTGCTGTGTATCCATTGTCAACCATATAACAATTGCTCGACATATCTGATACGGGCTCGCGGAGCCACCAGAAATATTCCTCAATACCAAAATCCAGCGAATGCATTTTGTACCAGTGCGTCTGATCCTGTACAACCGCCTGTTCTGTCGGCTTCGTGCGGATACTGACATCCGCCTCAGTAAGCCATACCAGCTCCTCCTCCGAAAGCAAATATACCAGATCTGTGCTGTGAACCCCCTCCACATCCAGCGCGTTTCCATTTGTGATATTCTCTGTCGGAACGATTGCCTCCTTCTCCTGTACCGTAAAACCATTAAGAAATCCAGGCTCGCTTACATATCCGTTCTTTTTCTCGGACATTGCGCGCATAACAGGCCCTATTCCGTCGT
The DNA here is from genome assembly GCA_947178145.1 of uncultured Lachnospiraceae bacterium. Taxonomy (GTDB): domain Bacteria; phylum Bacillota; class Clostridia; order Lachnospirales; family Lachnospiraceae; genus COE1. Next base: position 5,134 of record CAMWXE010000030.1, on the reverse strand, counting down.
AAATGACGTTTTCCCGGTCCGAATTGAGCCATGCTCTGAGATCAGAGTCCGCCCAGCGGCTGTTTCCACGCACATACGCCTGCAGTTCCAGATTCTTGTCCGCTTCTGTCTCGTGAACACTCCAATAACTATTGTCCTCATCATCAAAATTAAAGATTCCGCTGTCCGCCGCATTGAAAGCTTTCATGGTCAAAATATTCTCAGCAATCAGTACAGCCTCTCCGTTTTCGTCAACCCGAATGACTCGCCATGCAATCGGCTCACCAAGATAGGTGCCAAACAAAACGCGATCCCCCAGCACTGGAAACACACTGACATCAGTCTGTGACACTGCCCCTCTCTCATGAAAATACATCATAATGCACAGAAACACTACCACAAAAAATTCTATCAATTCAAGCGCCTTTTTCCGTTTGTCCGTATTCGTGTTTTTCTCTGAATGTAAAATACGCATAAATAACCTCACATAAGTTTAGATTACTATTATTTTACTATTATTCGTGCCGCTTGTGCAACAAAATTTTTGTATCTTTCATTTTAAAAAGAACAGGCTCACAGGAACCTGTTCTTTTCTCAAGATTTTAATGTCCTCGTGGCATTTAACACCGCGATAATCATGACACCTACATCTGCAAAGATTGCCCACCACATATTGACAAACCCGACTGCACCCAGTCCGAGGCACGCAAATTTGACAACCAGCGCAAATACAATATTCTGGTGCACGATGCGGAGTGTCTTTCTCGATATATTCATGGCTGTGGCAATCTTAGCCGGGTCATCGTCCATCAGCACGATATCCGCCGCCTCAATCGCTGCGTCCGATCCCATAGCACCCATTGCAATCCCAATATCTGCCCTAGACAATACGGGTGCATCGTTGATGCCATCCCCCACAAATGCAAGGCGCTCCTTCACTCCTTTTTCTGTCAGAAGCTGCTCCACCTCGGCAACCTTGTCTGCCGGAAGCAGCTCGCTCTTCACCACATCCACACCAAGTTCTGCCGCCACTGCTTCCGCCACATTTTTCGCATCGCCGGTCAGCATGACCACCTGCTGGACACCGGCAGCCTTCAGAGCTGCAATCGCTGTTTTTGCGTTTGGTTTGACAATATCGGAAATCAATATATATCCGGCATACTTTCCATCAATTGCCACATGAACTTCTGTTCCTGTTTTTTGCGGCACGGTATATGAAATATCCAGCATTTTCATGAACTTGACATTTCCCGCGGATACCTTTCTGCCATCGATTTCCGCTGATACCCCGTGGCCGCTGATCTCCTCCACGTCAGAAACCCTTGATGCATCTATCTGTCTGCCTGTGCGATTTCCATATGCCTCCTTTAAACTCTTGCTGATCGGATGGCTGGAATAGCTCTCTGCATAAGCAGCTGCTTCGAGGAGCTCCTCCTCCGTAACGCCGTCCGCCGCCTTAATATGTGTCACCGCAAAAACCCCCTTTGTCAGTGTCCCCGTCTTGTCACACACCACATATTTTGTCTCCGCGAGCGCCTCCAGATAGTTGGAACCTTTTACAAGCACTCCCCTGGAAGACGCACCGCCGATGCCGCCAAAGAAACTGAGCGGTATGGATATGACAAGTGCGCATGGGCAGCTGATGACAAGCGTCGTGAGTGCCCTGATAATCCACTGCGACCAGTTTGCCGGATTTCCCATCACAAGATTGGCCGCAGGCGGCAGCAGGGCAAGCGCGAGTGCGCCGATACATACCGCCGGTGTATAATACTTTGCGAACCGGGTAATAAAATTTTCAGACCTTGATTTTTTCATGCTGGAGTTCTCAACCAAATCCAGTATTTTGGACACTGTGGACTCTCCAAACTCCCTGGTGGTCTCTACGCGGAGCAGTCCTGTCAGGTTCACACATCCGCTGATGACCTCGTCGCCTTCCCGTACCTCCCGCGGAAGGCTTTCGCCTGTGAGAGCGCTTGTGTTGAGTGTTGCTGTTCCATCCACAATCACACCGTCAATCGGAATTTTTTCACCTGGCTGTACTACAATAACGGTTCCAACCTCAACATCATCCGGATCGACCTGTTCCAGCTGCCCATCCTGCTCAATATTGGCATAATCCGGTCTGATATCCATGAGCGCCGATATATTCCTGCGGCTCCTGCCCACCGCGTAACTCTGGAAAAGCTCACCGATCTGATAAAACAGCATAACTGCCGTGCCTTCCAGATACTCTCCGAGGATAATGGCGCCCACTGTGGCAAGCGCCATCAGAAAGTTCTCGTCAAAAACCTGACCGTTGACGATCCCCATCACTGCCTTTTTGAGAATATCATAACCGATAATCAAGTATGGTATCAGAAACAATCCCAGTCGTATATATCTGTTTTCCACTGGCATCAGGCTGCACGCCACGACAAGCACAGCAGAGATGATAATTCGAATCAATACCTTTTTTTGCTTTTTTGTCATTTTGCTTCACATCCTTTCCTAATTTTATGTATTAAAATGGCCCTAGCACCAAATGCAGAGCCACTTCATGTTTTATGTTTTTCTTACAGGAAGATTTCGCAGTCAGACTCAACCTTCTTACAGTTCTTCAGCACCTCTGCCATGACAGCCGACTCGTCGGCTCCCTCCTCGAACGTAACCTTCATCTTCTGAGGCATAAATGCAACTGTCGCTTCCTTTACACCCGCTGTCTTGTTTGCTGCCTCCTCCATTTTTGCCGCGCATGCTGCACAGTCTACTTCAATTTTGTACGTCTTTTTCATTGTAAATTACCTCCTGATTTTAAGTTTTGCATCTGTCTGTAAGCCCTGTATGTTACTCTTCCAGCACATGCTCCATTCCGATGCGGATAATCGCTGAAACGTGTTCGTCGGCGATGGAATAATAAATGCTCTTTCCCTCACGTTTTGTCTTGACAAGCTTGCTCTGCTTTAAGAGTGCCAGCTGATGGCTCACGCCCGACTGTGTCATATTCAGCCGTTCGGCGATATCGCCCACGCACAGCTCCTCATGATCCATGAGTAGTGAAAGAATTGTGAGCCGGGTGAAATCCCCAAATATTTTAAATACTGCTGCCAAATCCTCCATTGTCTCTGTCGTAGCTTTTGTATTGGTATCCTCCACTCCGCCACCTTCCTTTCTGATTTTTGTGGTATTTAAGAATTTTCCTGTACGGTATTTTCTTATATGAACATTTAATCATATATTCATCTATTTGTCAACACATAATTGAAAGAAATAAATTATTCCTTTAATATCTGAATCATTTTGTCATAATTTCCAGGCTGATGCGGAAACGTGCAATTCATGCAGTTCTTGATCCGCTTCCCGTCCTTCTCAATATATTCCGGTTTTCCCGGGCAATGCTCCCTGAGATACATCGGACAATAGCAGAACAGACAGTTGAAATTCTCCAGTCCTTTATGACAGGGAAAATACTGGCATGCCCGGTTTTCAAAAAAACGATATGAATTTTTCATGTGATGTTTTCTCCTTATACTGTTTTGCTTTCGCTGCAAATCGTTGTGCAAATGCGGGGTTTGACGGATAGTACAGATGCGGAAATCCCATCCAGCAGTTTTCACGTTCCATGATACAGGAATATTCCTTTCCTGTCACTGGTTTTATTGCGACAGCGTCCCTGCCATTATCGGCGCTGTCATAATAATGAAACTCATGTCCTTTTATTTGTTCGCCCTCTGGCAGAAAGCAGATCTGCTTTTCCCGGATTTCGATATAGCCAAAACGCACCAGTTTTCCCGTATCATAACACGTTCCCGGAAGCACTCCCACCATATCGTGCCGCAGTCCCTTCTTGTCTACAATGGCAGAATGCAGGTACATAAAGCCGCCGCACTCTGCCACGACAGGCATTCCATTCTCTGCTGCCCGCCTGACTGCAGAACGCATGGCACTGTTCTGACTGAGTTTTTGCGCATACAATTCGGGATAACCTCCCCCGATCAACAGTCCATGACACTGGTCAGGAAGCTTTTCATCATGCAGTGGGGAAAAATAAGCGATCCTGGCCCCGTACTTTTGCAGAAGGCGAAGATTGTCTGTATAATAAAAACAAAATGCCTCGTCCCATGCCACTGCAATCACTGGTTTGTTGACGCTTTCGGGAATATTGTCAAAGTCTGCTGCATTTTCGACATCGTTTGCGCTGCATTCTATCTCCTCTGCATTTTCTGCAATTTTAACAATATCTTCCATGGAAACTGTCTGCTGAAATGTCCTAGAAATCTGCTGCAGCCTTTCCTGTATATCGTTCCTCTCATTTGTCCGTTCATCCGGCAGGAACAGTCCCAGGTGACGACTCCCGATAGCAAACTCCTGTTTGTCGGTCAAGAATCCCATAATCGGAATCCCTAATTCTTTCTCAAGCACAGGTTTTAGAATCTCATAATACCCCTTTGAAGTCCTGTTCAATATCACGCCCTGAATCAGTTGATCCCTGTCATAAGAGAGGAATCCGGCAATCAGGGGAATGACAGACCGCCCCATCCCCTTTGCGTCCACCACAAGTATGATCGGCGTCCTTGTCACTTTTGCCAGATGATACGATGAACCCTCCTCCCGGATTCCCCCCAGACCATCAAACAGTCCCATGACACCCTCAAAGACTGCAAAACTGTCTTGTCCTGGAACAATGTTATCTAGAAAAAGCTGTCTTGTCTGCTCTTCGTCCGTAAAAAATGTGTCCAGATTTTTCGCTGGTATTCCAATCACTTTCTCATGAAACATCGGATCAATATAATCCGGTCCGCATTTATAGGAAAAAACCCGTTGTCCCCTGTTTTTCAATGCCTGTAATAAAGCACAGGTGATTGTGGTCTTGCCGCTCCCGCTCTTCGGCGCAGCAATCATAACCCTGTTTATTTTCATGTCAGCCTCCTATTCCACTCGCCATACGCGCAAAATATGCCTGTCTTTGCTCGCCATTTGACGCGAACTCATATTTCTACTCACCATATAGCATGAATACACTTCTATCCCTGCTTGCCATTTGACACGAATACACGTCTCTATCCCCGCTCACTGCTCAGGCACATTCCATCAGCCGCGGATTTCCCTATACACTCTTGTTCCTAAGGAACTGTAGAAAAATAACTGATGCAGATTGCGCAGGATATTTCTTCGAGAG
>CAMWXE010000029.1 GCA_947178145.1 uncultured Lachnospiraceae bacterium | reverse complement strand
TCGAAGAAATATCCTGCGCAATCTGTATCACTTATTTTCCTACAGTTCCTAAGGATAACAGATTGACGAGTATTTAAGGAATAGGGACAGAAGCACCCGGATAAGACGTGACAGATCTTATATGGGTGTTTTCAGTGTACCTGCTCTGTCGCCGAATTCCAGATTTCCTTGCGCAATGCGGAAGGTGTCATTCCGTAAACACTTTTACAGGTGCGAACGTAAGTTTTGACATCTGGAAATCCATTGCTCAGTGCCACATCGGAGATATTCATCGTTTGGTTTAATAAGCATTTATTTGAATGCTCAAGCCGTATGAGATTGATATAGCGGGTAAGGCACATATTGGTCGCTTTTCTGAAGTATTTTGACAGATACTGCGGGGATAAGCCAACCAGCTCTGCCAGTGACTGGAGGCTGAGCTTCTGGGTATAATGCTCGCATACATACTCCATCACACGCCTTGCGTATCCTGTGAAATCAGGTCCTTTCAGGATATTTGTGTTGGAGAGGATGCAGCCTTCCAGCAATATCTGACATATCTCCAACAGCACTTTGTTTTTCTCAATATCAATAAAATTGTAAGAGTACTGCGATGCATCCTGCTCTGAGAGATGTACTAAATGCTGAAGCTGGATTTTGAGTTTGTCATAAGCTGTGTCCCGTCGAATGCTAAAAATGCAGTCGTCATGGAAACGCAGCAGAAAATCGTGGGAGAGCTGGAGAACAATGTACTTATAATGAGCGGTACTGTCCGGTGTGCCAGTCGAATGAATGACTTTCGCATTGCAGAAATAAAAATCCCCGCTTTGGATAGTCTGCTCTGTGCCGTCGATACACACCTGCAAAGAACCTTCTATCATATAGACAAATTCCAGTTCGGGATGCCAGTGCGGCGTTGTATTGCACCGCCATCCTGGCTTATCCTGCATTAGGATTCTGCCAGGTATGTTTTTATCGTATTTTACCCACTCATAATAATAATTCATTGTATTTCCCTCATATTTCTGGTATCGCAGTCCAGTCACCTGTCATATAAATATATTTCGGCATGAATGGACAAAAAGCTTATCTTGTGTATGCGAAGGGCTGCTGCCAATCAATATCGGCAGCAGCCCTTATTTTGTCTGTAATTCACATTTTACCGCATTGCTTCCGCTATCTGATACAGCTCTGCTATAGAGGACTTTAGTCTGCTGTATGCAGTCAGGCGCTCTGTCTCTGTCATAGCATTGGTATCTGCATCTTTATATTCATAATAGCATTTCTTTAATGCCTGATACTGGTCATAAGAACTAAATTCATAATAGATGCCAAGGACTGTGTTTACATTGGCAAGGACTGACCTTAGTGTGCCTGGTGTGACATCCACATCCTTCTCAAGTACTACAGATTTGATTGTCTGCTCTTTCAGAGAAGTGTTTCCGTCAATAATATAGGTGTATGCCGGATACATTTTCTGGTCACAGAGATTTGCACCATTAAATATGACAGCTGTCTCAAATGCCTGCACATAATATCCCTGCGAGAGATTTTCGTCAAAAGCATAGTCGATCGCACCATCTGTGACATGCGTCGGATTTCCTACAGACGGGTTATGAATCATGTTGCAGGAGGCACCATTGTTGTCTGTGTAATTATATTCCAGCGCAAAGTCTTCATGAGAGTGACCGGAAATCCAGACAATGTCAGGATATGCTTCCAACAGGGAGATAAAGCGCTGCGCCGATGGCAGAGTCGGGTCGATGGAACCGCTGTAATAAGGTGTCTCCAAATCATCCCCTGGCCCATATCCTTTGATCAGTGCATGTTGGATGAGATAAATATTTTTCCCCTTGCCGTAATTTTCGCGCAGTAGATTTTCTACCCAGTCAAGCTGTTCGGTTGTAAATTCATCGTACTGTGCCGGCCGATACCCGCCTTCCAGTGCCATGAAGATGAATAAATCGCCGGTATTGGGTTCTGTGACGGTATAATAAGGTTTTGCTGCAGCGATGGTACTGATGGAACCATCCAGGCCGCTTCCGTTGATGAACATCTGCAGTTCATAGGGGACATCATCGTCCTGACGCACTTCGTGGTTTCCGCCGGATTCATATATTGGGTTGACATAGTCTGACTGTGCCAGAATCAGCTGGTATGCCTGCCACTCTTTGTCTAAGTTATTCAGCTTGGCGTTCGTGACCTGATCGCCGGATGACACAATAAAGTCCACGCCGAGATTTGCAGCGTATGCAAGTGCCTGTGCCCAGTGTGCCTCAGAATATTCCCACCAGTATGCGGGTGTCTCGCCAAAATGCTCCTCGTCAATGTGGATGTCTGAAAATGAGTTGAACGTGTAGAGTGCATCAGCAGAAGAGTAGCCAAGGCGTTTGTCAGCAGGGATGTCATATACTGCGGCAGCACCAGATACAGTTGGATATTCTGTACAGGCTGCGTTTACAGCGATGACTTTTGTTGCGTCGGCTGGGATTGCAGTATGGTATCCGAACTGGAATGCGGCGGTTTCCCCGGCCCCCACTTTCAGGGAAGTGATCGGATAATATCTGCCCAATGCACCTGTGTTGTCACTCCAGTACAAGTTATAGGAGGCGTCGACTGATGAGAAGAGATAGAGATTTCCCTGTGCATACCCTGCCTTACCGGCATCATTTCCGGTAAATTCATAAAATAGCTCTGCCTGTCCCACCAGGGAAACTTCTGTCGGTATAGCAGACCCTTCCGCCGCAAATGCGGCCGCGCTGTTTGTGACAAGCAGGATTGAGGCGCATGATAATGCAGCCAGTTTTGTGAACCTTTTGTGCATTTGAATTTCTCCTTTCCTGTGTAAAACTGAAATATGTAAATTCGTTATTCTGTATATTTTGTAATTTTAACATGCGTTATTTGAAGAATAAATGGCGATTATGGATATGTTTACTCCATTTTTTGTCTTGTGCTGAATCCACTGCTGTGAAATGGTGGAGAAGGGAGTATTGTTTCTATGAAACAGTTTTACGATTGATAGTGAATGATTTTCGCTTCCTCCTCCAGAAGGGGCAGATCACACAATTGCTATTGTTTACATTTTTTGATAAAAATGTTATGATATAGATACAAAATTTGACCTGTGCAGCCCTGAACTATGCGCATGGAAAGTTGGAGGAACGAATTGCTGATTGATACTCCGGGGGTTTGAGTGCGCTAAGAAGATCGCAAATACGCGTAAGAGTTCCTTGTAGACGGAGTGGATATCGATGTTGCTGTCACATTATGACAGGAGTGGAGGTGTTGATATTGTTTGGAAATATGAGCAGACCGCTGACAAGAGAAGACATAGAAACAATGGAATCAGAGCTGGGTATCACGCTGCCAGACAGCTTTGTGGAACATTATCTGGCCTATAATGGCGGGATTCCGTCCAGGCCATATTTTTATTCCGAAGATGAGGATGTAGAAACGGAAATCCAGCTCTTCTCACCGATAAAATATGGTTTCGAGAATCGTAATTTAAGGACTGTGGAGCAAAAATATGTCTTATTCAAAGAAAAATCCGCGCTGATGTCCCGCTATCTGCCGTTTGCAAATGATTATGGTTCGAATCAAATCTGTATTAATTTGGATAGCGGCGAAGTATACATTGTCTATATGGATAGCGGAGAATTGGATCAGGAGTGTTTTCAGTTTCTGGCAGACGATTTTGCTGCATTTTTGGACGGATTATCAGAGGAGAGCATAGACGGTTAAATTGTTAATTGGATGTGTGAACCAATGTCATTTACTTAAGCCCTTAATAACCGGAATTTGTGAACAAATACATTGATTTATTGAGCATTTTCCAGTACAATTTGTTAGTCAAATTCCTTAAGTTAATGACATTGTGTGTGAACAGTAACCAGGAAAGGGGCCTAAGGTGAGAATCAGATTTGCATCATTATAGGGATCGTGTTGTTGTTCTATAGTAATATTGGATATTTGTATGGGAGGTTGACATGGATTATAGCGAACTGACATTTACCAATAATTTTGTATTCTGCAAGGTTCTGGAGAATAACTTGGATCTATGCGGGCAGCTATTGGAGTTAATACTTGGTGTTGCGATAGAGAGGGTGGAACTTGCCGATAAGGAAAAGGTGCTGGATATTACGCCTGACGGTAAGAGTGTCCGGCTTGATATCTATGTCGAGGATGATGTAAGCACAGTTTATAACATTGAGATGCAGGTTGCGCCAAAGCGTAACCTTCCGAAGCGTTCAAGATATTATCAGGGTATGATAGACTTGAATTCCATAGAGAAAGGTGCCAGGTATAATGTCTTGAAAAAGAGCTATGTTATATTTGTTTGTATGTTTGATCCGTTTAAGGAGAATCTGCCAGTTTATACTTTTACTAACCGGTGTAAAGAAATGTTGGAATTAGAGCTTGGGGATGAGACAACAAAGGTGTTTGTTAATCCCTATGGTGATACGGAAGAATTGTCTGAAAGAATGAAAGCTTTTTTTGGTTATTTAAAAGAAGAGTTAACGCAGAGTGAATTCACAAAGAGACTGGGCGAAGAGGTAGAGAAGGTAAGAGAGAATAAAGAATGGAGGCGTGAGTATATGGCGTGGATATCTGAACTTGAGGAGTCGAAAGAGGAAGCAAGAGAAGAAGGCTGGGAAGAAGGCTGGGAAGAAGGCCGGGAAGAAGGCCGGGAAGAAGGCCGGGAGGAAGGCCGGGAGGAAGGCCGGGAAGAAGGCCGGGAAGAAGGCCGGGAAGAGGTGGCAATCAGTATGTTAAAAGATAATGTGCCGATATCCAAAATTATCTTATATTCCAAGCTTTCGGAATCCCGTGTATTAGAGCTGCAGCGAAGCTTGTAAGCAGTCATTATCTGCCTTTCAGGGAAAGAAATACTGGATGGTGTATACAAAACGCCCAGGTGAGATGTCGCAATGTCTTACCTGGGCATTTTGTGTATATAGGCATGGCAGGGAAATAAGAATTGTTAAGATTTTGGTTAAAGACAGTTAAGGTTTCCAGTGCTATGATATGAAAAAAGCAAAACAAAGGAGGCAGTACAATGTATCAGAGTAACACTGCGGTAATCAGTACAAACAAACTATGTAAAACATATATGAATGGGGAAGTGCCCCAGCATGTGATTAAGAATATGGATGTACAGATCTTTCCCGGCGATTTTACGGTTTTTATGGGGCCGTCTGGTTCCGGGAAATCGACATTGCTCCATATCCTGTCGGGAATGGACAGTGCCAGTATGGGGGAAGTCTGTTTCAAGGGAACGAATCTTACAAAATATTCAGAGCGGAAGCTTGCGCAGTTCCGAAAGAAAAACTGTGGTTTTGTATTCCAGCAGATCTGTCTGATTGGCAGCATGAGCCTGATGGATAACGTGTTGGTGAGCGGGCTGCTTGTAGACCGGAACAGGAAAAGGGTCGTGGAGCGGGGCAGGAAATTGTTTGCGGAAGTGGGACTGACAGAAAAGGAGTGGGCAAAATATCCATCTCAGATTTCGGGTGGTCAGATGGGAAGGGCGGGCATTGTCAGGGCGCTTATCAACAATCCCGAGGTAATCTTTGCCGACGAGCCGACGGGGGCGCTCGACTCCGCTTCCGGGCGGGCAGTCCTCGACCTTTTGACAACATTTAACCAGAGGGGACAGACGACAATCATGGTGACACATGATTTGAAATCAGCACTGCGCGGAAACCGCATTCTCTATCTCAAGGATGGACGAATCAACGGGGAATTTGTTATGGGAACGTATCAGGGCAAATCGGAGGAACGAAAAGAGCGGCTGATTTGTTTTTTGGAGGAGATGGGATGGTAAAACAAAGAGAACATCGAATGCATCAAAGGACGTCGCCTAAAATATTCTGAGTTTCGTTTTGCGTGAGCAGGGAGGGTTCAATATATGATTTTATTATTGTTTTCAAATTTGAAGAAAAGTAAAAAGACGTCGGCTGCATTTTTTCTCCTGATGATGATTACAATGCTGCTGTCTTATACAGGGAGTCAGATGACAGAAGGGTTCCGGCGGCTGTATCAGGAGAAGGTGACAGAGACGAACAGCGCTGATTTTGCGGCAGTTCTGCCGCGTAGCTTTTGCGAAAAATATAGAGAGGAGATCAGCGGTTTTGGGCAGGAGAAGACCAGGGCAGTACAGTCAGAGCAAAATACGGCAGCTATTACAAAGGATGAGAGCAATCGGAATTTGGATATTGAGATCACAGATGCCCTGCTGCTGCGGAGCATGGATATTCAGGCAGGAAACGGGGAGGCAGTGAATGGGAGCTGGACGTTTCGGAATGCGGACAGAGAGGAGTCCCTTTCTTCGGTTAGGATCGTGGAGAAATTAGCAGACCAGATACCGGAGAATGGCATCTATGTGCCTTATGTGTGCAGGACGTTCTTTGGTTTTGCGCTCGGTGATACGCTCAAAATATCGTGCAGGGAATGGGAGGAATCCTTTGTCATTGCCGGCTTTACGGAGGATGTGCTCTTTGGAAGCAGAACCAATATTGCGTTTGACTTACCGGAAAATGCATTCCGGCATCTGAGGGAACAAGCGGGCGCAGACTGTGATGCGGCAATTGTGCTGATGAAGACGGAAGGGGATATCAGCGGGCTGGTGAATCAGTTCTCGGAATTTGTGGCTGAAAAATCCGGCGGGGAAGTGTTTTATAATACCTCAGACGTCATCTACGCTGAAACCAGCCGCAACAGTAATATCAATATTTATGTGGCTATCATAAAAGCTGCATCGCTCATCGGAATTGTGGCTTGCCTGATCGTGATTGGATTTCACCTGCGCAGCACATTGGATAAGGATTTGAAAGAAATTGGCACATTGAAAGCCGTCGGTTACAGAGGGAGCGCACTTGTGTCGGTCTATGTGCTGCAGTTTCTTGTGCTGGGAGCGCTGGGGGCGATTGGCGGGATCGGTGTTTCACAATGGATCATGCCGGCAGTCATAAAGAACATCGCCACGGATGTTGGCTTTGTGTGGAAACCGGTATTTTTGGGAGAGACTGCGGGGAAAAGTATATTGACGATTTTGGGCGTGACTGGTATCATGACGATTTGGCTGGCGCGGGGGATTTTGTCCTTAAAGCCTGTGGAAGCATTTCAGGAGAGAAACAAAGTTCTCCGCTATAGAAAAGGTAGTCTGACATTAGAAAAGATGCAGATGCCTTTTTCGGTCAATCTGTCTGTCACACTAAAAATGATAAGTTATGAGCGGATCAGAAGCGCACTGTCATGCGTGATTGTGGCTGTGATTCTGTGTGTGGCCGGTTTTGCCGTGATTCTGTATGCGAGACTGGCAGCAGATCAGAGGGGGCTGCTGCAGGTTACGGGAGCGGAGGTCTATTCCGTCAATATCCAGGCTGCCAGACCAGAGGAGACAGAGGAAATTGCCCGGGAACTGGAAGGCGGAGAAGGTGTGCGCAAGGTCATGACTGCTGTTGAGCCGGGGAGCGGGCAGCTCTTGTGTGAAGATACGGTCTATGCGGCGCTGGGGGTGTACAGCGATTACACGGCGCTGGAAAATCCTTCGCTGTACGCAGGGCGTTATCCGAAGCATGAGAACGAGACTGCGATATCGGGAAATCTTGCGAAGGCACTGGGAAAGGAGATTGGTGATACAATAGCGGTGTCGCAGATTTTTCAGGAGGCAGCGCAGGAAGGCGACTATCTGATTGTCGGTCTGACACAGGGAACCTACACAGGGGGGCTGGACATTGCTCTGACAATGGAAGGACTAAGGCGGATAGATGCCGCGGCGGAGTGGCAGTCCGTTCACGTTTATCTGGATGAGGATACGGATGTGGAGGAATATTGCCTGCGCCTGAAACAGAGCTATGCAGACCGGTTGTCATATGCGGAAGGATTTGAGCAGATATTTTATCCGCAGCTTGCTCCTGTCATAGACAGTGTGGCAGGCATTGTGTTTCTGATTATGACAGCGATGGTTCTGCTGATTATGATTATGGGATTTTTTGTGACCAATTCGATATTGTTGACAAGAAAAACGGATTTTGGGATAATGAAAGCATTGGGATATTCTGTCGGTCAGCTGATATCGCAGACGGTTGTGACATTTATGCTGTATATTGCGGGCGGCAGCATACTGGGCGGTATTTTCCTGTATTTTGGCTCCAATGCAGTGATTGCAGGATTGTTCCGCGGAATGGGTGTTTACCGGATTGAATTTGCATTTCCGGCGGCGTGGATTGCGGCGCTTGTTCTGTGCATGGAACTTGTTGGCTGTCTGACAGCGTTTGTTTGCGCCTGGAAGATTCGAAAAATAGTTCCGTGCAGGCTGATTCATTCAGGCAATTAGGAGTCAGGCAAAAGGACAGGTTAGATTTAGAGACAATGTTGAAGATGTATATATAGTACAAAACCGTGCTTAATGAGGAGGTGGGGAGATTGACATATGATTGTCTGATGATTGAAGATGAGATTCCATTGGCGGAGAATACCTGTAAGTATCTGAACCTCTCCGGCGTCAGTGCAGCGGCTGTTCCAGGGGTGGCACAATACTATGATTTCATCAGGGAAAACACTGCGCGCATGATTCTGCTGGACATCAATCTGGCAGATGGGTGCGGTTATAACCTGTGCAGGCAGATGCGGGAGGAGACGCAGGTTCCGATTATTTTTGTCAGCTGCCAGACGGAGGAGGAGAGCATTCTGCTGGGGCTGAATGTGGGCGGTGATGACTTTATATGCAAGCCGTATTCCCTGCCGATTCTGCTGGCGAAAGTGAAGGCTGTGCTGAGAAGATATTCTGCCAGGGAGTGCGAGACGACACTCTCTTTCGGGGATTGTCAGGCTGACATGGCGCAGGAGGCCGTGTCGAGGAAGGGGCAGCCGGTGCCGTTAAAGAGAATGGAAAAGAAACTGCTTTTTTATCTGATTCGAAACAGGAATCGCCTGGTGACGAAAGAGGAGCTGTTTCGGGAAGTGTGGCAGGAGACTTATGTGGGGGATGGAACGCTGAATGTCCATATCAGGAAGCTGCGGGAGAAGATTGAGGAGAATCCCTCCAGTCCGGTGTATATCATTACAGAATATGGAAGAGGTTATCTGTTTCGTCTGGAGCATGCTTGAAAAATGTTTATGTCAGATATGATGTGTCAATGTACCAGTCATAAAGGAGAAATCCATGAGACGCTTTCTTTTCATTACAATAACTTTGTATCTCATTGCAGGCGCGGCGCTTTTTGGCATCATGAAAAGCAATCCGCAGAATAAAATAAGAAACACAGAGGCAAACGATATCATATATACTGTCAGAAATGTCTGGCCTGATGCGGACCAAGCGGTCAGTATGCTGCAGGGATATGGGACAGATTATCTTGTGACCGATGCGCAGGGCAGCGTGATATGTGTTTCCAGGTCAGGATTAGAAACGGATTATACATATGACTTTATTCATAAGGACTACAGTGTGGATATTCTGGAGGAGGGCAGGCTTCAGGGAAGAATCATTTTCATCAACAATGAGGAATCGGATTTCAAGAGAAGCGTTGAGCGCTGGGCGCTGGTGTTTTTGATTGTATTTCTGCTCAAAGATATCTGGTTGGTTTTATATCTGAAAAAGCATGTTTCGGATCCAGTGAAGCGAATGAACCATTTTGCAGAACTGATTGCAAAGGGGAATCTCGACATTCCGGCGGGGCAGATGGACAGTGGATTTTACGGTGACTTTTCAGAGAGCTTTGACATGATGCGGGAGGAGCTGCTCTATGCGAAAAGAAGGGAGCAGGAGGCAGACCGACAGCGGCGGGAGGTGATTGCGTCCATCAGTCATGACATCAAGAATCCGACTGCGTCCATTCAGGCGATTGCCGAGTTTCAGGCGCTCACAACAGAGTCGGAAGCGCTGCGCCGGGAATTTCAGACGATTGTGCAGAAGACCAGCCAGATCAACATTATGATATCAAACCTGCAGACCAGCGTGCTCAATGACTTGGAACGCCTCACCGTCAAGCCGGAAGTGACGGAAAGCATTTGGATTGAGCGCGCGCTGCGGCAGGCAGACTTTAAGAATCGGATACGCGGACTTGCGATACCGGAATGTCTGGTGATGGCGGACAGGGTACGCTTTGTGCAGGTCGCGGACAATATCATTTCCAACAGTTACAAATATGCGGATACAGAGATTGAAGTCCGCTTTTTTTTTGACGGGAATGATTTGTGTATCTGTATCAGGGATTTTGGGCAGGGAGTGAAGAAGGAGGAGGAGATCTTTCTTGCGCAGAAGTATTTCAGGGGACAGAATGCAGGAGATAAAGAAGGCTCGGGAATGGGAATGTATATCGCAGAGTATCTTGTGAAAGCGATGGGCGGGCGGCTGTGCTGCCGCTCCGTGGAGAAGGAGTGGTTTGAAGTGACAGTCTGGCTGGTGTGTGCCTGATTAGCGATATTAGGAACTGTAGGAAAAGATTTGCTAATATCATAAAAAATACGCAACTTTGACACATCTGTGTGCGATACTGTTTTCAATGGAGGAATATGCAGATGCAGAAGATACTGATTGTGGAGGACGAAGAAGCGATCGCGAATCTGATTAAGATCAATCTGGAGGCGGAGGGATACCGTTGTACCTGCGCCTATGACGGGAGGAGCGGCGCGGATTACATTGAGGGGGAAGTGTTTGACTTAATATTGCTGGACATTATGCTGCCGGAGATTGACGGTTATGAGCTTCTGGAGTACATCAAGCCGATGGGAACGCCGGTGATTTTCCTGACGGCAAAGAGCGCGCTGAACGACCGCATCAAGGGATTGAAATGCGGAGCGGACGACTACATCGTCAAGCCGTTTCAGGTGGGCGAGCTGATTGCGCGCGTGGAAGCGCTGCTCAGACGCTATGGAAAGGTCAATCAAAAACTTGCCTTTGCAGATGTGGAGATTGACGTGGTCTCACGGACGGTCAGCAGGGCGGGAAAGCCCGTGGAGCTGACAAACAAGGAATTTGACCTGCTGGTGGCGCTGATACAGAATAAAAATGTCGCATTGTACCGGGAAAGACTGTATGAGAAGGTGTGGAACGAGCCGTATCTGGGGGACACCCGCACTCTGGATTCCCATATCCAGCGGCTTCGGAGAAAGCTGGACTGGGACAGGTACATTAAGACTGTGTTTCGAATCGGATATCGCTTGGAAGATGGAGAATGACATATGAAGCTTTTTCATAAAATATTTCTGTGCTTTGTGATAATCTTTGGCATTACCTTTCAGGCGGCGGGATATCTGCTGGTCAATTTTGCGTACCAAAATGCAGTCGAGCAACAGAAAAAGCTGGCGTTTCAGAATTTTCAGTACAACAAATATATCCTGCAGTCCGTCCTGTACTCGGAGCCGGAGTTCTTTGCGCAGGAGGGAGACGGGATTGCGGGAATTGCGGGAAGCTTTTCGGTTCCGGTTGCCGTCTACGGGATCGATGGGAAATACTTTTTCTCCAATCTGGCAGCACAGCCGGGAGAGCTTGCGCTGGATAAGAGCATAGGCGAAGATGATAGAATTGCCTATCGGATTTATGAAAAGGCGGGAGAGAGTTATATTTTTGTGTGCGACTATGTCAGACAGGGCGAGAAGGAGATGTATCTGATCACACAGACAGAGATCAGTTCGACGATCGATGCCCAGAAGAGCATGATCGCGTATTTTCAGAAGGTTTACTTCGTGCTGATCTGTGTCAGCTTTCCGGTGATCTTTGTATTGACGAAAGCGGTCACATCCCCGATAAAAAAAGTGGGGAAGGCGGCATCGAGAATTGCAGGGGGAGAGTACTCCGGGAGAATCAGCGCGAAAGGAAAGGACGAGATCAGTGAACTCGCAGCGGATTTTAACCGAATGGCGGAGCAGGTGGAGGAAACGGTTGCCCAGTTGTCCAATGTGGCAAGGCAGAAGGAGGATTTTGCGGCAAATTTTGCCCACGAATTAAAGACGCCGCTGACATCCGTGATCGGCTATGCGGATATGCTTTATCAGAGGGAGCTGCCGCGGGAGCAGGTCAAAGCTGCGGCCGGATATATCTTAAATGAAGGGATGCGGCTGGAGACGCTGTCTTTGAAGTTAATGGATTTATTTGTGCTGGACAAGCAGGATTTTATCCTGGAGAGAATGTCGGTGCAGGAGATGTTTGAAAATTTGAGACAGGGCATGGAACCGGTCTGTGAGAAAAACGGGGCAGCGCTTCATATGGCGCTGGAGGAAGGCCGTATTGAGGTCGATTTTGACCTGTTTAAGACGATGATATTAAATCTTGCGGACAATGCAGTGAAGGCAGACTGCAAGGACATCTGGATTCTTGGCGAGCAGAACAGGCGTGACTACCGGATAACGATAAAAGACAACGGCAAGGGCATACCGCCCGAGGAGCTTGGGCGTATCACGGAGGCTTTTTATATGGTGGACAAGTCGCGCTCAAGGCGGCAGCACGGTGCGGGACTTGGAATGGCTCTGGTGTCAAAGATTGTGGAGATACACAGGGCGGAGATGGCGATTGAGAGCGATGGAAAGACGGGAACGGCGGTCAGCATTTTGTTCCACAATTTTACAACTATGACACAACTTTGACGAAAGTAAGTCACAACACCCGGATAGAATGGATATGTACATTTTATCCGGGTGTTTTTCTACCGTTCCTTAAGGTGAAAGCATCAGACAGTACATAAGGACAGTTCGCAAATAACGATGACAATGACTTGTCACAAGCAACGTCCGAACTGTTCCAAAGTCATAGTAAAAAAGAAAGTGGAGGCGAGAGATATGCATCGAAAAAGCAGGGTGCGGGTTATGGCAGCGGGAATATTCCTGTTGTCAATTATGACAGGGTGTGCACCAGGAGATGACAATACTGGCGATAAAGTGGGGAATGGAAACAGCGAGAACAATGTCACGACAGAAACGAATGATGTTCCGTCTGGCACGGAAGGGAATGCGGCAGAAGATGAGAACCAGCTTCAGCCGCAGGCGGATATCGAGGCTGTTTTGGCGGAGTATCGCGCAGACCGGCAGGCGGGGCAGAGTACCATAGGTGGAGGATATACACTTGTAACGAATCCGAATGAAGAGGATTATGCGTATGGCGTGGGAGACATCAGCTATACCGCCCGCTTTGACACAAAGGAGTTAACTGAGGCGTTTCAGGCGGCGGAGGATTATATCAGGGATACCCTCCAGATTGCAGACGCATCGACATATGCCTGTGTTGACCCGAGGATGACCGCAATTTATGACGATTCCGACAAGGGCGTGGCGGGCGGCTATGATGCAGATAACATTTTTCTCTGTGAGTATTCCGACCAGGAGAGCTGGCATTATCTGATTCTGGTCAGAGATGGGAAAGGGATGGACTGGACAGTGCTGTTTCAGGGAGACCATTATCAAAGTGACTAAGTCAGAGTGACTAAGTCAAAATGACTAGGGAGTTGATTGGAAATGAGAAGGCAGATATGGCTGGAATATAAGAAAGTGTGGAATGAAGTGACGCGCGTGTCAGTTGCAGTCATGTGTATTGTGGCGGTGCTCCATCTGCTGGTATACTTGAATCTGCAGTACAGGGCGATAGACAGCCAGGGGCAGATTGTGGAGGGACTTGCTTCTTACAGGGCATTGCGCGAGGCATCGGAAGCAGTCAAAGGAACGATGGACGGCGATTATATCAAGGCTCTGGTGGAAAGCTACAATAACAGCTTCGATAAAGCTTATATGGCAGAGCACCGGGGATTTCTGGGGACAGGCGGAATGACAAAATATATGGTGCCAAACTATTTTGTTAATTATGTTTACTTTGGCGCATACATGTCAAATGGGAATAACAAAATCGGTCTGGACTATGATTTCCTGGAGTCGGAGGAGACGTTTTATCAGACTTACAGGGAGACGGTAAAGGAACATCTGCTGCTGGTTTCCTATACGGAAGAGCAGGTACAGATCCTGGAAAAGAAGATCCGTTAGCTGAAGACGCCTTTTCGGACAGGGTATTATCAGGGGCTGGCAAATCTGCGGTCATGGTTTGTGCTGGACTATGGTCTGACCATTTTTGCGCTGGCCTTTGCGCTGGCAGGCGTCTTTGCAGCAGATCACGCGGGCGGCGTAACGGAACTGACACTTGCCTCGAGATATGGCAGAAAAAACAATCTTGATGCCAGGTGGGTGGCAGGAAATCTGCTAACAATCAGTATCTATCTGATTTTTATTGCGGTGCAGGTGCTTGCAAACGGTTTGATCGCCACGCTTGACGGATGGAATTTGCCGGCTCAGATGTTATGGTTTACCTGCCTGTACAATATAACAGTCGGACAGGGGCTGCTTATGATGTTTGCAGGAGGTCTGCTGGGAGCGCTTGTCATTGGAAATATGGTGATGCTGATTTCTATTTTAATGAAAAATCGAATATTTGCTGCTGTGATATCGGTTGCGGCAGCTGCATTGATTTGGCGGTCGCGGACTGATTATGGACAGCTCAGAATGATTCATCCGGTGCATTTTAAAGATGACGACTTGATGAATGAGTATCTGTTTATCGGAAATCTGGCAGTTCCTTATTTTGTGATTGTCATTGTCCTGACATTGCTGTATGTGGCAGTTTTGCGCGGGGCGACGAGATTATTTTATAGAAGGTATGGGATTTAAGGGACGAATTGCAATAAAAAATATAAAGAGGTATGAAAATGGGAGGAAAGAAAATGGATGTGGCAGTTCTGGCTGGCGTGCTATTGATCGGTCTGGCGGGCTGCGCAAATAACGGGGAATCACAGCCGAACACTGCTGTTATGCTGGAAAACAGCATACATGAGGAGTTGGCACAGACAATATCTACAGGCAACGATGCGATGGAAAGCGATATACAGTCAGAGCCAGTGCAGACAGATGATGATTTGGATGAAGAACTGAAACAGTACCGCAAAGAGCGGGAAGATTTGATTCAGGAAGCAAATGGTCTGGTGGAGGGCGGAACGCCGGACGAAGGGAAGTATTCATTTGACTTGTCGGGGGCTTTTTATGAGAGTCAGTTCGACACAAAGGAACTGACCGAAGCTTATGCAGCTGCGCGCGTGTATGTGACGGATACATTGGGAATCAGGCCGGGGACAAAGATGACAACCTATATGTGTATTGATCCAAGGATACTGGCAATCTATGATGACGAGGACAAAGGGGTCGCAGCGGGGTATGACAACAGCAATATCTTTGTCTGCGAGTACTGTGACGAGAGCGGCATATGGCAGTATCTGATTCTCACGCGTGAGGGAAAAGGCAGCGCGTGGAAGGTGATTTATAGTGGGGATCGTTATAAGAAATAATCTTTGTACTTTTCATCAGTTTGCGTTATAATAATATCACCAATGAGAAAAGGTAGATATAATGTATAAAGATTTTGAACAATGGAGGAATAGAGATGAAATACACATTTCTCACATTGCTTCTCACGTTTATCTTTGCCTTTGGCAGCATGGCGGGGATGCATCTGGTTCTGCGGGCGAGGGAGCAGCAGCTCTTATCAGAGCAGGGGAAGGTTGTTGTGGAATCGCCTGTACGCGCATGGCAGAAGCAGGAGGAGGCGGATTCTGACCAGAAGGTGTATACGCTTACGACAGAGCAGATGGAGGAGGTTATACGCAGTTGGGATGAGCGTCTGGCAGTGACGGTTCATAATCCGGTCAACGGGCAGATTCCGATGGAGGCTGCGATTGAGGCAGGTAAGGAGTGGCTTGCTGAAATGGGATTTGGAGCGGCTGTTGATGCGGACACGGCGGAGGTGTACTCTGTGCAGGCATCGCTCAGCATTGGAAACCAGAACCAGTCTGCAGGAGCGCAGTCGGAGCCCTATTACAGCTTCTGGGTACTGCGCTTCTCCAATCAGTCCATAAAGGCATTTCTGCGTCTGAATGCAGTTACGGGAAAAGTCTGGAGCGCGGATATCACATTGTATGAAGATTTGCCAGAGGATATTTCGTGCGAGGAACTGAACCGTTTTGTGGAATTGTCGGGATTACCGATTCCAGAAACTGACACAAATGTCATAATGAAAAGTTCTGACAGGACGGACGCTGTCTTGAAAATCGCAGACAGTCAGCTCCAGGCAGAGTTGGCTTTTTGGCGTTCACAGACAAAGTATGTCTATGTCGTTGATGAGAGAAACGGATTGGTGGACTATCAGGAGCATGCCTCGACGGGGGAGAATGCGAGGATTCTCTTTCAATATACAGTAATCGGCAGCGGTCAGCCGGTGCAGGGATGGGAGCTGGAGGAATAAATTTTACAACAATAACACATCTATGACGAAAATAAGTCACAACACTCAGGTAGGATATTGGTATCCTGGCTGGGTGTTTTTTATGCACAGATATGACAGGATACCGCATCAGAAACCAGGAACAGAAAAATCAAAACGGAGGAACAAGTATGGAGTTACAGGTAGAGCAGTTATGCAAATCTTACAGAAAAAAGGAAGCGCTGCGGAAAGTCAGTTTTACATTGCGCAAGGGTACATACGGACTTTTGGGCGAAAACGGGGCGGGAAAAAGTACCCTTATGCGTCTGATGGCCACTGTGGATTTCCCGACAGGGGGGAGTATCCGCTGCGATGGGAAGGATATTTTTCAGATGGACGAGGAATACCGCAGCTTCATCGGGTATATGCCGCAGAATTACAATGTTTATCCCGGATTCACGGCAAAGGATTTTCTGGAATATATGGGCGTCTTAAAGGGAATCCCCAGGGACAGGCTGAAATCCAGAATAGACGAGGTGCTGGAATTTGTGAATCTGTCCGATGTGGCGGGCAAAAAGGTGAAGACCTTCTCAGGCGGCATGAAGCGCAGAATCGGGATCGCGCAGGCGGTTATCAACGATCCCCGGATACTGATACTGGACGAGCCGACAGCGGGGCTTGATCCCAGGGAGCGCATCCGCTTTTCCAATATAATCAGCGATATGGGAAAGGACAAAATCGTGCTGCTGTCCACCCACATAGTCTCGGATATCGAAGCCATTGCGGGCGATCTTGTCGTGATCAAGAAGGGCGAGATCCTGGAAACCGGAACTGTGGACGCGCTGGTTCGGAAGGTGAAAGGACAGGTATGGGAGGCGGTCGTGAGTCAGGAAGTATACCAGAGACTTCGAAAAGAGCGGTCTGTCATCCATCTGAAACAGATGGGAGAAGAGGTTCAAGTCCGGTTTGTGGGAGAGAAGTACATCGACGCAGCGTGTCCCGGCACAGAAATCAGCCCGGTGGAGCCAACGCTGGAGGATTACTATATTTTTGCAGGCGGCAGGGAAGAAACGGAAAGTGGGGAATAAGTGATGAGAAAAAGGATTGTTACAGTAGTTTTTGTCTGTGCAGGCGCCATCAGTTTAAGTGCCTGTGGCGGAGACCGCAGTGCAGGAGGGGATTCCGCGCAGGTGATGGAATTGCCTGCCATAACGGAAGATACAAAACTGGGTGATGACGGTTCGCAGGAGCAGACAATGTCTTCTGACGGGGAGCAGGCGGATACGGAACCGGCAGTGCCGCTTTCAGAAGGGCAGTATACACAGGGAGGCGGGGAACAAAGTGGAGACGAAGAATTAGAGGAGAGTCTGGCAGCATTTCGTCAGGCCAGGGAGGACAACGTCATTGACTACGGAAACGGAGTGACAGGCGGCAGTCCGGGAAATCCAGAGGATTATGGTTTTTCACTTGATCTAAGTGCCGTGGAAAATTTTGACTCGAGAGAATTGACGGAGGGATATGCCGCAGGAAAAAGGTATGTAGAAAATACCCTGGGATTTGTGCCTGAGACAAGAAATACTGTGTATTCGTGCGCAGATCCCAGAATATGGGCAATCTATGATGCGGAGGACAAAGGCGTCGCAAACGGATATGCCCCGGAAAATATCTTTATCTGTGAGTACTGCGACCATGGGACATGGCAGTATTTGATACTCGTGAGACAAGGAAAAGGAAGCGCATGGGAAGTGATTCATCATGGCAGCTCGTATCGGGCAGAGGAGGGTGAAAATTGAAGGATTTTGTAAAATCAGAGTACAGAAAGCTGTGGAATGGGGTGTCGATTGCTGCTATCACGGCATTGGGCATTCTGACCATTATTTATGCGGTGGTTACACTGGGTATCCAGTACCGGACACTTGATGCGAATGGAAATCTTGTCACTGGTCTGACTTCTTTTCGGGCATTGCGTGAGGCCGCGCAGGATCTGGAAGGTGTGATGGACGAGGAGTATATTCAAAGGCTGAGCGCAGACTACAACGCCAGCTTTGACAAGGCATATCTGGAGGAACACTGGGGATTTATGGGAACCGGCGGGATGACAAAGTATATGATATCGAACTATTTGATTAATTATGCCTATTTTGGTCCCTATATGTCCAACGGAAATGACAAGATGGGATTGGACTATGAATTTTTGCATTCCGAGGAAAGCTTTTACCAGAAATACAAAGAAGCCGTTATAGAGCAATTGCTGTATGTGAATGAAGAAAACGGCACTTTTCAGTATTCAGAGAAACAGGTTGCGACATTGACAGAGAAAGTGCAGAAGTTGAAAACACCTTTTCAGATCGGATATCATACTGGGTGGTCACATGTAACAAATTATTTCAGAATGGAATATCCGGTATTCTTTGTACTTCTCGCATTTTGTCTAGCTTGTGTATATGCGAAGGACAGCGCGGGCGGTATTGATGAACTGGTTTTGGCTGCCAGACATGGCAGGAACAAGGATATGGCTGCGAGATGGATCGCCGGGAATCTGTTTGCACTGACCGTATATTTCATCTATGTAGGAATGCTGATGATTGTACATGGTGCGATCGCGGGACTGCAAGGACTCGACGTGTCTGTACAGGCATCTTGGTTTGAATGCTTTTACAGTATTTGTCTCGGAACGGGGCTGTTGATGATCTTTTTCGGGGGAATGGCAGGGGCTTTGGTCATGGCAAACATTGTGATGCTTCTGTCCATTGCAATAAAAAACGCGAAACTTGTTGCAGCCGCAGGAATTGTGATCGTGTGGCTGCTCAGAAAACCGACGTACAGTCAGATGAAACTGCTCAATCCGATTCAGTTTGGCGGAAATGAGTCTGTTACCAGCTTTTTGTTCGTGGGCAATACGATTGTTCCGTATTTTGTGATTGTTATGCTTTTGGGGGCTGTATATGTGACTGTGCTGCGGATGGCAATGCGGCGTTCGTACAAAAAATATTCCTATAATAAGGTCTGGTAACAGATATGACGATCTGTTTGGGAGGAGTGTGATCACAATATGACAAGAACCATGAGTCTTGCCGCAATTGAGGGAAAAAGGATATTGAACATAAGAATCATTCTGGCGTTTCTGGCGATTGTTGTCGTGCTGTCCGGATACAGCGTTCATTCCACGCTCAGGCGCTATGACGTTCCCGGCAAAGATGGCGTGATGGTTACATGGAGCGAAAACCTGGCGCACGCAAAAGCCGGTTCGCAGGGAAAATATATAGACAGGGATCTTCTGGAACGAATGCGGCAGTATGGCGGAGCGTTCGTCTATATCGATGAGACAAATCTGGAGGAGCTGGTCATGGCAAATTATGAAGTGCGTTCCGCACAGGAATTGTCCGATGAGGATATCGGCAGATTTTACACAAGGCGGTTAGATAATATCCGTACAATGCTTGAGGAAAACCAGCAAGTCCAGTATACGCAGGAAGAGATTGACCGGCTGGTGCAGCGCGCGTCAAAGATTTCAGAGATATCGTTTGCCTATGCGGAAGGCTGGAAAGTGCTGAATGACGACATGGAATCTTACGCGGCATTGCTGCTAATTTTGATTGCCGTCCTATTACTGCCGCTTTTTGGGACGGATGCTAAGGGGGATATGGGCGAGCTGTATCGGTCAGCGAAATATGGGAAGAGGCCGTTAGACCACGCCAGAGTACTGACAGCGTTTTGCGTTGGCGCTTTTCTCTATATCGTTGGGATTCTGCTGTTTTTCGTCATCAGTATGGCGCCTTTTGGGTTGGAGGGGTGGAATCAGGAGATTCAAAGCAACCGAAGGACATTTTTCTCCCTGTACAATATCACAAACATGCAGCAGTTTTTTCTGAATGTCGCAGTCGGCTTTGTCGCGCTGTTGTTTGTTGTCTCATTTATAATCCTGATTACGATTATCATGGATAAGATGATGACCAGCGCAGTGGTATTCATATTTTTCTGGATTTTGCTGCTGCTTTTTGACCAGATGTATCTGTGGCCGGTCAATCACTACTTTGCCAATTTTATGCCGCTTCGCATGACTTCCTTTTCACATTATTATATTGGAAATGAGGCATACAGGATATTTGGGGTGAGTCTGTCCTGTATGACGTGGAGCTGCCTGCTGGCGGGGCTGCTTGCCGGGATGCTGTTGGCGTCGGCAATCTTGTGGGAGCGGGGAAAGAGAAAAAGAGGCGTGTATTAAACGGATACAGACAGCATATAGCCCGCTGGTATTGAAGTTCCACATAATATTGTAACGGACTTGAGTATTTCTTGAGATTTATGTGGTATGATAGAATAAATCGGATGGAAAATGGGAGAGGACAGTCGCATGAGACAGAAACTATTAATAGTAGATGATGAAAAAGGTATTGTGGACATGATGAAAAGCTATTTTGCGGCGCGGTACGATGTAGTGACCGCCTGCAGCGGTCAGGAGGCGCTGCAGAAAGTGACAGCTTGTCCGGACTTAATTCTGCTTGACATCAATATGCCCGGAATGGACGGGCTTACGGTCTGCCGGGAAATCAGGGAGTATGTCGCATGCCCGATTCTTTTTCTGACAGCGCGGGTGGAGTCGGCGGACAAGATCAGAGGCTTCCGGGCGGGGGCAGATGACTACATTGTAAAACCGTTTGACCTGGAAGAATTGGGAGCGCGGGTGGATGCGCACCTGCGGAGGGAACACCGTCGCCAGGGCAGCTCGACAGTGCGCTTTTTTGGGGAGCTGGCAGTCGATTACACGGCGCGGACTGTCGCGGTAAACGGCGAGGCAGTACCTTTTTCCAGGAGGGAGTTTGACATCGTGGAGCTGCTCTCCTTACATGCAGGGCAGGTGTTTGACAGGGAGCGTATCTATGAGAGCATATGGGGATTTGACGGGGAGGGGAACAGTGATACGATTATGGAGCATATTCGCAAGATCAGGGCAAAGCTTGCCGCGCATACGCTTCACAGCTATATTGATACAGTATGGGGGTGCGGATATCGATGGAACGGTTGAAAAATATGGGACTCAGGCGCTCCTTTTTTCTGCTGTCAGTGCTCTGTCTGGCGGGGGCGCTGCTATTGACTTATGGAGTCTATTATACCTGTGCAAGACTTGCTGACCGATATCCCACGTATGGTATCGTGATCACTCCCGATGGGGTGATGACAAGCGTGGAGCAGCCAACACGGGAGCAGGAGAGTGCGCGGGAGTTATTAAACAGGATTCAGCTGCTCTCCGTTCTGATAATTCCTGTGAGCGGACTGGGGCTGGCGGGAATTTTGTTTTACCGTCTGAAACTGCGGGCGCCGATCGCGGTCTTAAACAGCGGAACGGAGCGGATACGCATGCATGACCTTGATTTCTCTATTCCCGAGGTCTCAAGGGATGAGCTGGGACAGATCTGCGCGGCGTTTGAGACGATGCGCGGGGAACTGATGCGCACCAATCAGGAGCTGTGGCGCCAGGCGGAGGAGCGCAGGCGCCTCAACGCGGCATTTGCCCACGATCTGCGCAATCCGATTACCGTGCTGAAGGGGACGGTGAAAATGCTGCGGCAGGGAAATGGGGATGAGCAGGCATTGGAGCGGCTGGAGAGATATACGCTGCGCATTGAACAATACGTGGAAGCAATGAGCAGTATACAGCGGCTGGAACAGATGCCAGTGTGCAGAAAGACAGTGAATGTGTCCCTGCTGCGCGATGAACTGCAGGAGACGGCACAATTGCTTGCGCCATCGCTCGACGTATCTGTTACCGCGCAGGATTTGGCGGATGTTGAGCTGGATCATGGACTGTTCCTGACTGTCGCTGAGAATTTGATTGGAAATGCGGCGCGATTTGCAAGGTACAAATTAGAGATTTCCATACAAACGACAGCGCAGACATCAATGCAGAGGATAACGGCTTCAAATGAAAGCAGGCTGCTCCTGTCTGTGGGTGACGACGGTGTGGGCTACCCGGCGGATTTGATAAAAAATGGGCCGAAACCATTCGGAAAAAATAATGAGGACGCCGCGCATTTCGGCATGGGGCTGTACAGCAGTCAGATGCTCTGCGTCAAGCATGGCGGGGAACTATTGCTGGCGAACAAGGCAGATGGAGGCGCGGTGGCGACGGCATCCTTTTCTATGTACAGGGACGTGTAGGGAAATCAAGAGATTTGCTGCACATTTTCCACGCAGCGAATAGGGAAAGTTGTAAGAATTTTTACTTTTTACTCTGTCTTGAGCAAATTTTGAGACTTATCGCTTACACTCTTCTGGTAGTCAGGAAAAAGACAAAACAGGAGGGTGTTTTTATGTTGATCAAAGCAGAAAATCTGAGCAAAGTTTACGGCGGCGGTGCGAACAAGGTCACTGCGCTTCACAGGGCAAATCTGGAGATTGCAAAAGGGGAGTTCATTTCAATCATGGGGCCGTCCGGCAGCGGCAAAAGTACCCTGCTGCACATGCTGTCCGGTCTGGATTTTCCGACGGAGGGAAGATTGTCCTATGACGGACAGGACATTTATCAATTAAAGGACAGGGAATTGTCGGCATTCCGACGCAGACGAATTGGATTCGTTTTTCAGCAGTTTCATTTGCTGCCTGTCCTGACGGCGCGGGAAAATATTCTGATGCCGCTATTGCTGGACAAAAAGCAGGCGGACAAGGCGTATCTGGAGGAGCTGGCGGGAACGCTTGGCATCGGTGACCGCCTGACGCATCTGCCGCGCGAGCTGAGCGGCGGGCAGCAGCAGAGGGTTGCAATTGCACGCGCACTGATTGCCAGACCGGATATCATCTTCGCGGATGAGCCGACTGGAAATCTCGACAGCAAAAGCGGCGGGGAAGTCATGGAGATGCTGGAAGGAATCCGCCGGAAATTGGGAATGACGCTGGTTGTCATCACGCATGACAGCCGGATTGCGCAGATGGCAGACCAAAGATTTGTGATCATGGACGGTGTGTTGTCTGAGGAGACAGCAAAGACTGGGAAAGGGGCAGTGAGGTCATGAAATCGTATCGTACAGTTGCTTTGAAAGAAATCATGGGACAGAAAGTAGTGTCCGTTCTGATTCTGATTGCAGTGATATTGTCCACAGCCATGACAACCGCAGTCGGGCAGTCCGCGGGCGTCCTGAATGCGATGCGCAGACAGCAGGCGGTTGCCATAGGAGGTGACTGCTACGTGACATTTGCGCAGCTGACGGAGGAACAGGCGCAGTTTGTGGAGGAGGACGCAAGGCTTTCCTACACAGGACGCTCTGTTCAGCTTGGATCAATGGATTTGAATGATCTGCTGAAACTGAATCTGCAAGAATACTGGGGAGAGGGACTGGACATATACCCGTCCTACACAAAGATTGTGGAAGGACGTCTGCCCGAGCGGCCGATGGAAGTCGTATTGCCGGAGGATGCGCTGCAGTTTCTTGGATTTCGCGGCGATATTGGGGACACGATCTCGCTGTCTCTGTCCAAAGCACTGCGCCATGGCGTTGCGATGGATGCCTATGATTACAAGGCGGATTTTGTCCTTGTCGGCATTGCGCAGAGCAATTATATGGGATACACATACGGATATATTCGCGGCTTTGTGGGAGAGGGGAGCGCTGCTATGCTTCTGCCGCAGGAATATCTTTATTATAATGTGGATATCCGCACAGCGGACCGGAGATATTTTCAGGCTGTTGTCGATGAACTGGCTGACAATATGGAACTGCACGAGCTGGACACACTGTACAATTTTCCATACCTGAATGCGCTGGGAATTCGTTACAGTGCGGACGAGAGCAGCGCGATGCTGGACGATGACGGTTTTCCTTTTCTCCTGTTTGTGGGTGTCCTGGTGGTCGTACTGATACTGCTGGCAGCAGGGCTGGTAATCTACAATATCCTGAAAATTGCAATTGCCCGGCGCATAGGACAATACGGCGTGCTCCGCGCAATCGGTGCGGAGAGAGGGCAGCTGTACCGCATCGTGGCAGAGGAAATTTTACTGCTGTGTCTGTGCGGCATTCCGGTTGGAATGGTCTGCGGCTTCCTGTCGGCAAAAGGGATTCTGGGTGCGGTGTTAAACCAGATGCCGCCGGAGATGTTTCTCGCACCAGACGCGGCACAGCTCCAGGAAATGATAGCAGATAACAGCGCTGGAAAATGGGGATATCTTCTTGTGAGCGCGCTGATCACACTGGTGTCCGCGTTTCTGGCGGCGGCTCCGGCTGCTTATTTTGCGGCGAAGGTTTCACCTGTGGCTGCAATGAACAAAGCTGCATCCGATGGAGATGGAAAGGCAAAAGTCAGACACGGACGCCGCAGAACCAAAACCAGGAAAATACGCGGATTTGAGCGGTACTATGCGGCACTAAACATGCGGCGGAACAGAAGCCGCACGGTCATTACCATTTTGTCGCTGGTCATGAGCATCACGGTATTTGTCACACTGCAGAGTTATCTTTCGCATCTGAGTGTCACATACGGGGAACCGGAGCATTTGGGGGATTATTCGGTGGTGAATGAATATGTTGGCTTTTCACCGGATGAATTAGAGCGGATGGAAGCAGATTCCAATGTGGCAGCAGTGGCGGCACAGCAGTTTACGCTTTATGAGTCGGATGAACAATATGCTCCCATAGGGATTGAGACCGATATCAATTTTGCCGGAAATCCTGTCGAGAAGTTCCAGATCTATGGAGTCAATGACTGCTGGGCAGATTACCGTTTTGCCAGTCAGCTGACGGAGGAGCAGTTACGTGTACTGAAGGCTGGGGAAGGCTGCGTCGTCCGCAATCCGCTTCCCATTAATATAGAAGGAGTTGACGCAGGGACAACCTGCATCGAGGAGGGCAGTGCAATTACAATATCCGGGAAAAAACTGCAGGTACTGTTGACATTAAACGGCTATGACGGCTATTTCAGCGTTGGAAATAATGGTTTTTGTGTCGGTGTGCAGGTGCTTGTGAGTGACCGGCTGTATCCGCAATTGACGGGAACCGATACCTATGCGGAGTTTCGGCCAATCTTGCGTGCGGACGCAGACAGGGAGGTGTTTGATCGCACGCTGGACAGTCTCTGCGCGCGTGCTGCCGGAACGACATGGGTGTCCTATGAGGATACGGACAGACAGCTTGCGGAGAGCGAGACGCAGATGAAACTGCTTGCGTGGGGACTGATATTGCTGATTGGTTTGATCGGAATCCTGAATATCGTCAATACAGTCTACACGAATATCCATACAAGAGTGACGGAAATCGGCACACAGCGGGCAGTCGGCATGAGTGCAAACAGTCTGTATAAGACCTTTCTGTGGGAGGGCGCGTATTATGGTATCTCTGCGGCAGTCATTGGAAGTGCGGCGGGGTATCTGTGCACGGTATTTGTGGAGTCAGCAGGCAATGGAGCGATACAGCTGGCCGTTCCTCCATGGGTGGCGATGATGGAAGCAGCCGTTTTGTCCATCGCGGCCTGTCTGCTTGCGACAGCTGTTCCGTTGAGGCGGATTGCGAAGATGAGCATTGTGGAGTCTATTGAGGCGGAGTAGTAGGTGTTTTCATCACTGTCGTAAAACAATATTGACAGAAATTACCTTCATTTACTTGCAATATATGGGCAAATATACTAAACTTGAACATGTAGAGGAAAATTGTGCACAGAGGGCAGGCTGGCGGTACAGTCAGATGGAGGTGTCAATGAAAAGAACAAGTTTTGGTGTCAAGTTGGTTTGCTATATTGTCGTGGTTTCCATGGCTGCATTGGCGATCAGCACACTGATGATCAGCAGCAGAATGATTTCGATTATGGAAGACAACATGCAGCTCACCAGTGAGCAGACAATGACGGAGGCGGTGTCTGGTTTTCAGCGGTATATGAAGACGTTAAGTCTGCCGATCGACCTGATGTGCCGCAGCAATGATTTCAAAAAGGTCGACGAGGAGTACGATGCGCGCATCAAGGGAATCGAGGATTCCCTGCTGAGCGCATTGAAGGTCATACCAAACTCAGAGAAGGCATACTATTCGACAGGCAGCGGAAAATACATTCAGGCAAAGCTGAATATCGATGAGACCGGCAAGAAGACAGGTGAGTATGTGGAGGACACGGGGATAGACAACTCCCAGAAGAACTGGTATAAGGATGCGGAGGGACTCAAGGCAAGATATACGGTGTTTGGCAATTTCACAACGCCCTATGTAAATGATGACGGCATTAAGGTATTTACGGTCTCGCAGGATCTGAAAGCGAGTGACATTCATGTCGGTGTTGTGGCGATGGATATCAATGTGCAGGTGCTTGAGGACTATATCAACAATATTCAGCTGATGACAACAGGATTTACATTTCTTGCGGATGACGCGGGAAACATCATTGTGGATAACGAGAGGAACACAATCATTCAGAATCCGTCCGCCGATATCCCGGTATGGAATGAGCTGGTTACACAGGCAGATGCGCATGCCGAAGCCGTGCTTGCCGAGGATGCGTCCGCAGAGGTAAACCCGTCAGCCAGTCTGACATGCAGCATCAAAGGTGAGAAGTACAGTGTGACTTTGATTAAGGATACGATCACAGGCTGGTATCTGATTGGATTGATCGGGGAGGATGAGCTTGCGGGGAGCATGAAAGCGATTACCTTTTCGGCAGTGTTATGCTTTGTGCTGGCATTGGTGTTGTCGATCGTTGTTGCGCTGATCATCGCATATACCATTGTGAGGGAGTTAAAGAAACTCCAATTGGCAACAGAGCGCATGGCAGGTGGTGATCTGTCCACGAAACTCGAAGTGAAGAGACATGACGAGTTCGGTGAGCTGGAGCAGAATTTTAACGGTATGATGGACAGCATATCCATGCTGATTCGCAATGTCGGCACCAATTCCGATGAAATCTATGCGATTGCGAAGTCGGTGATGGAGGTTTCGGAGGACACGAGAGAGGTTGCAGAGCAGGTTACGGAGGCAATCGGCAGTGTGGCGCAGGGCGCGACCGAACAGGCGCAGAGCACCGCAGAGGCAAATATCGAGGTGGAGAAGCTTGCCGAAAATATGAGCGTTTCCAAGGAAAAGACAGAGAAAATCGGTGAGAAATCCAAGGAGACAGAACGTCTTGGCAGAAAGGGAATTAAGATTCTTGATGAGCTGATCAGGAAGTCAGAGCGGGCAAAAGTCAACTCGGACGAGTCGATAGCCACGATGTCCAAGATGCTCAAATCCATCGAGAAGATTAACTTTATCTCAGATGCGATTGCGGATATTACATCACAGACAAACCTGCTGTCGCTCAATGCTTCCATCGAGGCTGCAAGAGCCGGAGAGAGCGGAAGAGGTTTTTCGGTTGTGGCAGACGAGATCAGAAAGCTCGCGGAGCAGTCAAAGGATTCTACGGAGGAAATCAAACAGATTGTCGCCGAGATTACCGGTAATTCTGTACATGTGGAAGACCAGCTCGAGGAGAGCGGCGCGATTCAGAATGACCAGCAGAAGTCAATCAAGGAGACACTGAAGCTCTTTGAGGACATTGAGGAGTCCGTCAGTGAGCTGATGCAGGCTGTGGAGGAGATCGAACAGCTCAACCGTGAGATGAGCATGGCGCGTGACAATGTGGTGAACCGCATGGAGGACATCGCGTCTGTATCGGAGACATCTGCAGCGGCCACAGAGGAAGTCAACGCTTCCGCGGAGCAGGTCAACAGCACGATGGGACAGATGGCGTCCCATGCAAAGATGCTGGATGAGATTGTGGGAAAGCTGGGCGAGTCGGTGAGGCAGTTTAAATTATAAAGGAATACAGGTACATAAAAAGGCGGTTCAGATCCGCCTTTTTGTATACCATATTTATGCTTCTTCTTTTAGATATTCCCTGCTTGACACCTTTGCAGTATTGTCATAGCACTTGAATATGTTATCCAAAAATCCACTGTCGATTTTCGGCGTTATCAGACTGACAACCGGTGTGACGATCAATCCGACAATCATGGCGGCAGCACCGGCGTTGATCGGCGAGGCGATAAACTGAAAGAACATATTGGACACTGTAATGCCGACACCGCAGATAAAGCTTGCCCACACGCCAGCCTTGGTGACACCTTTCCAGTACAGGCCATAGAGGAACGGCGCGAGGAAAGCACCCGCGAGAGCACCCCACGAGATACCCATAAGCTGTGCGATGAAAGTGGGCGGGTTCAGCGCCAGCACAACAGAGACCACGATAAAAAATACAATCAATACACGTATGTAGATCAACTGCTTTTTGTCATCCATATCCTT
Organism: uncultured Lachnospiraceae bacterium; assembly: GCA_947178145.1. Classification (GTDB taxonomy): domain Bacteria; phylum Bacillota; class Clostridia; order Lachnospirales; family Lachnospiraceae; genus COE1. Next base: position 27,152 of record CAMWXE010000029.1, on the reverse strand, counting down.
CACAAGATTGCCCTTGATAAAGTCCAGTGTCAGCGTCGAGGCCGAAGTCAATACAAGGGAAGAGAGCGTTGACATGGAAGCCGAGAGCACTAAGATAATGACGATACCAATCAGGATATCAGGCAGCGTTGACAGCATTGACGGAACGATGGCGTCATACATCACGGAACCGTCGGCTTTATACAGTGCCGGCGAGTCAAACAGACGCCCAAATCCGCCAAGGAAATAGCAGCCTCCAGACACGATAACGGCAAAGAAAGTCGATACAATCGTGCCAGTCTTGATCGCCTTCTCACTCTTGATGGCATAGAATTTGTGAACCATCTGCGGAAGTCCCCACGTACCAAGGGATGTGAGGATAATGACGCCCAGGAGATTCAGCGGATCTGTGCCGAAAAATGATGCGAAAGCGCCCTGCTGCCCCAGTGTGACAGGCACGTCAGACGGAAGCTCCGAGAGCTTTCTGACCGCCTCGATAAATCCGCCCTGGCCAGAAAGCACAGCGGCGATGACCGCCACAATGCCAAACAGCATAATAATGCCCTGGATAAAGTCGTTGATCGCAGTAGCCATATATCCGCCAAGGATCACATACACCCCGGTAAGCACTGCCATCGTGACGACGCATACCGTGTACGGAATGTCAAAAGCCATGCCGAACAGTCTGGAAAGTCCATTGTACACAGAAGCAGTGTACGGAATCATAAATACAAAAGCAATCGCAGAAGCTACGATTTTAAGGACGTTGCTGTCATAGCGCCTGCCAAAAAAGTCAGGCATTGTCGCAACTTCCAGATGATGCGTCATGACCCTCGTGCGCCGCCCCATCGCAACCCACGCAAGCAGCGATCCGATCACGGTATTTCCAAGTCCGATCCATGTGGAAGCCAGACCGTACTTCCAGCCAAACTGTCCCGCATATCCCACGAAAACAACCGCAGAAAAGTAAGATGTACCATAGGCAAAAGCCGAGAGCCAGGGCCCGACACTCCGCCCGCCAAGCACGAAATCCGTCATGCTGTTTGCGCTCTTTCTGGCATACAGACCGACAGCAATCATGCAGCCGAAGAATAGAATCAGTAATATAATTTTGATTAGCATAATAGGATGCCCCTCCCTAAGTGAAAATATTTTATTACATCAGGCGCTTTAGGACTTCAACGCTTTTAAGTAATAAAGTGAGTCCATTATATCGCACTATGGGGAGTGGTGTCAATAAGTTTATGAAAAGACGATATTATGTAGAAAAATGATACAGATTTGATGCATTTGGCGTTTATAATAGTGTTTGGAGCGATTCATTGAAGCGATTCAATGGAAAGGATATTGTCCTGGGACAGTGTCTTTCATTTGAGATATATGTGTGATATGCAAGGAGTTGAAACAGGATGCGTAAAACGAATTTAAAACGCTGTTTTATCATGTTATGTGTCTTTCTGCTGCAGACGGGATGCGGAAACAGCGCGAAATACCAGGAAACTGCCAATAGTCCCGCACAGGCGGCAGGACAGAAGGAACCAAAGCAGCTTCTGCGGGCTGATTTTCGCAGAAGTGCTGTTTTGGAAACTGTACAGACAAAAAAGGAACGCTTTTTTATCCCGGACGAGGGATACGGCGTTGAGCTGACCGGGTATGAAAGTGTGGAAGCGTTTCTGGAAGATGCTGGCTTTGCAGGCAAAACGCCGTTTTATCAATACTATGATGAGGACAGCGGCGAACTGCAGCTGGAGCTTTATTATGATGAATCGAATGGTATGGGCGGCGGAATGTACTATTTGCTACCCGGGGATCGGGATAGAACACCAGATTTCTTTCTGTTTAACGGCGCGGACAAACCACTTGCAGAATATCCCGAGTTGGCAGATCGTGCAGGTGCAGATCCCTTTGCAGCAGTATCTGCCGATGGGTATGATTCTGCGCAGGATACAGATATTGAGCATTATCAGGAACAGATCGAATTCACGGATAGTGGAAAGCCACAGCACTATCTGGCGCGGGGGAGACTTCCTTATATAGAGTCGGATGACATTGTGGATATTGTGGAAATTAACTGGGAATACCGTGAGGATGAGTCACTGAAACGGCGCTATTACAGTCGCAATGCCTCTGTGCGTGGCTCGTACAATTCGATTATGACGGGGCATTATGACTCGCAGGGACGCATTGTTTATGAATGGAGTTATACCATGGCTGGGTATATGGAACGCTACTATATTTATAGCGGGGACAACACGATGCCTGACTATTATCTGCTCATTGAAACCAATTGCAGCCAGCTCTTTATAGATTTTCTTTCCTGCCATGATGTAATACCGGATGCAGCGGGCAGGCTGTATGGCAATATCGGACCGTCATTATCCGAAAATCAGTTTGTGCAGGCGGTGAAGGAAACGGAGGATTATGATCAGTCCGAAAATGTGACGCATACGTATATTGCAGATTATGATGGGGATGGGGAGAGCGAAGCTTATGTTATTACAGGAAAATGGCTGGATTCATGGGGACGGCCGGATTCGGATATGATAACAGGTACGCTTTGGCTGGTGGACAGCAGTTATCGTGTGACAAGCGTAATGCACCGCACATTCTCGGCACATTCGCAGTATATGCGACAGGATGGCAGGGTATATCTGTTTCTGGATCACGATATCGGACTGCCGTGGACCACGGAGGTTCTTTCTGTGCAGGATAACGAGTGTGTCAATTATTCCAATGCGGATTGCGTCAAGCGTATCAATGGAGAAGGACAGGTTGTCATCACAAAGGATACCTATGATATGTCGCTGTATATGGTTCTGTCAGAGGACGGCGAGTATCTCTTGTTTGGACATACTTGGAAGCCTTATGTGTTTGCGTTTGATCATGGGCAATGGGAGGAAGTGCCGGCGCGTGAAGCGACGCGGGAGGAAGTGGAGGCGATCGCTGCAGTTCCGGCTTCATTCGATCCGACAGCGTATGATACCATACAGTACATTCTGCGTGACAATGGGGAATTAAACATTAACATGGCAGAGGTCGATTTAGAATTCCAGATGATCGATTTTCATTATAATACCTATCGGCTGGGAGAGACAAACGAGTGGGAATTGGTAGAGAGCGGGCGGGGTTTTTACCGCATACAGTTCAGTGGAGAGAGTCACTGGGACTATCTGGATCATCTGATGTCGCAGGAGGAATCTCAGGAGCAGTTGAGCACTGTTTTGCAGGAATTCATTGAGTCGGATGAAATACAGACGGAATCCGACAGCTTTTATGTCACGGATAACCAAAATGGTGCAAATCTGGTTGGCTATGAAAGCGTGGAAGCGTTTCTGGAGGATGCTGGATTCGCAGACAAAGCTCCGCTTTATGAATATTTTGATGAAGACAACGGTGAATTGCAGCTGGTGCTTTATTACGATGAATCTGATGGCACAGGAGGCGGTGTCTGCTATTATCCGTCGCAGGATTCATTTCATACACCGGAGGGATTTTTGTTTGACAGAGCCAATACGCTGCAGCGGAGTGACGATTTTTTTACATTATTAACGGAGCGGGCAGGCGCTGATCCCTATGTGGTGGTATCACCGGATGGATATGATCCCGCACAGGACGCAGAGATTGAATATTACCAGGAACAAATCCAATATACGGATGACGGAAAGCCTCAGCATTTTCTGGCACAGGGTTGGGTAAGCTACATGGACCCGGAGGACACCATCTCAGATATTGTGAAAATTGACTGGGAATACCGTGAAAATAGATCATTAAAACATCGCAGTTACGGCCGTCATTACGGTGTGCATGATACTTACAATTCCACAGTGCAGGGGGATTATGATACGCAGGAGCGCGTTGTTTTCGAACATGGTTATATTACGCATGGAAGTGTAGATTATTACTACATCTATAACGAAGATAACACGGTTCCCGATTACTATTTGTATATTGATCATAACCTTGACCGGCTCTGCGTAGATTTTTTTACCAGTGAGGATATTATATGTAGAACTAATAATGCATAGTACAACAAATGATAAGGAATGGCGCAACTGTCTCAATTATTGCGGTGTGTAAACTGCAAACGCAGATGATTGGATCGAAATGTTTCTGCTTTGTTGAAGGACTGCATATTTTATGATACAATGTTGTGAGACTTGAAACGCACCGGAATGGGTATGCTCTTACTGTAACAAAGCATTATAAAAGAAAGGAACAAACGATTATGTTAAGAGGAAAAGTAGCGATTGTAACAGGCGGTACGAGAGGAATCGGTTTTGAGATCGTCAGAAAATACCTCGCCAATGGCGCAAAGGTTGTGCTGTTCGGCTCCCGTCAGGAGTCCGTTGATCACGCACTGCAGAAATTAAAAGAAGAAAACAGCAGCTGGGAGGTGGATGGAAAATTTCCCAAACTCACAGATGCCGCAGAAGTTGAGAAGGCAATTTTAGCGGTAAAAGAAAAATTTGGCAGAATTGACATTCTGGTCAATAATGCCGGAATCTCTCAAAACACCCCGCTTTACGACTACACAGCGGAAGAGTTTGACAAGGTGATCGACTTGAATGTAAAGGCAGTATTTTATGCAATTTTACCTGCAGCAAGGATTATGAAGGAACAGGGCGGCGGCTGCATCATCAACACTAGTTCTATGGTAAGTATTTCGGGACAACCCGCGGGAATTGGATATCCTGCCAGCAAGTTTGCGGTTAACGGGATCACCATTTCTCTTGCAAGAGAGCTGGGAAAAGACAATATCCGCGTCAACGCAGTGGCGCCGGGAGTGACCAGAACGGATATGGTGGCAGCATTGCCGGAAGCGACGGTCAAGGCAATCTCTGCAAGAATCCCGTTGGGAAGAGCCGGTGAACCGGAGGAAGTGGCCAATGCATTCCTGTATCTGGCCAGCGACATGGCAAGCTATGTTACCGGAGAGATTCTGTCTGTAGACGGGGCGTCGAGAGTATAGTATGCTCTCCCTTCAAATGTGGCATTCATGCATCTGATTGTATCTTATCCATTCTCTATTTACTGCTATAAACTATGGGGCATGCAACCGCCATGCTCCATAGTTCTTATTGTTCCAACAACTTCCCAATATTCTATTTCTGCTCATTCAAGTCGATCTGCTTTTCATACAGATTATTGCGCTCTTTGCAGAGTTCTTTCATTCGCTCCAACAGCGTCCTCTCCCCGTCCCGGCAATCCGGCTCAGTGATGAAATTGCACGCTTCAAGCTATCCATGGATTTGTTTCAGTGTTGCGAAGTGTTTGATGTTCGGTATGTCCTGTAGTTCAATAAAAATTCAGTGATTCAGTGTGAAGATAAAGCTTGAAGAGAGGGGATAGGATATGTTAATATGGATATAACAAAAGTTTTAATTGTATTGCTTTTAGTACAATTTTTGAAAAGACAAAAAAATAGTCTAAAAAACGCTAATGTCAGAATATTCAGATAATTACCTGCAAAAATGAGTCCTGAAAGCCTTGATATTAGCGGCTTGTGGGAGGATACCGTAGAAATGAAGAGTACCCGATTAAGGGAATTGACACATCTATCATAATTGCCTCCTTGTTGTTTGGTTTCTTGATGTAGAAATGAAGAGTACCCGATTAAGGGAATTGACACAAAACAAGTAGTAGTCCTGACGCTCCGCCTTGGTCTTTTGTAGAAATGAAGAGTACCCGATTAAGGGAATTGACCCCCCCTCCGCTTAATATATTTAGCTATAAGCTACATTTTGTAGAAATGAAGAGTACCCGATTAAGGGAATTGACACAATTCTTCCCTTGGTTTTCCCAAAAAGATACCTGTGTAGAAATGAAGAGTACCCGATTAAGGGAATTGACACATTTTTGCATTCATATCGCACATCTTTACTGTTTTTGCCGTAGAAATGAAGAGTACCCGATTAAGGGAATTGACACAGACCAGAACTGCCCATTATAGATGTCTGTATGCTCAGTAGAAATGAAGAGTACCCGATTAAGGGAATTGACACATCCCATTTCGCTTGCTGCTGTTGCTGCTTACGTGCGTAGAAATGAAGAGTACCCGATTAAGGGAATTGACACCGCATATCAATAGCAGCACAAAGTAGCACGAATATAGTAGAAATGAAGAGCATCCGCGTAAGGGAATTTTACCAGTACATTCCAAGCCTGATCCACAAAACAAAAATGTCTGAATACCCTATCGGACAACACACGATTCAAGGAGTGAAATACTATGAAGAGAAGCAGACTGTCATATGATGAATGGAAATGTATCACATCAAAAGAACTAACCGGCAGACAAGTGTGCACAGATTTTTACAGAGGCTATATCGGACTGCTCGAGATCAAGGAAGTAACCGAGGCACAGAAGTGGACATTCCACGGGAACGAGTTTGCGGTCTGTGATCATGGTCTCAAGTGGCTGTCCATTCTGCCGCAGGATGGATATTATTGTATCACTGCCATGATGAATGAGAAAAACGACATACTGGTATGGTACATCGACATGATCGCAGCGCAGGGAATTGACACAGATGGGATACCTTATTTTGATGATTTGTATTTGGATCTTATCGTCTTTCCAAATGGGGAAATCAAAGTGGACGATATGGACGAGCTGGAGGAAGCGCTTCGTGGGGGCGATATTACGCAGGAACAATTCGATCTCGCAGTCCGCACAGCTGATGAGCTAAAAAGCAGTTTACTGAGCGATATAGATTCCTTCAGGGACTATACAGACAAGTGCTATCATATCGCAGCAGATACCTGAAAGCCGTGGATTCTCCAACTTTATGGCAGCAGGAGAAAAAAATAATTTCATTTTAGAAAATGCAATACAGATCGTTTACAGGGAATTATCTTTTAAAATCGAATCGGTTTTGGGATAATTCTTTTTGTATGAATAGCAATCCGTATTAATACAATACGAAAAGTATTATTTCGCAGAACTCTACGTTTCGTAGGTGTTATTTTTCGTCTTTCTATTTTACACTATCATCAGGGAAAGGTGGTGCTGTATGAATCAGGTTAAAATAGGCAGATTTATCGCTGCGATGAGAAAGCAGCAGCATTTGACGCAGCGTGAATTTGCAGAGCTTCTCGGCGTCAGTGACAAAACTGTCAGCAAGTGGGAATGTGGCAATGGAATGCCGGAGCTGTCGCATATGCAGTCTGTCTGCAACATTCTCCATATCGATCTGAACGAGTTGTTTTCCGGAGAAAGGCTGACTGACACAGATTATAAAAAGAAAGCAGAGGAAAATATGATGAACCTTGTGGAGGAAGCAGAAAAGTTGAAAAAGAACATTGTCGGCGGTAACGTTTTAGGGACTGTGGAGAATATCGAGATGGACAAATGCGAGGTGCACAGGACAAATACCGCGTTCTGGAGCACGGCCGGTAACGAATTGTTAGGCGCAACAGCCCTGCCAAGCTGGGGCAATTTCTTTCCGTCAGAAGATAAGCTGAAGTTGCTCGGAGATCTGACAGATAAGAGTGTACTCGAAATTGGATGCGGGAGCGGCCATTCATTGAAATATGCCGCAGACTTAGGCGCTGCTGATTTATATGGATTAGATATATCTGAGGATCAGATCGGGCGCGCACAGGAATATATGGGTTCACAGAGAATCATGGCGAAGCTTGTGTGCTCGCCTATGGAGGAGGAATGCGGACTGCCCGTCAACTATTTTGATCTCGTCTATTCCGTTTATGGTATTGGTTGGACAACGGATCTGAACAAAACGTTCGGGCGCATCCATTCCTATTTGAAAAAGGGTGGCATATTCGTTTTCGGATGGTCCCACCCAATTCATAAATGTGTTTCGATTGAGAAGGGAAGACTGGTTTTTGACAATTCTTATTTCAATGAGAAATGGTATTGTGCCAATATAGGCGGCAGGGAAATCATGCTGTGCAACCGTATGATGAGCACTTATGTCAATGCCCTGGCGGATAGCGGTTTCGTCGTAGAAAAACTCGTTGAGGAAATCGACAGGGACAAGGCAGTGGCATCAGGCAGCGATTTTGGCAAAAAGGCTCTGATGCTTCCCACAGTATTTGTCATCAGGGCGCGAAAGGTATAAGTCCCGGAGCATAAAAGGACTGCTCATAGAAAACAATAGTGTTCCAATGCCTGCCGGATACCGCCGCAGCTTGATTTTGCCGTCACATACTCCACCTGTTCAAAAAGGCTTTCAGGCGACGCGTTTCCCATCGCGACACTGTGGGGAACATAGGAGAGCATGGACAGATCGTTGTTGCTGTCGCCGAAAGCGTAAGCATCTGTTATAGTAAGTCCATAATGGTTCAGCACATACTGAATACCTGACGCCTTGGAGTAGCCATGTGGAACAAACTCCCGGAAAGTCCCTCCTCTGTCAATGCATTCAAACCAACGGTCGCTAACCTGCCGGAAGGCGTTTAATTGTGCCTCCTCCTGATACCAGATGACAAACTTGTCAGAGAAAAAGTTCGGATTTTCCAGATCCTCCGGCATATCGTACCGGCGGTTGGCAAAGGCCTGGTACTGGCGGATTGCGTCCGGGTGGTGCAGGGGGCGGGATAAGTCAAAAGCCACCTGAATCCGCGATTCAAATAAGATGTCCACACCGGTCTGCCGCGCAGCGCCCAGAATGCGCATTGTCGTGGAATGCGTCTGGGAAACGTGCAGTACATCCTGTCCGTCACAGTAGATATTTGTGCCGCACCCACACACATATCCGTCCCATCCAACCTCGCGAAAGCGGGATTCTACATTTTGAAAACATCTCCCCGTGTTGATAAACATCAGATTTCCGTTGGCGCGCGCTTTGGCAATCGCCGCAGCAGCGTCTTCTGGCACGCGTCCATCCACCTCCGAAGTCAGTGTACCGTCGATATCGAAAAAAGCGATTTTTCTTGACATAATCAGGCTCTCCTTATGAATCATCATTGCGTTGGTATGACCAGATTTCAATATATCGAAAAAATGCCAAAATGTCAAATGTAGAATGGTGGTATTCGTAAAGTAGTGCTATAATGTTGACAGACAAGAGAGAGTAAATAAAGAAAGGATGACAACTATGGATTTTATAAGGAAAATACGTGAAGACAGCGACTTGTCTGACTTATTAATTGATGTATGCGACGTGGAAATCTTCTCGGAATTTAAGGTTCCCGAGGACGAATTTGGGCATGTAACTTACAATATTTCCGGGAAAACATTTGCCAGAGAAGCCAATGGAAGCGAGTTTATTTTGCTTGAAGACGGCTCGGTTGGCTATTGGGGAAGCGAAGGCAGATGTGGGAGAATCGCAGACGACCTTAAGTCTTTCTTTGCGCTTATGGTAAATTGTCCCTATTGGACAGACTATCTTTGGGAAGACGCATATGAAGATGAGGAGGAGCTCCGTGAGTTTGCAGAAGAGATATTTGAGGAGCATGCGGACAATGCCCTGGAATGTGAGTTCGATTTGGCCGAGGCACAGCAAGAACTGGCGGATCGTCTGGAAATAGAGAAAAAAACAGATGCTGTCGGTATTTTGATGCAGTTTTATCACAGCGCGAAGCGGGAACCCCGTTTCCTGTTTACATATACAGAGGACGATGGTTCGACACACAGCGGTACCGGTTCGGTGTTTGACGGCTGATGATTTGAACGGTCCGAATATAGAAAGTGGTCTGGCAATTTTTATTCAGCGACTCTCAAAAATTTGCAGGAGTCGCTGAATAGGTTTCCTCTTTATGAGGCAGCATATACGCTCTGTTACTTTTCGTTGGCTGATTTGTAATAGTTCCAGTATGAAACAGCGAATGATACAAATATTCCCCAATATAAGCAAAGCATAACGCAAAAAATTGCCATCAGACTACGGTGGGCAGGCGTATGAATCCGGCTCTGCACAATAATCTGCGGGATAATGATCAAAAAGAAAATGATCAGGAGCGGTATCATGCGCCCCGTAAAAACCCGTTTCATCATATCCAGTCGGGAAGTATCGTCGCAGAAGATTTCCTCTTCTGTTCCGTTCATTTCAGAAGCAGCTTTGCGAAAATAACTGTAACCCACGTAATTCTGTAAATATTCCCATCCGCAGTCACGGAACATTTGAATGTATTCGCTTTTTTGAGAAGTGCTGTCGGGATTGTAGTCTAACTGATAAATGATATCCTCTGGCTCGCATTTTTGAAAATGATACAGACATACACCATTCAATTTGACAAATTTCCAACCATTCTGATGCTGTTCTCTTAGATAGTTCTCTTCTTTCTTCCATGTGGGAATGGGAAAAAATCTGATCTCAGTCTTAGTATTCTTCATATTATTTTGCCTCCATCATACTTTGATATAAACGCTCGATTCGCTTCATTTCCAAATCAAGCACTTGTGTTCCAAGCGCTGTAATGCAATAAATTTTGCGGTTTTCCTCTTCCCGCATCAATTGAATCAGCCCGTCTTTTTCCATTTTAGACAGGCTTCCATACAAGGTTCCCGGACTGATTTTGATTTCGGCACATATACTTTTTGACTTAATGTAATTGTTAATGGCAAAGTGTAGTTCACTTGATATTATCTGATGTATCGAACTGGGGGCAGCCATATAGACAATCTGGCCATTAATCAGTTCCGCGTGGATATCATCAGGCAAATTGTAAAAGTCCTCAATGGTATAATATTTTTCCTGTAGCGATGGCATTAAATACACTCCCTTTCGTGGTGTTGCTGGGTTGATTCATTTGCCAATATCAATTTACGGTCTCCGTATTTTATCTACAACATGCTGAAATAGCTGTTCCCTGTCGTAAGATGTATCATAATAGGGCAGTTTATATATTCTGCACTGTTCTTTCAGGTAGTTACTTATCGTTACGATGCTTGCGCAATCCTCTCTGTTTTCTTCTTCAGATTTGTAATAAGTGTAGTCCCTGGGTGTGTCATACTCTCTCAATAGCGCATACCGTTCTTCAGGAGTTACATCTGACGTACCGAAATAATAAATATCACAAACCAAAGTGTCTATATGCTGCATATAGTGTTGCGGCAGCAATTGAAATATATCAATTACCATTCCATAATCACATTCGTTATATTCACCGCTGTCTGTCATTGCCCGTATGAATAACGCCATCTTAGCGCTGATATACTGGATATTTTCCAAAAGGTCTGTATCTGCGTCAGAATTGATACCTGTCTCGGGAAAAACACGTTCAATTCCCGCGATTATTGCGTCCATACTGATATGCTGGTAACCTAAACGGTCAGATATCCTTTGAGAAAGTGTACTTTTCCCTGACCTGGGCACACCTGCAATGATAATATGTTTCTTCAAAATTTCTCCTTTATCAATACTGTTTCAGGAACAGTTTCATAGACCTGTATTTCGTTTCCTGTTACATACGCAGCCAGTGAAAATGCGATTTCAAAATGACCTGCATCATGCTGCGCTGCCTGAGACTGTCCATCTACGATTCTGTATAAATGCTTTGTGGCATCCGACACACCACACATAGCCTGTATGGCAGCAGCTTCCATTTTATAGCTCTGCGAAAGGTATTAGATGGAGTACGAATACAGCATTATTAACATGTAACCTGTATCATACCATAATATTATATGCAAAATGTTTATTTGTCAATTGTAAACCATGTTCCTATTGTGTTAACAGTAACACAGTTGTTACTGTTCAGTAAAAAAAGTAAAAATTCCTATTGACACAAAAGGAAATAGGTTGATTGAAAAATGCTTGAAAACACTGTGTTTATGGCGTTTTTCAAGGTGTAAAAAGACACTTTATAACAAAGTTTGTAACATAAGCATGACAAAAGGTGAAAAGAGAGTACGAGTCTAAACCGAGCAGACATAGAAATGTTCCATCATCGGGATAAAGGCCGTCACAGGCAACCAGTGTTTGTATGCGTAACCGTTACGCAAGCAGTTCATTGCTTGGCAAAGAAATGTGTGCTATAATCTACTCATGGGAAAGCCATAGAATTGTGAGATCTGGACAGGCAGACAAATAATAAAAACTGCTGCCATATGAAGGCGCAGTATAAGGACAATAACAATCAATAACGAATTGTGGTTTGTTGCAGGTGATATTTGCAAAGCGTTGGAAATATCAAATACAACACAGGCAGTACAAAGGCTTGACGTTGATGAAAAGTCTATATTGAATATAGGGCTATCTGGAGAAGCTTCTTGACAATCCAGATCAGTAAAAATTCCTATTGACATACTAGAAATATAGGTGTATGATACATACATGTTCAAAACATACTAATCCAATAGGAATACGTAGAAAAGGCAGATGCCTTATCAAAGAAAATAATGAGCGGAGGAGAATATTATGAGTAAGAAAAACTATGCAGACAGGGACCTAAAGTTTGAGACATTACAGCTTCATGTAGGACAGGAAGCACCCGACCCGGTGACGGATGCAAGGGCGGTGCCCATCTATCAGACTTCCTCTTTTGTGTTCAGAAACTCGGCACATGCGGCGGCGAGATTTGCCTTGCAGGATGCGGGAAACATTTACGGCAGACTGACCAATCCCACAGAGGACATTTTCGAGCAGCGCGTGGCAAAGCTGGAAGGAGGCGTGGCGGCGCTTGCAGTGGCGTCAGGGGCAGCGGCCGTTACCTACACGATTCAAAATCTCGCACAGAACGGCGGACACATCGTTGCAGCCAAGAATATTTACGGCGGTACATACAACCTGCTCGCGCATACGCTGGTTGACTACGGCGTGACCACGACGTTCGTGGACCCGCTCGACATCAGCAATTTTGAGCAGGCGATACAGGACAATACAAAAGCGCTCTACATAGAAACACTCGGAAATCCCAACTCGGAAGTGTCGGATATTGAGGCAGTTGCAAAGATCGCACATGCACACAATCTTCCGTTAGTTGTCGACAGCACATTTGCGACGCCCTATCTTGTGAGACCGATTGCGTACGGCGCGGATATCGTGGTTCACTCCGCGACAAAGTTTATCGGGGGACATGGCACGACCATCGGCGGTGTGATTGTCGATGCAGGCAAGTTTGACTGGAAGGCAGCCGGAAAGTTTCCGCAGTTTACAGAGCCAAACCCAAGCTACCACGGCATCAGTTTCGTGGAGGCGGCAGGACCGGCAGCGTTTATCACCAGAATCCGCGCAATCCTGTTGAGGGATACAGGCGCTACGCTCTCACCGTTCCATGCATTTATCTTTCTGCAGGGACTTGAGACACTTTCCCTCCGCGTGGAGCGCCATGTGGAAAATGCACTGAAGGTTGTCGCGTATCTGGCAAAGCATCCGCTCGTGGAAAAGGTAAACCACCCGTCAGTGACGACAGACCCGGAACAGCAGAAACTTTACAGGAAATATTTCCCCAACGGCGGCGGTTCGATCTTTACGTTTGAGATTAAGGGCGGCGAGCAGAAGGCGAAGGACTTTATTGACAACCTGGAATTGTTCTCACTGCTGGCGAATGTGGCGGACGTGAAATCACTCGTCATTCATCCGTACTCAACAACACATGCCGAGCTCAATGACGAGGAGAAGGCAGACCAGGGCATCAAGCCCAATACAATTCGTCTGTCAATCGGCACAGAGCACATAGATGATATTATTGAAGACCTGGAGGAGGCCTTCAAGGCAATTTCATAAAAAGGAAATGAGAAAGGAAAACAGAAATGGGAGTGTATAGAGGATTTACAGAGATTATCGGAAAAACGCCTCTGGTGGAGGTTATTCACGTGGAGCGCGCACACGGCCTGAAGGCAACGGTGCTCGTCAAACTCGAGTACAGAAATCCGTCAGGAAGTGTAAAGGACAGGGCAGCGTTCTATATGATTCAGGCGGCGGAGGAAAAGGGCCTGTTAAAGGAAGGTTCCGTAATCATAGAGCCCACCAGCGGAAACACGGGCATCGGGCTTGCGGCGATTGCGGCGGCAAAAGGATACCGCGCGATTCTCACGATGCCGGAGACGATGAGTGTGGAGCGCAGAAATATCCTGAAGGCATACGGGGCAGAGATCGTTCTGACAGAGGGCGCAAAAGGGATGAAAGGGGCCATCGCGAAGGCGGAGGAGCTCGCAAAGGAAATCGAAGGCGCATATATTCCTGGGCAGTTTGACAACCCGGCAAACGCACAGGCACACTACGAGACGACAGGTCCGGAGATATGGGAGGACACAGAGGGCAAGGTTGACCTCTTCGTTGCCGGCGTCGGAACAGGCGGCACAATTACAGGCGTCGGAAAATATCTGAAAGAAAAAAATGCAGGTGTGAAGGTCGTGGCTGTGGAGCCGGCAAGCTCACCGGTTCTGTCAGGCGGACAGTCGGGAGCGCACAAGATACAGGGGATCGGAGCCGGATTTGTCCCAAGTGTGCTTGATACAGGTATTTACGACGAGATTATCCAGATTGAGAATGACCAGGCATTTGAGGCTTCGAAGGAACTTGCGAAAAAGGAGGGAATTCTCACAGGAATATCCTCTGGCGCGGCGCTTTGCGCGGCAATCGGGCTCGCAAAGAGGCCGGAGAATGAGGGGAAGACCATTGTGGCACTTCTTCCGGACAGTGGTGACAGATATTATTCGACACCGCTTTTTGCAGAATAAAATGAGCTAAGGAACTGTAGAAAAAGACAGGTTTGTGAAAAAATTGAACCTGTCTTTTTTGATACAGGAGTGCGAAAAATCGAAAGCATTTATTATTTTGGCACAGAATGATTCTAATTATCAATTTGTCAGCAAATAAGGTTGCTGCTTACGCCTTCGATGTACAAAATTGTGCCAAAATCAGACGCGGCGCAGACAGGAATTCAATTTTGTACAAAGATGTGATGTGGACAATATAAAAACTTGTAAAAAACCACGAAGTGTGTTAGCATTAGATTAATATCCAATGAATACACTCAACAAAAAGATTAGGGAAAACAGAAAGGTAGGGAACTGATGAAGAGAAGAGGATTAAAGCTTACGCCGCGCCTTGTACTTGTGGCAGCACTACCCCTAATACTGATGTTTGCATTTGCCATAGCAGGGATCAGTTCATCATGTCGTTCTATTATTGAATCAATGGTTCAGCATGAATTAACAACAGCGCAATATGCTTTTGAGACTGCTGTGGGAAATATTGCACAGGGTACTTATAGAGCTATCGATGGCAAATTGTATAAAGGAAAGCGCAATATTAGTGACAATACGCAATTTTTTGACAATTTCAGCCATGAAGTTGATCTGCAGGTCACTGTTTTTTATGACAATGTAAGAGTTGCCACAAGCCTTGTTGACGGTGATGGGAACCGCATGGTGGGAACAGAGGCGGATCCGGCGATTTATGATATTGTGGTCAGACAGGGACAGGACTACTATTCTGAGAATGTGGAAATCGGCGGCAAAATGTATTATGCTATGTACTGTCCGCTGTATCAATACAATGAGGATGAAATTATAGGAATGACCTTTGTCGGATTGGAGAAGACGGGAATCAATGCGCTTTTTAATGCCAATTTTGTCAAGAATGCCATTATTCTAATCGTGATCTTTGCGTGTGGCATTCTGGCCACGATGGTGTCGGTCAGCGTTGTGATCAGGGCAATCAAAGGCGTTATTGTCCAGTTGAATAAGGTTGCAGATGGCGAATTGAATGTGAAGGTTGAGAGCAGATTGCTCGGCAGAGCGGATGAGATTGGAGACATCGCACACAGCGTTGACAAGCTTGTACATAGTTTGTCTAATATTGTGGTGGATATCAAAGGAGCTGCATCGGATCTTGACGAGATTTCAGAGGGCTTTTCTGGTTCCTTTGGAAAGATGGCCAATAATATCCGGGGTGTAGATACCGCAGTGGAGGAGATGGCGTCAGGATCCACGCATCAGGCGCAGGATACCGCAGACGTAGGCAATAAGATTCAATATATGGGCGATGCGGTTGACATCACTGCACAGAATGTGGAGCAGCTTGTGGGAAATACGGATAAAATGCGCGATTACAACAGAAGTGTTGAGAATACACTTGAGGAGCTGCTCAGAACCAGCAATGATACTAAGAATGCATTTGATGTCGTATATGAGCAGACCAATATGACGAATCAGTCGGCGCAGGAGATTCAGACTGCAGCGGATGTTATCACAGACATTGCAGACCAGACAAATCTGTTATCCCTCAATGCCAGCATCGAGGCGGCGCGCGCAGGGGAGCACGGCAAAGGTTTTGCAGTTGTGGCGGATGAGATTCGAAAGCTGGCAGAGCAGTCTGCTGAGTCCGCAAGCCGTATTACTGGAATTATTGCGATGCTGATCACAAACTCTAACACGACAGTGGATACGATGAAAAATGTCACAGAGGCGATGGATAAGCAAGGGGAAGAGCTTGGAAGAACGAAGACGGTATTTGACAGTCTGAATTATGAGATTGGTGAAGTAAGCGGCGCTGTAGACAATATCAGAGGTGAGATTAATAAGCTCAATGATCTCAAGTCAGACGTGCTCAACGCCGTCCAGAATCTGGCAGCCATAGCAGAGCAAAATGCAGCGAACACGCAGGAGACCTCTGCTTCTATGCAGGAGTTGAGTTATATTGTATCAGAGTGCAGCGGGGAAGTAGACAGAATTATGAATACTTCCAAAGGACTTGCACAAAATATTGAAGTATTCAGACTATAAAAAATGCTGCCATCAGGCAGCATTTTTTTCTTGAGTGGCAATTGGGGTCTCTGTGGATTTGCCGATAGTAGGAAGCAGTCCCGCCTTTTTTAATGCAGGGCGAAGTGCACTGTATGCGGCAACGGATACAATCGTGGAAGTGATGGCGTTGATGGTGGTCGTTGCGATATTTGGCAGCAGTGTCAATTCCGCCATTGGCTTTCCAAGCACGATAAGCTTATAACAGTAGCTGAACAGTGGGTCAAAAACCATATTGAAGCCCAGTCCGCAGATGGCGGCGATCAGGGACCACTTGAAGGCCTTCCTGGCAGGGCAGACAGATAATTTTCCAAGTCTGTGTGCGACGAATCCGGTGACAAGACCGATGCAGAGCTTTAAAACAAAGGTTTTGGGGGCAGATGTAATGTATATCGGATCGAGCAAATCACCGATTGTCATGCCGATCGCGCCTCCGATGCCGCCCAGCGGACCGCCGAGCAGCAAAGCGCCAAGCACACACACTGCATTTCCAAGATGGATGCTTGTGGCGCTCTCTGTGCCTGGGATCATGATTTTGATCTGCAGGAATGTGAAAACCACATAGGATAGTGCCGCAATTAGACCTGTCAGGGCAATTTTGTAGACGGTTGCATTTTTTTGATTCATAATAGTTCCTCCTCATTGACTGCAAACTGCTTTGCATTGTTATGTTATACAGTATAACGCAAAGTGACATTTTAGAAATAGACAATTTTGATATTTTTTATATGTACAGTTAAGGGAAAGTTTGAAATGCTATTGATTTTTAGAATCAGATAGGCTTTAATAATATAAAGATAACGAATTGAATATTAGGAGGTTTCATATAATGGATAATATTGAAACGACAAGGAACACAGAGGCTGCGATTATTCCAAAGGGAACTGTCATAAATGGAAATATCACGATTGAGGGAAAGCTCGAAATGTACGGGGAAGTCAATGGCGATATCAATTCCGATGCCCGGGTCAATGTATCAGGTGATATCACAGGAAATATCAGAGCCAATGAGCTCTATGCGAAGGATTCCTTTATCGTTGGACAGATTGCGTGCACACAGGGGGCTACAGTGTATGAGAACACGGTGGTTCTCGGAGATATTGCCGCAGAGAATCTTGTGGTGTACGGTGCGATACAGGGGAAAATCGATGTCAGGGAGAGTATCACAGTCGGCGATAAGGCAATCCTAGACAGCGACATCAGGGCTAGGACGATCCAGGTAAATAATGGTGCCACGATTAATGGACACTGCTCACTCTGTGATACAGATAACAAATTGAAAGATGTTTTTCCGGTTACAGAGAAAGTAGAGGAAGTGGTAATGGAGCAGGAGCCATCTAAGGAGGAGAAACCCAGGGCTGTCGTAAAGCCAAGGGCAGCGGCAATAGCAAAAGTTGTAAAGAAAGCTGACACGGAATAGTTATGGAAAAAGCAGAATGGAAATACTGTCGGGAACAGTTTGATGTGGACAGTATTGAAGATGATTGCATCAAAAAAACAGAGGAAATTTTAGATTTTGCGAATATGGTGTTTAGCATGGCTTACAGCAGCACTGATTTTGCCGACCTTTTGCCCAAGGCATATGCACCAAAGCGATTGCATATTCCATTGCATCACTTGATAAAAGAAGATGATAAAATTAAGGCACTGGTCGACACATATCCTGTTATTCTGAGATTGCAGGGGAAGAGCAGCAGTGCAATTAGGGCTGCTTATGTAGGAACTGTCTCCGTGCATCCAAACGCCAGAGGAAGAGGATATATGATCGAGCTCATGAAAAGGGTCGAGGAGGACGCGCGTAAGCAGGGTTGTGCGCTTATGATACTGGATGGAGACCGTCACAGATACCAGCATTACGGTTTTGAGCGCGCAGGCATTCGCTACAGCTTTCAGGTGGAAACAGGAAATATCAGGCATTGCTGTGCCCGAATTTATGACGAGGCGTATATGGCGTCACCAGTATACCACTTTGAGGAGCTCGAGGAGCAGGGCGCGCATCTCGACTGGCTGTATGCGCTGTATGAACGGCACAGGCATGTAATCGCGCGGTCGCGGGAGGATTTCTGGTTCTGTCTGCAGAGTTATCGTGCGACGGCGTACACGGTTTTAAAAGATGGGAAACCAGTAGGATATGTGAATTTATCAGAAGATGGGAAAGGGATAACAGAGTTTGCGTTTGAGGATATTCAGCAGCTTCCAAGGATCCTGTACGATCTGATGATGGGGTTTGCGGTGGAGCAGATTGGCATCAATGTGGGGATGGACGAGACGGACAAGATCGCACAACTTGAAAAAGTATGCGATTATTGCAATGCATCTATGTCTCACCAGATTAAGATACTTGACTATGAGGCTGTGTTTGGATTTCTGCTAAACTGGAAACAACAATATAGCACACTGGCCATAAATGACTATGTGCTGGGCGTGCGGGATGCGCAGAGCGGCATTGTGGATAATTATCTGCTGTCCGTCACTGCAGATAAGATCTGTGTCTCGCGCACAGACAAGGCCGCGGATGTAGTTCTCGAAGCATTGGAGCTTGTCCGGCTATTGACGACGAATCTATGTTTTGTAGAGCAGTGTAAGGGCATTCAGGGCAAAATAAAAAATGCGCCCGCAGGCTGGTTCCCGCTGCCGTTTTACCTGCCTGAAGCAGACGCATTTTAAAGGTCAGTCCATATACTTCCAGGTGTACATGTTTGCACTTCTGCACTTTGGACAGACAACCTTGTACTGTTCAAAGATAAACATTTTGATCTGATCCTCCGGAACATTTGTCGTGACAATACGACTCTGGCCGCATTTGCACAGAAACAAAATTTTGCGATTCAGACGCACGGCCAGGCTTTCGCCTCTCAGGCTGAGCGTCTTTT
Organism: uncultured Lachnospiraceae bacterium; assembly: GCA_947178145.1. Lineage (GTDB taxonomy): Bacteria > Bacillota > Clostridia > Lachnospirales > Lachnospiraceae > COE1. The sequence continues at coordinate 7,646 of CAMWXE010000029.1, read as the reverse complement.
CTATGTATTTGATTTGTTCTTCATTGTGCACACCGCATTCTTCAAGCGCCCACTTGTATTCGTCGCGAATGATGTGAAGTGCATCCGATGGGATGGATGCGTAGTGCTGTTCTAATTTTTGTTCAGTAAACATATTGATTCCTCTTTTCTATTTCCTTCTTTTTGCATGTGTATCATGTATTTAGTTAGAGTATAGCACAAAACAATGAAATATGGAATATAGTTTTTTTGATTAAAGAATGAGAAAAATCAACCGATATATATAGATATACAGATTTATACATGTAAAACGGATTTTACAAATGTACTGGCACCATGGGAGTACAGGTCACAAGGAGGTGGCATAAGTGAATAGAAGACGAGAGCTGGCCCTGCAGCGAGTGTCCCGCATAGGAAGTATTGCTGCGGCAGACAATATCTCACAGAACACAAAATATAAGGATAGCTATGGGGGGACTCGCGCCAATACCATTGAGGCTGCAATCGGTACTTATATGATGCATGAGGACAAAGTGTTTGAATTGTCCGGACAGGATAGCTATACTCCTGGTTATGGGAATTCCGATTCGGATGCGCAGGAACAGCTTTCCAGACAGATGAAGGAATACAGGTCCATGTCATCTGCTGTGGAGAGTCAGCTTGCAAATGCGAAATCAGATTTGGAGCGCCGTGTCGCAGAGCACATCAATATCAAGAAGTTTGAGGAGGCGCTTGCAAATGATCCGAGTGCACAGTATCAGTTAAGCAGATACCATAAAAAGGAGAATGAGACCGACTTTGACCGACTCGACGCCAACCGTTGTTCCGGTTTTCTGCTCTACTCATACAACAAGAAAGGGATTCACAGTGTTCTGGGGGAGCACTTAAGCTTTGCTGGCTATGACACAGTCGGAAAAGGTGGAAACATGGTTAAGGAAAGGTAAAATATGGATTTGACCGACGAGAAGTTAAAATATTTGAAACTGTTGGCAGCAAAATATCCGTCGATACCGTCGGTATGCCGAGAGATAATCAATCTGAAGGCGATATTAAATTTGCCCAAAGGAACAGAACATTTTATGAGTGATATTCACGGCGAGTATGAGGCGTTTTATCACATCATGAACAATGCGGCAGGCGTCATCAAGGAAAAGGTTGATATGATCTTTGCCGACCGCATGACCCCGCGCGAGCGGCAGGAGATCTGTACCCTTGTGTACTATCCGACAGAGAAGCTCAAGCTGTTAAAAAAACAGAATGTAGTGACACCATACTGGTATAAGATAAACCTGAAAAACCTGACAGAGCTCGCCAAGTTTTTGTCCTCAAAATACACGCGTTCTAAGGTCAGAAAGGCACTGCCTTCGGAGTTTAGCTACATAATCGATGAGCTTCTGCATGCACAGCAGGACGAGGACAACAACCAGTATGTCTATCACGAAAAGATACTGGATACAATCATTGATATTGACAGCGCAGATGCGTTTATAGAGGCACTTAGCAGGCTGATCAAACGGCTTGCAGTAGATCATCTTCACATCGTGGGAGATATCTATGACAGGGGGCCCAATGCGGACAAAATTATGGATTTGCTGATCACGCACCATTCTGTGGATATCGAGTGGGGGAATCACGACATTCTGTGGATGGGGGCTGCATGTGGAAATGAGGCGTGTATCGCCAATGTGCTCCGAAATAATCTCAAATACGACAATATTGAAATTCTTGAAAACACGTATGCGATCAGCCTGCGTTCGCTGACACTGTTTGCAGAGCAGACCTACCCGGCTATGAAGCCTATGGATGCGGCGCTCAAGGCGATTTCTGTAATCTTGTTTAAACTGGAAGGACAGATTATCATGCGTCACCCCGAGTATGATATGGTGGACAGACTTCTGCTTGACAAGATTGACAAACAGCGCGGCACTGTTCGGATCGGCGATCAGGAGTACGAATTGAATGACAGTTATTTTCCGACGCTGCATGAGAATGAGCCCTACACACTCTCAGAGAAGGAGCAGCATGTCATAGATGACCTCAGGGCGGCTTTTGTGAACAGCCACATGCTCAGGAAGCATGTCCGTTTCCTGTACGAAAAAGGCAGCACATATATGTGCTACAATGGGAATCTTCTGTTCCACGGCTGTATTCCCATGACAGAGGATGGCGAGTTTGCCTGCATGAAGCTTGACGGAAAGGATTATAAGGGAAAGGAATACATGGACTATGCTGCAAAGGTGGCAAGACGCGCGTTTTTTGGAAATTATAACCAGTCGGATGTCGACTTTATGTGGTATCTGTGGTGCGGGAAAAGGTCTCCGCTAGCCGGCAGGACGATGAAGACATTTGAGCGAACCTTCGTGACGGATGAAAGTACCTACAAGGAACCGAAAAATCCATATTATCGCTATTATCAGCAGGAAAAATACTGTATTAAAATACTGCATGAGTTCGGACTGGATGGTTCCATCTCCCACATTATCAATGGGCACACGCCCATCAAAGTGTCTAAGGGAGAGTCGCCGCTGAAGGCAAACAATCGTCTGATCGTGATAGATGGCGGCTTTTGCCGCGCATATCAGAAGACGACAGGCATTGCGGGCTACACGCTGATTTACAATTCGCATGGCATGCGTTTGAAGGCGCATCAGCCGTTTGAGAGTATTGCAAAGGTGTTGGAGGAGAACAAGGACATCGAGTCCTCGTCCAATTTTTTTGAGATGGAAGCGGAGCGCGTGATGGTCAAGGACACAGATAATGGCGATGAGATCAAAGATACCATCCGTGATTTGGAGCTTTTGCTCACTGCATACAGGCAGGGTATCATTGTCACGAAACAGAATCAATAAAAAGAGCAGAATTGCCTGCTCTTTTTCAGTTATTGCTGTTCTGTTCTCAATTTGCGTTCCTGCTCTGCCTGAATATCCTCAAATGCAGAGAGCATTGGTTTTTCTTTTGAATTCTTAAATGTGCGTGCAAGATAGTTGTTTGTAATCCGAATGATGGTACCGGAGAGCGTCAGCACACCGATTAAGTTTGGAATTGCCATCAATCCGTTAAAGGTGTCAGAGATATCCCACGCGAGGTCGAGATTCATAGTAGCACCAAACACGATAAATACGACAAACACAATCTTATAAATAATAGTAGCTTTCGTGCCAAATAAAAATTCCCATGCCTTCGTGCCATAATAGCTCCATCCAAGCACGGTAGAGAAGGCAAAGAGCAAAATAGCAATGGCGATAAAGGCGCCGCCAATATTCACGCCGCCAAAGTTAAATATTGTTCCAAAGGCTTCACTCACAAGTGCCGTCTGCTCATTTGAAGAGAGCATCTCACCTGTATGAAGGTCAATGAGACCAGTTGAAAGGATGGAGAAGGCAGTGAGAGTACACACGACGATGGTATCTGCGAATACCTCAAAAATGCCCCACATACCTTGACGCACAGGTTCGACAACATTCGACGCAGAGTGAACCATTACAGAGGAGCCAAGGCCGGCTTCATTGGAGAAAACACCGCGCTTAAAGCCCCAGGTGGCTGCATTTTTGACAGCCAGACCGACCGCTGCGCCGCCGATTGCCCGAAAACCGAATGCAAAGGAGAAGATTGCGCCAAATACCTCACCGACTTTTCCGATATTCATAAAAAATACAATCAGAGCGCCCAATATGTATGCACACGCCATAAAGGGCACGAATTTTTCCGTAACCTGTGCGATTCTCTTGATGCCGCCGACAATCACCAGTCCGGCAAGAACCATGAGCAGCAGTCCTACAATCAGCGCATACAGGTTGATTTCAGCAGAGCCAATCTGAATTTCGCGGTCAAGAGCTTCCATAGGGAATACAGAGGTAATATTGCCGGAGATTGTGTTTACCTGGCTCATATTTCCGATGCCAAACGAGGCAAGGACGCAGAAGATGGAGAACAGTATGGCAAGTACTTTTCCGATACCAGAGCAGCCCTTCTTAGCGCCGAGGCCATCTCTCAAGTAGTACATAGCACCGCCGCACCATTCATCGTGGCTGTTTTTGCGGCGGTAATAGATGCCAAGCACATTTTCGGAATAGTTTGTCATCATTCCAAAAAAAGCAGAGAGCCACATCCAGAAGATTGCGCCAGGGCCTCCGGCAGCAATCGCAGCCGCCACACCTGCGATATTACCGACACCAATTGTTGCGGCAAGTGCTGTACACAGTGCCTGAAACTGTGAGATGGATGCCTTTTCTTTGGAGTTTGTGACACCGCTTTCCTTTTTGAATACGCCTCCGATTGTTTTCGAGCTCACATGGCCCGCACGCGTGATCTGAAAAAATTTCGTGCGGACTGTTAAGTAGATTCCTGTACCGATGATTAAGACCAACATGGGAATACCCCACACCACACCGTTGATGGTGCCGTTGACATTTGCAATCATATCCAGCATAATAAGTTCCTCCTTCATAAGATTGTTTCTAGTGCAATACACAAAAAGAGAGAATATCCCATTTGGACAGGCCTTTCTGTCGTAGGTGGAATATTCTCTTTCTCTTTCTATATTTATACACGAAAATGCAAAAAAATGCAAGAAATAATTTTGGGGCTTAAAAGGGAGGATGCCAAGTAATCTTGCGACCACTTGGCATATATTATGAAAAAGTTATTATAAGTAAAGTTATCACTTATTGTTTGTAAGGTATCTTTCGTATCACCTTATGTTTATAGTATAGAGTGCTTAAATGTCCAAATCATGTTGTTTTATTGAATAATTTTTCAAAGAATTATGAACGATTTATGAACAGGAGTTTAGTGTGGTAGTATCCTCGCTGCAGGACAGTTAAGGTTTGATAAGTCACTATGCATCTTGACTTGTCTGTTTCTGAACAGTTCCTAGAGCATTTTTCAAACACGCTCTAGGAAGCGGAAAATAAAAATATGGTTCCATTTAAGGACTTTTTAAGATTTTTCCTACTATAATAGACACAGCAATAAAAAAATCAAGGAAAAAGATAAGATAAGAAAAGAAAAGAAAGGAAAGGTAACTGTTCAGGACAGGGGGGTGCACTGCGCTGAAAAACTTGTAGGACAGCATAGTTTCTCGGCGCGGATGTATGGAACTATGAAGGAACTGAACCGTTACAATGGAAGAAAAGTATGTGGTTTGAGATACTGAAAAAGGACCTGATGAAACAAAAGAGTGTCAACATCATTCTGTTTCTGTTCATCACCTGTCCACGATATTCCTCGCCAGCAGCGTCAGCAATATCCGCGTGGTGATGAATGGACTGAAAACGTTCATGGATTATGCCAATGTCAGCGATGTGATGGTCGCGCTGGAAGGGGAGACTGAAAAGGAGACGTTTGAAACATGGATTGAGCGTTGCAGCGAAATTACAGAATATGCATATGAACAGCTCTGTCAGATCAAGGCGGATGATGTCATCCTGGTAAAAGCCGGGGAGAGTGAGGAGCAGGCAAATCCAATAGAGGCAGCCGGGGTAGACCTTTATATGGGATATACAGGCGGCAAATATGCAAAACCGCTTGACAGTGAGGGAAATGACCTGACACTCAAACCGGGAGAGGTAGCGCTCTCGCCTGGTTTGATGGAACGAAATGGACTTCAGACCGGAGACATCCTTCAGATTCGAATATCGGATAAAACGTTTCCTTACCGGATTGCGGTGCAGTGCAAAGATATCTTGTTTGGAAATGAAATGTCAGGGATGGGACGCTTTGTATTTTGCAGGGAAGATTATGACAAAATGGTGACGGATTCTGAAAATGTTACACTCAACATGTATGGATTCAATACGACAGAGCCGGAAAAAACACTGGAGGCGATGAATCGGCAAAATTTTCAATCGATTTTAAACACGATTGAAAGAAATCTCTATGCAATGCTCTATGTGTTTGATATGATCGTTGCAGCCCTGCTGATTGCAATCGGCATCTGCCTGATTTTGATTTCGCTGATGATACTGCGGTTTTCGCTGAGCTTCACCATGGAAGAAAATTACCGTGAAATCGGTGTGATGAAAGCGATTGGTATGCGCAATTTTTCGATACAGAAAATATATCTTGCAAAATATTTTGCAGTGGTGGTTGTGGGCGCGTTTGCAGGGTGCCTTATCAGTATTCCGATCGGAACGTATATGACAGAGAGCGTCAGCAAAAATATGGTGCTGGGGGACAGCGCAGGCTCGTTGGGACTCAATCTGGTCTGTGGTGTCATTATCATCCTGTTTGTCACGGGAATGTGCATCCTGTTTACAGGAAAATTAAAGAAGGTGTCCGCGATAGAAGCAATACGAAATGGCGGAAACGGGGAGCGGTATCGGAGGCGGAGAGGACTTAATCTGTATAAAAGAAAATTTATGGATACAGTCATTTTTCTCGGATTGAACGATATTCTCTGCAATATGAAGCGGTATCTGGTGCTGTTTTTCACATTCTGTATCAGCTTCGTGCTGATCACAGTGCCATTAAATACATTGACGACGATGGAAAGTGACGAGATGGCATCGAAATTCAACCTGAATCCCGACGCTGCGGTTTACATAGAAACCATAGAGGCTGAGGGAGACAAACCATATCACAGTACAGTGGATTTGGAGCGCGCACTGCGCAGGATAGAGCGCGAAATGGCCGGGAAGGGATATGACGCAGAGCTAAGTGTTGGCGCATTGATTTTCTGTCACTTTACTTTGAACAATGAGGGGAAAATTGTCAAACTTTTAACAAACTATCCGATTGGAGAGAACGGAAGTTACTGCGAGTATGAGGAGGGGGAAGCGCCCATACTGGAAAATGAGCTGGCTTTTTCCAAGAAGGTCATGGAGTCGAATCATTTGAAAATTGGTGATACAGTGACGGGCCACTTCAACGGAAAGGATCAGAGGTTTCTGATCACCGGGTACTACAGCGACTATATGCAGCTGGGGGAGAGCTGCAGAATAAATCCGATGATTGATCTGAGCAATGAGATTATGATGGGGTATTGGAGGACGAATGTAGATATGGACACGGAGCTGACACAGAGGCAGCTGGCGGATCAGTTGAAGGAAGAAATGCCCCAATATGAGTGGACCACGGCACAGGAGGTGGTGGATGTCAACGTGGGGTCTGTAAAGAATACGATGCGCGCAATGCAGATACCGATGACAATAATGCTGTGCGTGTTGATCATGCTGATTTCACTGTTGATGATGAAGCTGTTTATCGTGCGGGAAAAGGGGCAGCTTGCCATGCTGAAAAGCATTGGATGGCGCAATCATGACATTCGGATGTGGCTGGTGATGCGGATGGTATGGGTGGTCATCCTCTCCATGATATTTGCAGTACCCTTATCTATGATGTGTAACCATTTTATTTTGAGGAATATTTTTGCAATTATGGGAGCGGAGCTTCGGATTCAGGTGGAGCCGCTAAAGGCGTATGTGCTCTATCCGGCAGTGCTGCTTGTGGGAATTATGACGGCAACGTATGCTGCGACGGAAAGCGTGCGAAGAATTCAGACCAGTGATATGAAAATTGTGGAGTAGAGCATGAAGAGATTTTCTAAGTCTGCAAAAGACGCAGACTAAGAAAATCTAAAACTTCATGCAGGAAGAATGCCAAAGTGCGGGCATTCTTCCGGGGTTTTGGAGAAATGAGAGCATGAAGAGATTTTCTAAGTCTGCAAA
>CAMWXE010000028.1 GCA_947178145.1 uncultured Lachnospiraceae bacterium | reverse complement strand
GAAACCTTGATTTTAAAGGCTTCCCATTGATTTTGGTGTCAAACTTAAGATTATAATGAAAAAATGTTACCTTGTCAAGCCTCTTATCAGTCAGATTCGCACTTTTTAAAAAAATATGAAGTAGTACTCGTTAAAGTATAAACAAAATATTAAAAGAAGAAAAAACTGGAAAAAGTAGTTGACAATAGGGCGGCTTGGGTATATGCTGTAGCAAGTAAATACTTTGAGAGTCAAAATATTTGATAATCAAAACATTTGAGAGTCAAATTAATTAAAGTATTGAAAATACATTTTAAGGAAAAATAATCATTTTATGAAAGGAAAGGATGGAAAGAATATGTTAGAAAGAGTGAAAGAAATCATCGAGGAGCAGTTAAACATTGAGGGCGTGGAGATTACAGAGGAGACACGTTTTAAGGAGGATTTGGACGCAGATTCACTTGACTTGTTTGAGCTTGTCGACGCTTTCCAGGAGGAGTATGGCGTGGAGATTCCGCCCGAGGATTTGGAGCAGATTACAACAGTAGGCGCTATCATCAAATATCTGCAGGACAAGGGCGTTGAGGATTAATTAGTACAGGAGCTTGTATGAAGACAAGAATTACAGAAATCTTAGGAATTGAGTATCCGATCATACAGGGCGGTATGGCATGGGTCGCTGAGCACAATCTGGCAGCGGCCGTGTCGGAAGCCGGCGGATTGGGTATCATTGGTGCAGGCGGTGCACCGGCGGAATTTGTCCGGGAGCAGATTCGGAAGGTAAAGGAAGCGACGGACAGACCATTTGGCGTCAATATTATGTTGATGAATCCTGAGGCGGATGCGATTGCGCAGGTGATCGTCGACGAGGGAGTCAGGGTTGTCACGACGGGCGCTGGAAATCCTTCGAAATATATGAAGCAGTGGAAGGAAGCGGGTGTGAAAGTCATCCCTGTTGTGGCGAGTGTTGCGATGGCAAAACTGATGCAGCGCGGCGGAGCGGACGCAGTCGTTGCAGAGGGAATGGAGAGCGGCGGACATATCGGCTCCCTCACAACCATGGCACTGATACCACAGGTGGCGGACGCGGTGGATATACCTGTGATTGCGGCAGGCGGTATCGCGGACGGCAGGGGATTTGCGGCAGCATTTATGCTCGGCGCAGAGGCTGTGCAGATCGGTACGCGCTTTGTGGTGGCCACAGAGTCTGTCGTACATGAAAATTATAAGGCAATGCTCATCAAGGCAAAGGATATCGACTCGACAGTCACAGGCATGACGACAGGCCATCCGGTCAGAAGCATTCGGAATAAAATGACAAAAGAGTATCTAAAGCTGGAAAAGGAAGGCGCAGACTTTATGGAGCTTGAGAAGCTCACACTTGGTTCTCTTAGAAAGGCTGTGATGGAGGGCGATGTGGTGAATGGCACGATTATGGCAGGCCAGATTGCAGGTCTTGTCAGGAAAGAACAGCCGTGTAAGGAAATAATCACAGAGATTATGGAGCAGGGGACAGCGCTTCTGAACAAAACGTTCTGATATGGTACAGGAATCGCAGATACAGCAGTCAGATTTTCCGGACTTGACTGTATGGGGCAGTTTGGCGGCGCAAAGTTTTCCCGGGTTGTTGCTGGCGACAGGATGGAGGAATAGAGGATGAGCAAAATAGCATTTATTTTCCCAGGGCAGGGTTCACAGTATGTGGGCATGGGAAAGGATTTTTATGATACATACGAGGAAGCAAGGGAAGTCTATCAGCTTGCTGGTAAAGTGTCGGGCCTTGATATGGAGGAGCTTTGCTTTACAGAGAATGACAGGATTAACATTACAGAGTATACACAGATTGCGATGCTTGCCACAGAGGTTGCAATCTTAAAGGTGCTGGAATCAAAGGGCGTAAAGGCAGATATTACGGCAGGTTTAAGCCTCGGGGAATACGGCGCGCTGGCGGCGGCAGATGTCATGGACTTAAAGGATTTATTTCATATTATCAGAAAGCGCGGAATCTTTATGCAGGAGGAATATCCAAAGGGCGGCGCGATGACAGCAGTGCTCGGACTTGACAGCGGCACAATCGAAGAAATCTGCCATCAGACAGAGGGGATTGTGACCATCGCAAATTACAACTGCCCGGGACAGACGGTCATTACAGGCGAGGAAAACGCTGTCACAGAAGCTGCCAAGGCACTTTCCGATGCGGGAGCAAAGCGCTGTGTACCGCTGAAGGTCAGCGGACCATTTCATTCGCAGCTGTTGAAGGGAGCGGGAGAAAAGCTGGAAAAAGAGCTGATTGGCATCAGGCTTAGAAATCCTTCCATTCCGTACATCAGCAATGTGGATGCACTTGACGTGACAGAAGCTGCAACGATAAAGACCCTTTTGAGAAATCAGGTGTCAAACGCTGTATGCTGGCAGCAGACAATCGAGAAAATGATCGCATATGGTGTTGACACATTCATAGAAATCGGACCGGGAAAGACGTTGAGTGGATTTATGAAAAAGATCAACAAAGATGTAAAATGCATGAATATAGATAAACTGACAGATTTGGATAAAGTATTGGGGGAATTAGGATGTTAACGGGGAAAATTGCCCTTGTGACAGGTGCCGGCAGAGGCATCGGAAAAGAGATTGCACGCACGCTGGCAAAGAGTGGTGCGACCGTTATTGTGAATTATAATGGTTCTAAGGAGTGCGCAGAGGAGGTTGTCGCCGAGATTGAACGGGACGGCGGCAGCGCAGAGGCAATGCAGTGCAATGTGTCTGACTTTGCGGCGAGCGAGGCATTTGTAAAGGAGGTCCTTGCAAAGTACAAGAAGGTGGACATTTTGGTAAACAATGCAGGTGTTACCAGGGACAATCTGATTATGCGAATGTCAGAGGAAGATTACGACGCAGTGCTTGACACAAACCTGAAAGGTGCCTTTAACATGATCCGACATCTATCACGCAGTTTTATAAAGCAAAGAGGCGGAAAAATCATCAACATTTCCTCTGTGAGTGGCGTTCTGGGCAATGCGGGACAGGCAAATTATTCGGCGTCGAAGGCGGGACTGATCGGCCTTACGAAGAGCGTGGCGAGGGAGTTTGCGAGCCGCGGCGTCAACGTCAATGCAGTTGCACCGGGCTTTATCGACACCGATATGACCAAAAGCATGACAGAGGATGCGAAAAAAATGTTGAATAGCATGATTCCGATGGGAAAGATGGGGAGCACGAAAGATATTGCTGATCTCGTTCTGTTTTTGGCAGGTGAACACGCAGACTATATCACCGGGCAGGTCATCTGCGTGGATGGCGGCATGTGCATTTAGAAAGGGTAATGGAAATGAAAAGAAGAGTAGTAGTAACAGGAATGGGTGCAGTAACTCCGATTGGCAATGATGTTGCATCTTTCTGGAATAGCATAAAAGAGGGAAAGATTGGTTTTGGACCGATTACCTATTTTGACACAACAGAGTACAAATGCAAGCTGGCAGCAGAGGTCAAGGACTTTAATGCTGCTGATTTTATGGACAAAAAGGCGGCGCGCAGAATGGAACCCTTCTGTCAGTTTGCTGTTGCGGCGGCAAAGGAGGCAATCGAGGATGCTGGTCTTGATATGACGAGGGAAGACCCTTACAGGGCAGGCTGCGCTGTGGGAAGCGGTATCGGAAGCCTGCAGGCGATGGAGAGAGAGCACACAAAACTGGAGGAGAAGGGACCTTCCAGGGTGGCGCCTCTTTTGGTTCCGCTGATGATATCCAATATGGCGGCAGGAAATGTGAGTATCGCGTACAACCTCAAGGGCAAGAGCATCAACGTGGTGACAGCATGTGCTACCGGCACAAATTCGATTGGCGAGGCATTTCGGACGATTCAGTATGGCGATGCAGATATCATGGTGGCCGGAGGAACAGAGAGCTCTATAACGCCCATTGGCATAGCAGGCTTTTCTTCTCTCACGGCGCTGTCGACGTGCGAGGACCCGGCGCGCTGTTCCATTCCGTTTGACAAGGACAGAAGTGGATTCGTCATGGGAGAAGGTGCCGGGATTGTCGTGCTTGAGGAGCTTGCGCACGCGAAAGCGCGCGGTGCTAAGATTTATGCGGAAGTAGTGGGATACGGCTGTTCGTCAGACGCATATCATATTACTTCTCCGGCGGAGGATGGTGCGGGCGCAGCGACAGCCATGCTCAATGCCGTGAAGGATGCGGGGGCTTCGCCGGAGGACATTACTTATATCAATGCGCATGGGACAGCGACACACCACAATGACCTCTTTGAGACAAGGGCGATTAAGCGCGCCTTCGGAGAACATGCCAAAAAGATAAAAATCAACTCAACCAAATCCATGGTAGGACACCTCCTGGGCGCAGCGGGGGCAGTGGAGTTTGTCGCCTGCGTGAAGGAGCTTCAGGAGGGATATATTCATCGGACAGTCGGTCTCACAGAGAGTGATGAGGAGATGGATTTGGATTATTGCAGGGAGAGCAGCAGTGAGGAGTTTGCGTATGCACTGAGTAACTCTCTTGGTTTTGGCGGACACAATGCAAGCATTTTAGTCAAAAAATATACAGAGTGAAAACAGAGACAAAAAATTGGATTCATAGTTAGAGCAGAGGGTTTATTATATAGAAGGAAAAGGTGACACAGATGTCAGTTTATACAGCAAAAGAGATTATGGAGATCATTCCGCACAGGCATCCATTTATGCTGATTGACACGATTGAGGAGATTGAGGAGGGTGTAAGGGCGCTCGGAAAAAAGTGTGTGAGCTTTAATGAGCCATATTTTGCCGGACATTTTCCCGGAAATCCTGTTATGCCGGGAGTATTGATCGTGGAGGCGCTGGCGCAGGTCGGCGCGGTCGCGCTGCTTGGCCTTCCAGAGTGGAAGGGCAGGACTGCATATTTTGCGGGAATTAATAAGGCGCGGTTCAAACAGAAAGTCGTGCCAGGTGATGTGCTGATGCTCGAGACAAAGATTATCAAGGTAAAGGGACCGATTGGTGTCGGTGAGGCTGTCGCGACAGTCGATGGGAAAACTGTCTGCAAAGCAGAATTAATGTTTGCAATTGGGGCATAGCGTGAAGGGCAGCGTTCTTCGCTGATTGGTTTCGCTGACATTTGGATGCGCAGGTTGTCGGCGGCAAGGAGGTTGGATGATGGAAAAATCACTGCAGATCAAGACTGGAAGAAGATTTCCTATGAATTTATACAATAAGCTGGAAGAAAAACTGAAAAATAAATCAGAGAATACGCAGGAGAACATTGAAGAAACGAAAGCGGAGGACACTGGCATGGTCAAGTGCCCCAAATGCGGCAAAATGGTGGAGCGGGCACGGGTTGTAAAGAAAAAGTATGTGTGCTACGAGTGCGGAGGCTATTTTCGGGTAAAGACGAACAACCGTATTCGTATGGTCGCTGACGCGAAGAGCTTTGAGCCATGGTTTGAGGATATGGAGGTAAGCAATCCGCTTGACTATGAGGGATACGAGGATAAGCTTGCAGCGGCAAGGGAGAAGTCCGGACTGCAGGAAGCAGTGACAGTTGGGCGCTGCAAAGTGTATGGCGATGACATTGTCCTCGGTGTGTGTGACTCCCGCTTTATGATGGCGAGTATGGGGCATGTAGTAGGTGAGAAGATTACAAAAGCGATCGAGCGCGCCACCGAATTAAGACTTCCAGTATTTTTATTTTGCTGCTCTGGCGGAGCGAGAATGCAGGAGGGAATCGTGTCTCTGATGCAGATGGCAAAGACTTCGGCGGCCATCAAAAAACACGGCGATGCAGGGCTGCTGTACTGTACGGTTCTCACAGACCCCACGACGGGCGGTGTGACAGCGAGCTTTGCGATGCTCGGCGATGTGATTATGGCGGAGCCGGGAGCGCTGATTGGTTTTGCAGGCCCCAGAGTGATCAAGCAGACCATCGGCCAGGAGCTTCCAGAGGGCTTCCAGACATCGGAATTTCTGGTGGAGCATGGTTTTGTGGACGGGATTGTACTGCGGGAGAATCTGAAGAAGACAATCCATTTTCTGATCAAGTCCCATCAGGGCACAGGCAAGAAGACATATGCGGATTTTTATCCTGATACAGATTTCCATTTTGAGCTGAGCGAGGAATTAAAGGAACAGACATGGAAGTCGAAGCCGCGCAGTGCATGGGAGAAGGTCAAGGCAGTGCGCCAGGTGGAGCGGCCATCGGCGTTGGATTACATGGAACATATTTTTGATATTTTTGTCGAGGCACATGGAGACAGAGGATTTGCTGATGACAAGGCGCTGATTGGCGGTATCGCATTTCTTGAAGGGCAGCCAGTTACTGTAGTGGCTGACATTAAAGGGAAGGATTTCAAGGAATGCCAGGAGAGAAACTTTGGGATGCCGCTTCCGGAAGGCTATCGGAAGGCGCTGCGCCTGATGAAGCAGGCTGAGAAATTTAACCGTCCGATAATCAGCTTTGTCAATACGTCGGGCGCATTCTGCGGTCTTGAGGCGGAGGAGCGCGGACAAGGCGAGGCGATCGCGCGGAATCTGCTGGAAATGTCGGGACTGAAAGTGCCTGTACTCTGCATTCTCATCGGAGAGGGCGGCAGCGGCGGCGCGCTGGCGACAGCAGTCGGAAACGAAGTCTGGATGATGGAGAATGCGACCTATTCAATTCTCTCACCGGAAGGCTTTGCGTCTATTTTGTGGAAGGATTCCAACAGAGCGCAGGAGGCAAGCGAGGTTATGAATATCACGGCGCAGGATTTGAAGAGACTTGGCGTGATAGAGCGCATCATTCCGGAGTTTGGCGGTGCTGACAGGAAGACGACGGCAGCGATTGCCGGATATATGAAAGAGTATATCAAGGAGTTTCTGGAAAAGTACACTGGCAAATCCGGGGAAGAGATTGCACTTGAGCGCTATGACCGCTTTCGAAATTTTTAGATTCCAAAAGGAACAGGAGAAAGAAGGTCAGCGGGAATGGATTGGCTGATTGAGACAGTAAGGGGACAAAAACGATGAATGAATTAAAAATAGGAAACCTCATCGCGCGTATTCCAGTGATACAAGGAGGAATGGGCGTCGGCGTGAGTCTGTCAGGTCTGGCGGGGGCAGTCGCCGCAGCTGGCGGAGTGGGCGTGATATCCACTGCCCAGATTGGCTATCGTGATCCTGATTTTGAACGGCATCCAATTGAGTGCAATTTGAGAGCAGTCGGTGCAGAGATAAAGCGGGCGCGCGAGAAGGCAAAAGGCGGAGTGCTGGGTGTCAATATTATGGTGGCGACAAGGCGGTATGAGGACTATGTAAAGGCGGCAGTGGCAGCTGGTGTTGACCTGATCATATCTGGTGCAGGTCTCCCCATGACACTGCCTGAAATTGCGGGAAAAGTAAAGCTGGCACCGATCGTCTCGAGCAGGAAAGCACTGCAGGTCATAACAAAGCACTGGAAAAAGAAGTATGACAGAAAGCCGGATCTGGTCGTAGTCGAGGGACCTCTTGCGGGTGGACATCTTGGATTTTCCCGGGAAGATATCGATGCGTATACTGTGTCAGATGAGAAGAATTATGACGATGAAGTCAGTGCCATCATAGAGCTTGCGGACGCGCTCGAGACCCCGGTTGTGGTGGCTGGCGGCGTCTATGAGAGGAAGGATATGGAACACTACCTTGCAATGGGGGCAAAGGGGGTACAGATTGCCACGCGCTTTGTGACAACGCACGAGTGTGACGCTTCTGAGGCATACAAACAGGCCTATATCGACGCTGGAAAGGAGGACATTGTCATTGTCAAAAGTCCGGTAGGAATGCCGGGACGTGCGATACACAATGCCTTTCTCGACAAGGTGCGGGCCGGTGAGCGTTTTATGAGAGGATGCAGGCAGTGCATTGTCACCTGCAGGCCTGACACGGCACCCTACTGTATTACAGAGGCGCTGATCAATGCGGTGAAAGGGAATCTTGACGAGGGGCTCATTTTCTGTGGGAGCAATGCCTATCGGGCAGATAAAATTGAGAATGTAGCCGATATAATGGAGGAATTTTCAGAATGACAATAAGAATAACTGGCACAGGGAGTGCGCTGCCGGAAAAAATAGTGACGAATTTCGATCTGCAGGAGCTTGTGGAAACCTCCGACGAGTGGATTCAAAAGCGGACAGGAATCGCAGAGCGCAGGATTTCGACAGGCGAGACGGTGTCCACACTGGCAGCAAGGGCATGTGAGAGAGCGCTGGAAATGGCAAAAAAGACTGCCGATGAGGTAGACTTGATTCTGGTTGCCACCTGCTCTCCAGAGCAGCTGTTGCCGTGCTGCGCGTGTCAGGTGCAGGATCTGATCGGGGCTGCCCGCGCGGCGGCATTTGATCTGAATGCCGCGTGCTCCGGATTTCTGTTTGCGCTGAATACTGCATATGCGTATCTGCAGACTGGAATCTACAGAAACGCGCTGATTGTGGGAAGCGAGGTGCTGTCAAAGCTTGTGGACTGGAGTGACAGAGGGACATGTATATTGTTTGGCGACGGCGCGGGTGCGGCATTTGTGGAGGCGTCTGTCGGGGAGGTCCTGCGCGGCAATGGCCGCAAGGCAGGTATGGAGTGTCTGTTTCAGGGCTCTGACGGCGCGAAGGGAGCGGTACTTTCCTGCGAGGAGCGCCCGGTAGCCAACGCATTTCTTTCCACAGCAAAGACAGGGAATCCGTATATTCAAATGGACGGACAGGAGGTTTACAAGTTTGCCACAAAGCAGGTGCCAGCCTGCATTCAGGAAGCGCTTGACAAGGCAAAACTGGCAGTGGACGACGTGGACTGGTTTGTACTTCACCAGGCAAATGTGCGCATCATAGAGTCTGTCGCAAAGAGGCTGAGGGCAGATATCGCCAGATTTCCGATGAATATTAACCGGGTTGGAAATATGTCCTCCGCTACCATACCAGTACTGCTTGACGAGTGGAACCGGAGCGGCAGGATCAAAGAAGGAGACCGGCTTGTGTTGTCAGGTTTTGGAGCGGGACTGACCTATGGGGCAAGTGTGCTGGTCTGGTAAGCTGCTCTTCGGATGTATCGTGGAGGTGGGGAAGTAATATGGAAAAAAGTACAAGCAGAACCTTAAATGAAATGCTGGTGAAACTGTTTAACAATATCATGAGCACAGAGGAGAAGGCAGTTATCACAGAGGAATACAAAGATATCACAAACAATGATATGCATATTATAGAAGCAATCGGCATAGAAGAGCCGCGCAGAATGTCCGATATCGCAAAGCGGCTTGAGGTAACTATGGGGACACTGACCACGAACATGAACAGTCTTGAGGACAAAGGATATATTGTACGGGAGCGGAGCACAACAGACAAGCGCGTTGTCCTGGTGGTGCTCACCCCAAAGGGTAAAAAGGCATTTTACCATCACCGCGGATTTCACAGAAATATGATCAAGGCGATTGTGAAAGGTCTTGATGAGGAGGAGATGAAGGTGATGATAAAGTGCCTGCTGAATTTAAATGAGTTTTTTACGAAGTATGAGGATCAGGAGCAGCGCTGAGAAGATTCTTGATATTTTCCGGGCCATGTATCGGGGGTTAACAAAAGAACCAATCGCTTAAGTCTTGCATGTGTGGGAAAATTTGGTATAATAAATATATTCGTTGTGATGAATGTCAAAAATTTGGTAAACAGGCGCAAACACGGCACATGAGACACATGCTGTTTGGGTCGGGAGGAGAAAGTGGCAACATTTACAGTAGCAGAGCTCAGGAGCATGATTGTAGTGAATATGGGTGATTACAAGACTGCTAAGGGGGAAGGGAAACTGATGACAAAGGATCTGGGATCGTGTGTCGGCGTCGCAGTGAGAGATCCGCAGACAGGAGTGGGCGGACTGCTGCATGTCATGCTCCCATACCACAATGCGGCCAGGATGGAAAAAGTGTCCTTTGCCGCAACAAAATATGCAGATATAGGACTGGAGGAGATGGTCAGGGATCTGGTGAAGCAGGGGGCAGGGCGGGAGCATCTGGTGGCAAAGATTGCGGGTGCGGCCCATATGATTAGAAATGCCACAATACCTGAGAGCGAAGATATCTCTTCCAGAAACTTGATGGCAGTGAAAGAAAAGCTTGCGGAGCTGGGGATACCGCTGCTGGCTTCTGATGTGGGAGAGGATTTTCCAAGAACTGTTGTATTTGAGCCGGGAAACGGTACATTTCGAATCCTCACACCGGGAAAAGCGGAAAAAAGAATATGAAAGGAAGATGGCGGATATGGGAGAATCGGATCGGGAATTGAACGAGATGGAGCTATTAGAGCGGAATATTATCAAGAGCTACAATGAGCTGTTAAAGACGCTGCTTGAGGAAGGGGATATGGACACCCTGGAGCGGGTGATCACAGATGATGCGTATTGCTATAAGCTGATGGATATGCATACAAACAAGCTAAGGGCAGAGCACGAACTGTGACAGGGAATTGAGAATAATTGAAAGAGGTGCGTTTCCGACTGGGAACGCACCTCTTAGTTATTGGTTTAAAAGCGACAACGCAAATTTTCTCTTGTGATGGCGATACAAGCTCGCAAAGTGGTTGTAAAACCAGAAACCTTCTACCAGGATATGATTGAAGACACCAATCTTGCCTTTCACAGTACCATGATAATATTCTCCGCCATAGTTTGTACTTCTCTTTTCTTTGATGTATCGAATTAACTCTGACTCACTGCGAATGTCATCTTTTAGCTCTGTGTAGGCGGTGCCAACACAGTCAGGATGATGAGAATCACTGCCTCCAAACATGGATAGCTGATACCGAAATGCAAGTTTTCGCGCCTCTGAGTTTGATTCTTGTGATTCACATGCATTAAACGCTTCGAGAAAGTCGAACTGTTTCATGATATCAGGATTTTTCCGGTAAGCGCGCGTGCGTGTAATGCTCAGGTGGCGCTCGCCGCAGGGATGCGCGGGACCAAGGATACCGCCATGTCTGTGCACGACATCCTGAAGGACTCTCACGGGAAGGCCGCGGCATTCCATCAGGAGAAGCTTCACATTTTCGGGCAGGATCACAAGGATGTGGCCGGCATCGATCGTGTCGTATTCAATTCCTTTTAAGACAATAAAGTCACCAATCTTTTCTTTCAAATGATCGCGGTATGCGCGAAAACCGTTGTAGGAATCATGATCTGTTACAAGCATGCCTTGGAAGCCCTTGGACTTAAGCATCTGAATATAGTCGGAAATTGGAATCTTTCCATCCATGGAACCTTCTTTCGTGTGGCAGTGCATATCAAATCTCATAACAGATAAACCTCCATATCGTCAAGTGCCAATGAGCACTTGCCTCCTCAACAAAAAATATTTACTTATTAAGTGTACTCGATATAAGGAAAATAATCAAACATCAATTTATGGAAAACAGATAAAAAATTATACAAAATTTCTGTGTGATATTGTTCATTTTTTGCTGTGTTATGACGGGCAAAGAAAAGAGCTTAAGATTTTATGAAGAATGCTTAAAGATTTGCATATATAAGTTGACTTTGCACAGGGTATCTTCTATAATGATGAATTTAGAAAGGAACAAACAGTTATTTAGTACCACAGGTATTATGGAGGGAGATATTGTGAAAAAGGGGACAATTAGCATTTACAGATGGGTATCAGAGCTTATCCGGCAGTACAAGTCATTAGCTGTCATGTCAGTGTATGCAGTTTTTTATCTCATGGCATTTTTCTATTTGGAACAAAGGCGTGTGGCAGTGCATGAGATCAACTTTGGAATCGACGAGTATATACCGTTTTGTGAGATCTTTATCGTGCCATACCTTTTATGGTTTGCATATGTGGCACTGACCGTTGTGTTTTTGTGTATCCGCGACCAGGAGGAAAGCGATCGGCTGGTTGCATTTTTGATGGCTGGGATGACAATCTTCATCATCGTGTCAGCGGTATTTCCAAATGGACACAATTTGAGACCAAAGACGTTTGAGAGGGATAATATTTTTATTGATCTGATCAGACATTTATATGCGGCTGACACGCCGACGAACATACTTCCAAGCATTCATGTGTACAACTCAGTTGCCATTATGATCGCAGTGTGGAGAAGCAGATGTTTTGCAAATCACAACGTCATCAAGGCTGCGATGCTTGCGCTTGGAGTCAGCATCATATGTTCTACAGTACTGATCAAACAGCATTCCATGTTGGATGTGCTGTTAGCGCTGCTGTTGTCTGCGTTGATGTATGCAATTTGTTACAAGAGGTCTACAGTCAGAGAGAAGCATGTATTTACAGCCAGAATAAAATAATAAGAAAGAATGCAGCCCCAGTTCAGTGGAGCTGCATTTTTAATACATTGCATTTTCAGAAGTATGAACCATAACAATATGGGAAATATTATCGTAGTTTTTCTCAGGCATAATGAAAACCTTGCGGCCACTCTTCAAGGTAAGAGCGACAGCATCACTGCCATTGTTTATCTCATCGCAAATCTCATCAAAATTGTTTTTTAGTGTCGTGAAATCCATTTCTCTTACTAAATTGTTCATATGGGAATCCTCCTAATTCCTGTGGTGCATAAAGAGCTGTGACAAAGTCTGGCACAGTTCCTGTACGTAGTTACTGTAAAATATCTGTCATTAACAGTATCGACAACATTTCGATAAAATATTAGACTCAATAGAATAATTTTACAGAATTTTTACGATAATTGTATGAAAAAAATGAAAATTAATTCCATTATTGCCTTGAGGGGACAAATCCTTCAAAGATAAACAGATCAAAACTCCGCGATATCTTATCGAGTTCTTCCTGAGAGCGGACTGTCCATGCGACACTGAGACTCCTGTAAAATTTCCGGCAGATAGTTCGCGAGAGTTCATTTCTATGCTTGCAGTTGTAAGCGATGAAATCGGGCGACGCATAGCAGTTGCCAATCAAATGAGACAGCAGAAAGTATGGAATATTTAATTTCTGCTTTGTAAAGTCTTCGGAAAGCTGTCCCCGGACAATGTTGGGTCTGTGAATCTTATACCAGCGCACAGCCAGAGGATGAAATGATTCAATACAGTATAGCCCTTTATAATCAGAAAGAATGCGATCGCAGATACTGCACAGCTTGTCAGCATTTTTTTCCACCTTGTATTCAATGATGAGCGGAACTCTGCCATCGACCATCTTTAAAATATCAGCAAACGCAGGAATGCGCTCCTGGGTTCCGAGCAGACGAAACTGCTGAAGCTCTTCGTATGTATAGTCCCTCAGATTTCCTTTAACACCGCAGATGCGGTTGAGGGTATCATCGTGGAATACGACTGGGATGTCATCCTTCGTGAGATGCACGTCAAATTCGATGCCGTAGCCAAGGTCCGCAGCGCGCTTTATGGCAGCATAGGAATTTTCAGGAAGCTTCTCTTCCGGCGTCGCTGCTCCACCAGCCTGCTGTCCAAAGCCAGAACCAATCGTTTTCAATTTCTGAATTGCAGGGCTCATATTGTGGAGTCCGCGGTGGGCATACATATGTCCAAAAAATGGTTTGTAATCTGGCCGTCCGCAAATGCGCGGTTTTATGGAGATCAGGTATAAAACAGACACTGTGACAAACGACAAAAAAATTCCGAATAATGTAAATAATAATCCCATCATAATGTAAATAACCTCTTTAAAAACAATAATCTTTTTCTTCGCTCCTACATTCTTATACTACGCGTTTTGAGTGCGTTTGTAAACAGATAAAGAAATTATTTACAAAAAGTATTCTGAACTTTTTATAAGAAATGTTGTGTTTTGAAGAGGTTTGTTATAATATATAAATAGACGAAATAAGTATAATCTGTGTTAGAGAGAGGTAACTGGCATGAAAAAAAGGGTACTGGCGTTACTGATGGCGGTAGTGATGACACTTCAGCTTTCTGGATGCAATGCGAAAAACATTGATGCGGCGGGAAAAGAGGCACAGAGCAGTATCAAGGATATGTTTCACAGTGCAAAAGAGAATCAAAAGGAAGCTCCTGCTGAGAATACGGATGAGCAGGATACCGGGATACAGGATGAAGATGCGGAGATTCGATACCAGGATGATTATTATGAATATGTAAACCAGAATCTTCTGTCGCGGATTGAGCTTGCGGCAACGGATGCGCACTGGGACTGGTTTGGCGAGTTAAACGCTGTCGTGAATGCCGAGATGGAGGATATTATTGATGATTTGGCAAATGATGGCAATACGTATGAGAAGGGCAGCTCCGAGCAGAAGATTAAGGATATGTATGAGTGTGTGACCAATATGGCAAATCGTGAGGAAACAGGCCTTGGTCCGCTGAAAACACATATGGACAGCATACGAAATGCGACCAGTATTGAGGAGTATGTGGATGCGCTGGCACATTTGAGCGGCGAGTTCGGATTTAGCAGCATTGTCGGTGGTTACAGTATTATGCAGGATAAGGCGGATTCGAGTGAGTATGCGGTCTATATGATGTATGCAGATACACTGATTGGCAAGGAGTATGTCGAGGGTGAGAACACGCAGGAATATATGGAGCTGTATCTGAACTATATCAGTAATATGCTGATGGAGTTTGGTATGACGGCGGACGAGGCCGCCCAGAGTACAGATTCCATTGAATGGCTGCTGCGTGATATTTGTGCCTCGACCTTGACGACAGAGCAGTTGTATGATCCATCTCAGACATACAATGTGTACACGGCAGAGGGGTTACAGGAGCTTTATTCCAACGTTGATGTGCCGAAAATGCTCAGGACGCTGCGCGTGGATGGACAGGATAAATATATTGTCATGGATGTGGAGCAGGCCAAAAAGATCAATTCCCTGTTGGTGGAAGAAAATCTGCAGGCATTGAAGGATTATTCAACCTTTGTCATGTTGAATGATACCGCGAAATATGCCAATGCCAACTATGCAAAGCTCAGTGATGATATGAGAAATGCGCTGTATGGCATCACTGAGAGCTGGGGCGATGAGAAGACTTGGAAGAATCTGACGCAGGATATGCTTCCGTGGGATTTTGGCATGATCTATGTGGAGCGGCATTTCTCGGCTGAGGATAAGGAAGCTGTGGAGGAAATAATCGAACAGATTTTAAAGGAGTACGAGACAATCATCAACAGGCAGGACTGGATGAGTGAGGCGACGAAGAAGAAGGCAATACGAAAGCTTGAGACGATGCAGGTCAAAATAGGATACCCGGATCGATGGCCGGCGGCCCGCGATATGATGCAGGTGACACCGATTTCAGAGGGGGGAAGTCTCCTGTCCAATCTGCTGGTGAGTATGCAGGTTGCGATTGAGGACAGTCTGAATAAGCTGGGAACCAAAGTCGACCGGTCTGAGTGGGATGTGACGCCGCAGACCATCAATGCGATGTATGATCCTCTGAACAATGAGATTATATTTCCGGCAGCTATTTTGCAGGCACCGTTTTATGACCGGGATAACAGCTATGGGGCGAATTTAGGAGGAATTGGTTTTGTCATAGCGCATGAGGTCAGCCATGCTTTTGACTCCAGCGGCGCGCTCTATGATGAATATGGAAATTATAATGTATGGTGGACGGATGAGGAGCTTGCCGAGTACAAGAAGATGTCTCAGTCCATTGTAGACTATTACAGTAATTATGAGATGATGGGTGTCAAGGTAAACGGTGAACTTACACTGATGGAGAATATCGCAGATCTTGGCGCGATGACTTGCATTACGTCTATTATAGGAAATGATGCAAGGGCGCTCGACGAGGCATTTGGACAGATGACGTACAACTGGGCAAGTGAGGATACAGCGAGCTTTATGATGTATCTGTTAAACACGGATACCCATTCGCCCAACAAAGTGCGGGTGAACGCAGTACTAAGCTCCTGTGATGCCTTTTACAAGATCTATGACATCAGGGAGACTGACGGAATGTATGTGGCGCCAGAGGATAGAGTAGGGATTTGGAAATAGGAGAATGATTTCATTCGCATGTTGCAGACTGCGATGAATAAAGGGGAAAAGAGTATGAGTCGAACAAAAGAATCAGGACTGAGATTAGCTGGGGCGTTGATGGCAGCTGTCATTGCGTTTTCCTGCGCACAGACAGGTGGTCGAAACCATCCGCTGCAAACGACATATGCGGTAGAGTTCACTGTCACAGAGAGTAAGGCAGTGCTCTACAGCAATGATAAGACAAAGGTGTATCAGCAGCCAGATATCAATTCGGGTGTGGTGTCCGTCATAGCGCCGAATCTTCCCGTAGAGGTGACAGGCATCACTTCCAACGGGTGGTTCCGCATATCGCTGAACGGGACTTACTATGTGCCGGGAGATGGTCTGGCCTCCCCCAATGCGAGCAGCTCCAATGGGGTTGTAACGGGCACTGATATCACGACGCTGACCAAAGGGACGTTTTCCTTTTATAAAAATCCCGAGCTCAGCAATTTTGATGCGAACGATATCGAGGATATGGATGAAAATACATATATTAAGTATCTTGATTCCTTCCTGATGGGATATGCATTGCTTGATAACTGTATCCTGCAGGACAGTGGCAAATATCTGAAGGAAGTATATGAGAGTGAAGCGAAGGTGGACAAAAATGTTGCCAATATGACCAAGCAGGCGTATCTAATCAATTATCGCAACAACTATCTCAACAAAAGTTTAGCAGGTCCGTTTCGCAACGATCGCGATCTGAAGCTGGCGTTAAATCGTGTGATACGGTACAATATTGAGAAGTTTGGGACGGTGTATAAAAATTCGAGCGTCGGAACTGATGAGTCCAAGGTCAAAAAGGCGATAGAGAATGTGATAGATGAGATGAAGGCAGAACAGGGTGTATCATTTACCTGTCGTATCGAGTATGGCAGTTACAAGGAAAGCGATGGCACGGAAAGCAAGGGTTGGATCATAGAGTTTACCAAAAAGGATTAAGTAATGAACGGAAATGAACATTTTGTAAGTGCAGATAACGAGGGAAATTTCTATTGCAGGGCAGTGGACGGTTTTTTGAATGTCAAAAAGGAGCAGCACGTGTGTGGCCGTGGCTGCCCTTGTTATACTGGGAAGTCCGTGAGTGACGCGGGACAGTTTGTGTGCCGTTACAAGGAGAAAGGGATGGAAGAACAGCCAGCCCTTTTTCCGTCTGTCGAAGGCTTGGACGAGCGCCTGTACAAGGCATATGCGTATGCTGCAAAGGCGCATTTTGGGCAGTGCAGGAAAAAGACAAAGGTTCCGTATTTTACCCATATTATTACAACCATGAACTATGCGATGGAACTCACACAGGATATCGAGGTGCTTCAGGCAGCGATTCTTCATGATACGGTCGAGGACACATGGGTGACTTTGGATGATTTGAGAAGCGTGTTTGGAGACAGGGTTGCGGTGCTTGTGGAGACAGAGACAGAGAATAAGCGGCGGAGTATACCGGCCTCACAGACATGGGAGATCAGAAAGCGTGAGACAATTGAACATTTGAAGCAGGCCTCACTGGATACCAAAGTGATTGTCCTTGCAGACAAGACCGCCAATCTGGAGTCGATTGCGAGGGAGCAGCATTATCTGGGCATTGAGATTTGGGATAAATTTAACCAGCCAGACAAAGCAAAGCAGGAGTGGTATTTCAGGGCGGTCAGAGAACAGCTTACAGAATTTCATGACACCAGTGTCATAAACGTTTATGACAGCTATCTGGAAATCCTATTTTGATGCTTTCGTAAAGTCTTCCAGTGTGCGGAATGTATAGCCCATTTCCTCCCATTTCGTCAGCAGTTCATCCAAAATCTCGCCGTTTGTCTTGGATGTGCTGTGCAGCAGGACGATTGCGCCAGGATGAATCCTTCCGACCAGTTTTTTGAAAGCTTCTTCTTTTGTCGGCTGTTTATCCTGATACCAGTCGACATAGGCAAGACTCCAGAAGAACGTGTGATATCCCAGTTCTTGCGCCATCTTTAGATTGTTTGTGTTGTACTTTCCCTGAGGCGGACGGTAGAAATGAGCCAGTTCTGTACCTGTTATTTCCTGAAACAAGTTTTCGACATCCCGCATTTCCTTTTCAAAGGATTCTTTTGAGGCGATTGAGGACATATCCAGGTGATGGTAGGTATGATTGCCTACAAAGTGCCCGTCTGCAACCATCTGTTTTACCAGTTCTGGTGCAGATTCCAGATAATGTCCCACGACGAAAAAGGTAGCGGGTACATTATGTTTTTTCAGTGCATCCAGAATAGGCTGTGTATTTCCATTTTCGTACCCGGCGTCAAAGGTCAGATAGATTACTTTTTCGCCGTTGTCCCCCACATAGTGTGCGTCATATTTCGCCAGTTCCTCCGCGGAGGCATTTCCGGTCGGCTGACTTCCTTCCTGCCCAAATCCAAGTCCCCAGTTTTCGGAGGATACACTCCCGCTGGCAGGAATTGCCCACTCGTCTATTTTTTCGTATTTGACGTATGCGGCACCCCGGCCGGCCAGAAAGGCAGCGGTCAGGAGTATGATCAGCAATACTGCTTTTTTGAGATTTGTTTTCAATTTTATTTGCATTTTCGCGCTCATCCTTGCGTTTCTGAAAAGGTTCTTATTAAAGGATATTTCCAATCAGCCAAAAAATACCTGTATCTTTAAAAAATTCTTGTATTTTAAACGATAAGTACAATGACTTTTGACGAAAAAGTGTGTATGATAATAGTATAAACACAACAAGATATGGAGGAGGAAAACGATGAAAAAAGAAATGAGCATATCTCTTGATTTGATTATGACAGGACAGGTACTAAAGCATATGATAAAGAAAAAGGGCTATACGATCAGCGAAATTCAAAAGGAGTTAAAGCTCTCGTGCCCACAGCCAATATATCGTTGGATGAGCGGACAGACATTGCCTTCCCTCGATCACTTGTATAAGCTCAGTGCTTTGCTGAAGATGCACATGGAGGATCTGGTAATACCAAGACAGGATGAGGTGTGGATCTTACATAGAGCGCGGAATCCATACAGGAACAGGCGTGTGGTAACATATCTTAGGAGGATGAGGTATTCAATGTGATGGATAGCACACATGAAGTCATGATCACGGAAACGGCTGAGGAAGCGGCATATTATGCGGTCAATCAGATCCCATATATTGTCTGGCTGAATGAAAGAAATAAGGATCAAAGCTTTCCAACGGGTTCGTACTGTGTGGAAAATCTGAGTGATATTGACGCGCGGTATCTCGACAGAGTCTATAGGCGTTTTCATGATATTCCATGGGATATCGCTGAGACAGCGAGGCTCAGGATTCGGGAGATTACCGTCGAGGATGTGCCGCAACTGTATGAATTGTATGATGATGCGAGCATCACACAGTATATGGAGCCGCTCTTTGCAGATCCGGAACAGGAGAGGATTTACACGAGAGAGTATATCAAAAATGTATACGGCTTTTATGGCTATGGGATGTGGGTGCTCGAGGACAAGGAGCGTGGGCAGCTCATAGGAAGGGCCGGTCTGGAGTTCAAGGAAGGCTTTGAAGGACTTGAATTAGGATTTATGCTGGGGGTGGCATACCAGCACAAAGGATATGCATATGAGGCGTGTACAGAGATCCTTTCCTACGGAGTCAGGGAACTCGATCAGAAGACCTACTGCTCTTTTATCAATGAAGAGAACAAGGCTTCCATTCGTCTGTGTGAGCGACTGGGGTTTGCGCCGCAAGGCAGGGTCAGACTAAATGAGATTAATTTCGACGGAATGATGGTGGAAAAAGAGTTTATACAGTATGTCTATCATGCAAATTAGGCAAAAAATGTGGTAATTTGTTACAAGTGTGATATGCTGTAGCGCACTTAAAAGACAAAAAACGCATAAAAGTGTGAGAATGGACAGGATGGTGGGATAAAAATACTTGACAATGGAAAAATGTGGTGGTAATATAAGGTGCATGAAGCAAAGGTGCTACGGGATACACTCCCATAGCCCCTTTTTTGTTTTATGGGAATGCTGATGCGGGGGATGTGCTTTGGCACGACAAACCGGCATGGCTTGCCTGGCACGGTTTTGATAATGATTCTGGCCGTCTGGAAGAATGTTTTTCAGAACTGTGGCAGAGGAAAAGGAGGAGATTATTATGACAGAGTTACAGGAACTGCTCAATGCCGTAAACGGTGAGATTTATGGCGTATGGTTTTTGATTGGTGCTGCGCTGGTATTCTGGATGCAGGCTGGATTTGCAATGGTGGAAGCAGGCTTTACCAGGGCAAAGAACACAGGAAACATCATTATGAAAAATCTGATGGATTTCTGTATCGGTACATGTACCTTTATATTAATTGGGTTTGGACTGCTGCTTGGGGAGGATGTGCTGGGAGTGATTGGAAAGCCCGGTTTTGACATTTTTACGAGCTATGCAGATTTTGACTGGTCAAACTTTGTATTTAACCTGGTATTCTGTGCGACGACGGCGACAATTGTTTCCGGAGCAATGGCAGAGCGGACAAAATTTCTTTCCTACTGTGTGTATTCAGGAGTTATTTCCGCCCTGATTTATCCTGTTGAAGCGCACTGGATCTGGGGCGGCGGCTGGCTTGCACAGATGGGATTCCACGATTTTGCCGGTTCCTGCGCTATACATATGGTAGGCGGTATCAGCGCTCTGATTGGCGCAAAGATTCTCGGACCTCGTATCGGTAAGTTCACAAAGGATAAACAGGGGAACATTGCCAAAGTAAATGCGTTTCCCGGACATAACCTTACAATCGGTGCGCTTGGCGTATTTATATTATGGCTGGGCTGGTACGGCTTTAATGGTGCGGCAGCAACAAGCCTTGCGGAACTGGGATCGATTTTCGTGACGACAACGATTGCGCCGGCGATTGCAACCGTGGTATGCATGATATTTACATGGGTAAAGTATGGCAAACCAGATGTGTCTATGTGTCTCAATGCATCCCTTGCAGGTCTTGTGGCAATCACTGCAGGGTGTGATGTGACTGATGCTTTTGGCGCGATAGTGATTGGTGCCGTGGCGGGACTTTTGGTTGTATTTGGCGTGTGGTTCCTCGACTATAAGCTGCGTGTGGACGATCCGGTAGGTGCTGTGGCAGTCCATTGCCTGAATGGTATCTGGGGTACAATCGCAGTTGGCCTGTTTGCGACGGACACAGCTCCGGCATATGCAAGAGGGTATGGCGATGGTGTGACATTTGGTGCCAATCAGATTTGTGGAACAGGTCTTTTCTATGGCGGCGGATTTCATCTTCTGGGAATGCAGCTTGCAGGAATGGTTAGCGTAATTCTATGGACCGTGGTTACAATCACAATTACATTCCTGATAATCAAGGCAATATTTGGTCTTCGTGTCAGCGAGGAGGAGGAAATCATCGGTCTTGATGCTACAGAGCACGGTCTGCCCTCTGCGTATGCAGGATTCTCTATGATGGATATCTCCAACAGCATGATTATGGAGGAAAATGAGAACACGCAGCTTGGCTCTGACAACTACGAGGAGGCCTCAGAAGCACAGAAAAACGCTGCAGTTAAAGTGTCACAGGTTCCTGTTCCCTCAGCTTCTGGTATCTATAAGGTGGTCATTATCGCAAAACTCTCGCGGTACGATGTGCTTCGCAGGGCGATGAACAATATCGGTGTGACAGGCATGACAGTGACGCAGGTCATGGGATGTGGCATTCAGAAAGGGGCTGGCGAGAAGTACCGTGGAGCAGAGATCGATGCTACACTGCTGCCGAAAGTAAAGGTTGAGGTGGTTGTATCAACGATTCCTGTTGAAAAGGTGATTGAATCGGCCAAGAAAGTTCTCTACACAGGACATATTGGCGATGGCAAGATTTTTGTATACAATGTGGATAAGGTGGTTAAAATCCGCACAGGTGAGGAGGATATGGCTGCACTTGCAGACGTTGAATAGGTTGATCTTATATAAGAAAAGAACCCAAAGTAGTCCCTTTGGGTTCTTTTCTTATATAATCGTTTCGATCGAAAGATTTTTTTGGTTTGACAATTGTAACATGCTTTGATAATAAGATTTCTGCAGATCAATGATTTCATTGGTCTCTGTGCAGACGACAGGTTTGGATAAGTTGTCAGGGTTGATAAAGATAACGTTCCCTTTCATGCCATTGCTGAGCGTCACTTTGTGATTGAGATAAGAGTTCGATACATTCTCGAGAAAGGTGAGGATGTATTTCATCTCGTATTTCTGAATGCCGTCATCTTCAAAATATTTGATGACAGAAAAAGGACACATCGCGGCGCGGTATACCCGCTCACTGGTCATCGCGTCAAAAATATCTGCAATCGTGACAATTTTGGAAAATTTGTCAATCTCATCGCCCATTAACCCATATGGATATCCGCTTCCGTCACATTTTTCGTGGTGCATCAGCGCGGCATTCTTAACGGGTTCTGGAATATGGCTGTATCGGCCTAACAAGTGAAAGCCTTCTGTGGTATGTGTCTTTACAATCTCAAATTCATCGGGAGTCAGCTTTCCGGGTTTTCGGAGCACTCCGGAAGGAAGCATAAATTTTCCGACATCATGGAACAGTCCGCATGCCGCTGCCATCATTTGGTCAGCCTCAGAGAAGTGAAGCCAGCGTGCAAGCGCATTGGAGATCAGGGCAACGTCGATGCAGTGGTTATACACAGAGTCCTCGGTGTTGTGCATATTGAGAAGCATATCAAAGATGCTGACTTCCTGCTTGTCCTGATGTAATAGCGCCAGGGTCTCCTTTAGCAATTCGTTTGCATGAAATGGTTCATTGCGGTGCAGCGACTTCATGAGATTATTTTTGTAATGTTCGGCGCATCGTGAAAAACCTTGGGAAAATCGCTGAAATTGCAGACTTTCCTTTGTGCTCTTTTCTGTGTCTGTCATATGTCTGTCGATGTTGTACAGATTTGCGATGGCCGCGTCTTGTGCCCGGATCACCGGGCTTGTCATAGGAGTTGACAGATCTACGATAAGATCGTCCTCAATATGTGCATAATATATGGAATATCCTTCCAAACGTGATATAATATTTTCAGTGAGAATGATACCTTCGGGAACGATGATTTCGTTGTCATACGATAATATGTCAGCGGCCGTTATCATGCCAGGTTTCAGTGCTGAAATGGGAATTTGTCTCATAAAGGGATCCCTTTCTCTAAAA
This sequence comes from uncultured Lachnospiraceae bacterium, assembly GCA_947178145.1. Classification (GTDB taxonomy): domain Bacteria; phylum Bacillota; class Clostridia; order Lachnospirales; family Lachnospiraceae; genus COE1. The sequence goes on along the minus strand of CAMWXE010000028.1, from coordinate 34,100 downwards.
ATCGTATTATAAAGATTACGATTCTATTTTAGCGGTTTCTGTAAAAAATGTCAAACAAAAGGAGCAAATTATATGAAAAAGTACACTAAAATTCACAAATTGTCCGACAACAAGTTTCTGAATCTGTTTCAGCTGGAAGCTTTGACAGACAGCGGTCGTCCATTCGATTATTTTTTTGTGTCCAGGAGAGCGGCAGATGAGATTAAGCTGCTGACAGGAGACAGCGCAGCGGAGGGAGTTGTCCTCTACCCGATAGTAAAGGGAGACCCGGATAAAATTGTTATGATCCGGCAGTATCGTTATCCGCTGGATGACTATCTTTACGAGCTTCCGGCTGGCCTGATCGATGCGGGTGAGACGCCTGAGGCTGCAGCGGTACGGGAGATGAAGGAGGAGACCGGTCTCGACTTCGAGGTGTATGCGGATGGCGATGCGGCATATCGCAGGCCGTTCTTTATGGGCGCTGGATTTACAGATGAGAGCTGCAATGCGATCTTTGGATATGCCAGTGGGACGATCAGCCGCGATGATATGGAGGATACAGAGTCCATACAGGTTCTGATTGTGGATAAGAAGGAGGCAGGACGTATCTTAAGAGAGGAGAAAGTCTCTCTCAGGGCTGCCTACCTTCTCATGAACTTCCTTCATGCAGAAAATGAGGAACCTTTTGCATTTTTGAAGTGATATTAAAATAGCACCAGATATATTATTGCGTCAAAATAGAACACAAATTCGAATTTTGTGCAGAAATAAGTCGAAAAATACAAAATGAAAGAAAAATGAAGGGAAAAATGGAATTTTTTGGCAGAATAGATGAATTAAGAAATAGAACAGTTATTGGAGTCGTTTGTCCATGCGTTTGCAATCGAATAACTGAAATGAATGAAAGAAATCATTCATTCTAATAAAATCGAAAAAATATGCCCTGTAAAACAAATATCATACGTTATAAAATAACCGATTCCGGCGGTGCGAATGATATTTTTCTCTGCCTGCGCAATAAAATAACACAAGATATATTGTATAGACAGATTTGGGGAGCGCTTCGTTATTTTTACAAAGATTGTGTGTTCATTTTCTAAAAAGTGTGCTATGATAGTACAGATGGTTCGACAAATAAAAGAAAGATTCCTTTATTTTGATTGACTCGTCTATTTCTGCACATTTTTATTGATAAATGGTTGTAACAGGCAGAAGAGAGAGCAGGGGGGTAACAAATGAAAAAAGTGACGATACAGGATATTGCGGCTGAGATGGGTCTTAGCCGCAATACTGTGGCAAAGGCTCTGAATGGAGGGCTTGTCTCTCCACAGACAAGACATGCTGTTGTACAGAAAGCATGGCAGATGGGGTATACGAAGTTGGATCCGAATCTTGTGGAGGAGGTTAAATCAACGTATCGCAGATCCAATACAGGAACAATACTGGTGTTATTTAACCAGATGCAGTCCGTTTTCTGGACGAGAGTGCTTGCGGGTATCAGCAATGCAGTGAACGATGAGGGGTATCGCATGCAGCTTCATGTGGTGGACGAGAGGGACAGAGATGGCGAGGAAACAGGTCGATTGATCGCCGACGATGTGAAGGGGATTATCTTTCTGAGTGTTTTTTCGACTAAATTTGTAAAGGGAATCGGGCGCAGAAAGCTTCCGATGACATTCTTTAACAGTCCAATTAATGCACAGGAGTACATTAAGCTTGGAGATGTCATCAACGTGGAGGGCTTTTACGCGATGAATACGCTGATCGATTATGTAATTAAACAGAAGAATTGTACCCGGTTTTCCTATATCGGATTTGCGGAGGGAACACGGATGGTACAGGCAAGGTATCTTGGCTTCTTGAACGCGTGCAACCGGAATCATATTCAGCTGGATGAGCGGCTTCAATACACACGTCCTGCCAATAACAGTAATTTTAACTATGCCATGGTTGAGGAGGTTGTGATGAGTATGCCCTATATCCCGGAAGCGGTGATCTGTGAGGATGATGATGTGGCAAAGCATGTCGCACTTGCACTGTTACAGCGAGACCCGCAGGCCGTAAAGAAGGTGGTAATCACCGGCTTCAATAACACGCTGGAGACGGATTTCTTCAAAAAGGACATCATCACTGTGGATGTGCGCATTGAGGAGATGGGGAGACGTCTTGTAAAATCAGTGCTTGATAAGGTGAAATGCCCGACGATGGATGTCGCGTTCACGACAATAGCGACATATCCACGACTTTAGAAGAATTCTTTTACAAAATTAAGATATATACGATGACAATATGGGAAATGCGTGATATAATTTCAATATCTATCAAACGTAGTAATAAAAACGTTATGAAATGGCAAGCAAATACTTTAATAAAGAAAAAGTGAGGTTTTAATCAATGGATTACAAAATAGTAACAGATGGATCCTGCGATCTGCCGCCAGAGCTTTGCAGAGAGAAGGAAGTTGACGTAGTTCCCTTTTATGTTTCTTTTGACAGTGAACACTATATGAGAGAAATCGTGGATATGCCAATCAGAAAGTTTTATGAGCAGATGGTGGCCGATCCGACAACGTTTCCCAAATCATCAATGCCCTCCGTGCAGGACTATGTTGATGTGTTCATGCCGATTGTCAATGCTGGAAAAGCTGTGATCTGCATCTGTATCACGACAAAATTCAGCGGTTCCTATCAGTCCGCCATGAATGCGAAGGAAATGGTTCTGGAAAGCTGCCCGGACGCGCGCATAACAGTGATGGATTCTACCGTAGATACGGTATTACAGGGAATTTTCGTGCTGGAGGCTGTCAGGATGTATGAGGCGAAGCTTCCATATGAGAAGGTTGTCGGGCAGTTGGAGGCAATCAAGGGCACGGGGCGGATTTTCTTTACAGTTGGAAATATCGACTATCTCAAGCATGGCGGGCGTATCGGCAAGCTTGCAGGGCTTGCGGGTTCTGTGCTTGGCATCAAGCCTCTGATAACACTCAAGGAGGGGGAAATATTCCCGTCAGGTGTATCAAGAAGCCGCAGGAAATCGCTTGAAAAGGTATATGAGCTTCTGTGGCAGTATCTCCAGGAGGTCAATGCAGTGTCAGGCGAGTATAGTATCTGCGTGGGGTACGGCTACGATATTGAGGAGGCGGAGGCGTTTCGAAAAGGCGCAGTCGATTTCCTCAATGCGAAGGGATATCACATCACAGACGCAGAGCTTGAGAAGTATCAGATTGGCGCGACAATCAGTGTTCACACAGGTCCCTATCCACTGGGATTTGGTGTGCTCAGGAAAAGTATGCTATCATAAAACAAGATATTGCTTATGAAGAAAGGGGAAGAGAGCGTATGGCATTGTACAGCTTGAAAAATTCACAGATTAGCATCCGTGTGGATTCACTTGGCGCAGAGTTGAAATCACTCAGGGAAGTGAGTACAGACACGGAATATATGTGGGATGCGAATCCGGAATACTGGAAACGAACCTCACCGGTGCTGTTTCCTGTCGTGGGAAGTCTCAATAAGGGCGTTTACCGGTATGGAGGAAAAGAGTATCCAATGTCGCAGCACGGATTCGCAAGGGATATGGAGTTTGAGCTTCTGCAAAATACAGAGGATGCGCTGCGGTTCTTATTGAAGTCTTCTGAGGAGACGAAAGAGAAGTATCCGTTTGATTTTGCGCTTGAGATTGGCTATCGGTTTGACAAGACAGACGAGCGCAGGCTGATCGTCTCCTGGAAAGTGGTGAATCAGGGCAGCAGTGAGATGCATTTCAGCATTGGCGGGCATCCGGCATTTATGTGCCCGCCTGGCGGTGATGGGGCGCAGACGGAGTACAAGCTGTTGTTTGACGCAGAGGACAAGGTAATCTCTGCGACCATAGGCGCGGGGGGCACACTCTCAGAGCGCACAAAGGAGTATGCTCTGAAGGGCAGAATGATGGATATCACAGCAGATTTATTTGATGAGGATGCGCTGATTATCGAGAACAATCAGGCGCATACTGTTTCGCTCTGCGACAGGGAAGGGCAGCCATATCTCACGGTCAGCTTTGACGCACCGCTCTTTGGTGTGTGGTCGCCTGCGAAGAAGAATGCTCCATTTATCTGTATCGAGCCATGGTATGGCAGATGCGACCGGGAGACCTTTGCGGGAGATTTGTCAGAGCGCGAGTGGGGAAATACGCTTGCGCCGTCAGAAGTGTTTTACGCTGAGTACACGATTGCAGTTTAGGACAGTTTTGAATCGATTTCATGTGAAAAAGACTATAAAGATGCAGTTCATATGTCAATGAACTGCATTTTTTGTTGGAAAAATGTCTGATAAAATATGCAAAAAGGATAAAAATTCCAGCCATATGATAAAATAATTTTCAAATAAAGAAAAGTATGTTAGAATAATTGCTGTAGTATGGCAATAAAATGCAAAAAGTGTTGAGAGAGCACTTGAGAGACTAAGGAGGGCGAAATGAAGAGTATCAAGGCAAAACTAATCATGCTGGGTGCTGTGTCAATCGTGTGTACGATTATATTAGGACTTGTAGGCATCTATATCATGAACAGCAACAATGCGAACAATCAGGTGTTGACGGACATCAACGATATCAATCTGATGCAGAACGAAAACACCACACAGGAGACATCCTTTCTGTATGATCTGGACCTGAGTCATTATCAGACAATCCAGTCAAATCTTTCTTCCATGAAGGAGGCGGCAGCGGACGCGCTTACATACAGCGGAGGAGAGGACTATGATACTGACTTGCAGAGTGTGGCGTCGACAATCGAGGAAGTGCGCGCCAATACGGTGGAATTGAACAAACTGCTGAGCGAACGCGGTTTTCAGAGTGACAGCGGCATGTACGCCAGCTATGCGGGAGGAGATGAAAATCTGGCGCTGGCAATCGAACGAATGTCCGGAGAATCAAGCTGGGTAGATGGCATATGGGATGCAGCGGCTTTGGCAGGAATCGTGGCAGAACCGGTTGAAGGCAAAAATTTCAAGAGGGCAGCATATTCACATGAAATTCCTGACATTAGCAAGCGCAATACACTGCTGATACGCCTAGGAGGAAACGGAATTGAGTACACAGGAGATGTGTATATCACCAACATCAGGCTTGACGATACAGCGCTTGCGATAGCGGAGATAAATCCCGATGTGCTTTCGAGTTCTTATGGCGACGGGCTTTCAAGCATACAGATTTCAACCTTTGATGGGATGGACGCGATATATATTCAGACAAAATTTGCAAATGTCAATGGAAACTGGCAGGAGGTGTCCTCGAGAATCGATGTGACAGACTTCAATGTAACAGAGTATCAGAATATCTCTTTTGACTTGTATTTTGAGGAGAAGGAGATGCCCGATATCAGTATTTCGACAGCGTTTGACAGCAAATATGATTTCGAGGAAAATCACACAGCGGTCAATGCGATGTTTGATGCCTACAACAAGCTTGTGGCAGAGGGAGGCAGCACTGGAAGCTACCCAGAGGACCTTGTGGCGCTGCTGGGCGAAATGGTGGCAAACGCGCCGCTGTACACGAAGGATCAGGAGCTTGCAGATGTGCTGACAACAGAATTTTCGGCAAAGCTTGCAGCAGTCGAACAAATTATCGAATATGATAAAGATATCCTCGCGCTGAAGGCGGAAAACAACACTTTGAATGCAAGCCTTACCAGCGAAACCGCAGAGGTGCGCAATAAGATAGCGGAATTGACAGGCACACAGAAGCTGGCCATGTCTTCTCTGATTTATGTCGTATTTCTTGTAGGTACAGTGCTTGTGGTGGTGCTGACTCTTTTTGTCATTGCATCGGTACAGAAAAGTATCAAAAAGTTTAAGGGTACACTGACACATATCTCGGAAGGAGAGATAATGGTGAAGGCTGAGACCGGCAGCGGGGATGAGTTTGATACCTTTGGCAAATCTCTAAACAGCATGACAGATAAACTGTCAGTGGTAATCAGCAATATGAAGAACTATGGTGAGGAGCTGAAAAACAGCGGTGCAGAGCTCGAGGAAATGTCGCAGAATTCAGAACAGACTTCCAAGAATATCGATGCGGCAATCTCTGAGATCGCACTTGGAGCGACCAACCAGGCAGAGGATGTAGAGACTTCCACAAACGAGATTGTCAATCTCGGAGAGCTGATGGACAGCATGGACGCGGATATTGCGGAGCTCGACGATACATCTGTCTACATGAAGCAGGCAAGTGATGAGGCTGTCACAATCCTGAGTGAGCTGAGCAGGTCAAACAATAACATGACAGAGGGAATTCACAGGATCGCACAGCAGATTACCCGGACAAATGATTCGGTGAAACAGATCGAGGATGCGGCCTCTCTGATTTCGTCCATCGCAGACCAGACGAATCTCTTGTCATTAAATGCCAGCATTGAGGCTGCCAGGGCCGGGGAGGCAGGAAGAGGCTTTGCAGTCGTGGCAGCCGAGATACAGCAGTTAGCGGACCAGTCGAATCGGTCGGCTGACAGTATTTTTAGTGTGATCACAAATCTGATCAATGAGTTTCGGGAAACACTTGACACGATGGTGGAGGTTGAAACGGCAACGAATGAACAGAACAGAAAGCTCGCAGATACACAGAAGCAGTTTGAGATAGTCAATGCGGGTATCGCACAGTCAAGGGATAAGACAGCTGTGATCAAGGGCGCAATCGGAGAGTGCAATCAGGTGAGAAGTACAGTGTCGGAGATTATGCTGAATCTCTCTGCAATCTCGGAGGAGAATGCAGCGTCTGCGACAGAGACTGCGACAGCAATGCAGCAGCTGAATGGTACGATCTCAGAGCTCTTGCAGGAGTCGCAGAAGCTTCTGGCGATTTCTTCCCAGTTGGAGCAGGACATGATGTTCTTTAAGCTAGAGCGTGTTTGAAAAATTATTCCTACCACCTGCACGCCCCACGGCAGGTAATTTGTTACCAAATTTTTTGCAAAAAAATGTACAAATGGTAAAAAATAAAACTAAAATCACTTTAAAAATTGATTAATATAGAAAATGATGGTATGTTAAATAGAGAATACACGATATTGCGCAGGAAGTGTAATCTCGTGACAGGGTTTATCTCATTGACAGAAGTATAGAATTTACAAGGGGGGATAAAGATGGTCAAGGCTGTAAAGCTTGCGGATATAGCGGAAAAGGTAGGAGTTAGTGTCGTTACAGTATCGAAAGCTTTATCCGGTCAGAAGGGGGTCAGCGAGGAGATGCGCGCCAGAATCAAGGAACTGGCCGACGAGATGGGGTATACGCCGATCCACGCGGCACAGACAGGAAGGATTAAGTCCTATACCATCGGTGTGATTACGTTTGAGACTTATTTTGCCAAGTTTGCTTCTTTTTACTGGAAAATGTACCAGGAGCTCGCCACACGCGCCGTCAAGAAGAATTGTTTTTCCATGCTTGAGGTGGTGTCCACTTACGATGAGGAAAATCTGATCTGGCCAAAGCTAATCACAGAAAATCAGAAAATTGACGGCATTGTCGTGATCGGGAAGCCCAAGAGAGACTATCTGAAGATGCTTTATCAGAATCGGAAGATACCGATGGTGTTTATGGATTTTTATGATGATGAGGAGGTTGTTGACTGTGTTGTGTCAGCGAGCTTTAACGGTATGTACCGCATGACCGATTATCTGATTAAAAATGGCCACACGAAGATTGCGTTTGTGGGAAGTCTGATGTTTACAGAGAGCATCACGGACCGGTATTTTGGATATTGCAAGGCGCTGATGGAGAGTGGGATTGAGGTGCGGCCCGATTGGATTATCAAAGACAGAGACTACAATGACGGTATCATTGGACCGGAATATCAGCTGCAGCTGCCCCAGGAGATGCCGACTGCTTTTGCATGCAATAACGACATCACGGCTTACAATCTGATAAAACAGCTTGAGGAGCGGAACTACCGCATTCCAGAGGATATCTCTGTGGTCGGTTATGACGACTATCTGTATGCGGAATACGGTGATTCCAAGATTACGACGTATATGGTGGACATGGGGGAGATGTCAAAGATTGCGCTTTCGTGCATGATCAGGCGGATTGAAAATATCTCCATGAATGCCAATGTACACATCGTGAATGGCAGGATTATAGAACGCACTACAGTAAAGAATTTAAATTAAAGAATCAGCTTTAGTTGATCACCGGAGTTTCCCTGCGGTAAGTGAGCGGGGTGACTCCGGTTTTTTCTTTGAAGAGACGGATAAAATGATTGGCGTTTTCGATACCTACCATTTGACCGATATCCACGATTTTGTCGTCGGTATTCAGAAGCATTTCCTTTGCCTTGTCAATGCGAATCTTATTCAGATATTGTATGGGGGTATATTCATAATACTTTGCAAATTCGCGGCACAGACGGAATTTATTGATATCGTATTCCAGGGCGAGCTCATCCAGGGAGTAGGGTTCATAGTATGCAGTGGTAAAGCGGCGGTGCATATCAGCAATGTAGGCGGGGATGTGGTAGGAACCGGTTCGCTCGACAGCACGCACCAGATAAAGCTGCGTGAAGAGTCCCACGAGCGCACGCGAACGGATAATGCCGTGGAGCTCGTCGTCCATGTCGGTTCTCAGGACCTGTTCCCATGCAGCCAGGACATCAGAATATTTGTCAAGTCTGTAGATAAAGTCTCCCAATACATGTATTTTCTGAAAATAGTATTCCAGCGTCGTGGTGCTCACAAAGCAGATTGTGTACTCCCAGATATTATGCTGGCAGATGAGCTTGTGATTTTTGCGGCAGTCGATGAGTGCCAGTGTGCCTTTGGTGAGATCATAGCCAGCGCTGATACCGTTGGAATTTTCGCAGAACAGCCTTCCGACGCCCCTGGTCGTGTGTACGATGCAGAGCGCATCAAGGTTTGTCGCCTCGTAGGAAAACGGGGATGTGACGGACACATTCTTATGGCACAGTTCATAAGGAAGGTAATTGCAGAAATCGTAGTCTCTATTATAAGCATTTTCAAAGTAATCAGACAGCGAGAAACGGTTGCTCGTCTCGGAGGAGATCAGGCAGCTGAAAAATTCGGTGGAAAATAATTTCTTTGACACAGTAGAACTCCTTTCTTTTTTTCTATCAATATTATATATCTGGAAAACAGCAAAATCAAGAAAAGAATATAATTGTAAATATAAGATGATTAAAAAATGTTCGGAGCGAAATAAAACGAAATTATTTAATTTTAAGTTAAATAAAACATTAAAAATTAGCTTAAATTAGCTAATAATAAAATAATAACTGTGCATTTTATCTAAATAATACAAATGGAAATTGTTAAAATAGAGGAAATGACGAAAAAGCACAATAAATGCATATAAGATGCAATAATAAGTGATGACTAAATGCAAATATTAATTTAAACTAAAAACAAGTTAACAAACAGCTAACTTACACTAAATAAAAACTAAAAACATATTAAAAGGGAGGTTTCATTCATGAAATTAAAGAGACTTATGGCGCTTGGTATGGCAGCAGTGATGACAATGTCTTTGACAGCATGCGGTGGCAATTCCAACGACGACACGACGACAAACAACAACACATCAAACAATGACACAGCGACAAGCAATACGGACAATAATAGTACTGCAAGCTCTGACAACACAGCAGGGGCGGACAGCGCAGTACCTACATATGCATCCATCAAGCTTGGAGAGGATTATACAGATCTTACAGCATCCATCAAGTTTATACACCACAAGACAGACCGTGAAGGTGACGGTACTATGGCAAATCTGATTGCAGAGTTCAACAAGGTTTATCCGAATATTACCGTTGAGACAGAAGGCATTACGGACTATGCAGGTACTTCACTGTTAAGACTGCCGACAGGAGCTGACTGGGGCGACATTATGTTTATTCCGACAATCGATGTAGCAGATTATCCTGAGTATTTCCAGCCATATGGAACAGTGGAGGAGATGTCAGAGTTAATCAATTTTGCAGATAACTGCAAGCTTGACGATTACTGCTATGGCATTGGCTATATGGGAAATGCACAGGGATTGCTCTACAATAAGAAGGTATTTGCAGATGCAGGCATTACAGAGCTGCCTAAGACACCAGATGAGTTTATCGCAGCACTTCAGTTAATCAAGGACAATACAGATGCGATACCTCTTTACACAAACTATGCGTCAGGATGGGCGTTAGGCGGACAGTGGGATGCACTTCTTGGGGCGATCACAACCGGCGACACAGCGTGGTTGAACCAGAAGTTTACACATCAGGCGGAGCCATTTGCGGACAACGGTGACGGCACTGGTGCATATGCATTGTATAAGATTCTGTATGATGCAGTGGCACAGGGGCTGACAGAGGAAGATTATACCACGACAGACTGGGAAGGCTGCAAGGGCATGATCAACAGAGGCGAGATTGGCACAATGGTACTTGGATCATGGGCACTCGCACAGATGAAGGACGCAGGCGACAATCCAGATGATATCGGCTACATGCCGTTCCCGATTTCGATCAACGGCCAGCAGTATGCGACAGCAGGTCCTGACTATAATTACGGAATCAATGCAAAGGCATCTGACGAGAATAAGACAGCAGCTATGGTATTTGTGAAGTGGATGGTTGATGAATCTGGCTGGTGCGATTTGGAGGGCGGATATCCGATTTCCAAGTCAGCAGAGACTTCCTTCGTGTTTGATGGTGTCAGCATCGTTACAAACGATCCGGCTCCAGATGATGAGGCGGATCTTATGAACCAGATGAATGCGGCATCCGAGTTGAACTTCAACAATGGTGGAGACGCCAGAGTACAGAAAATTGTCGAGGCAGCAGCGGCAGGTACTCCGTATGAAGATCTTACAGCAGAGTGGACACAGAAGTGGAACGATGCACAGTCCTCTCTCGGTGTAGATGTGACCTATTAATGTAAATTACGAAAATCACGATGCATTGGCTTGCGGCGTGCTGCAAGCCAATCATTCCAAAAAAGAGAGCGTTTATGAGAAGAAGGAGGAAAGTGCTTTATGGCAGCAACGACAGCGGCGAAAGATTCCGGGAAATCTTTTAACTTCAAGAAGTGGGCAAGGAGCAGAAGTGGCCAGCAGGCTATTATCATTGTTACTTTTTCACTGATTCCCCTGTTACTCCTGTTAGTGTTTACTTATTATCCGTTTGTGGAAATGTTTAAGTTCAGTTTCTATGACAGGGATTATATTAAGGTAAGGAGCTTTGTAGGGCTTCAAAATTATGTGGATGTATTTAAGAGAGACGACTGCTTTAGGGCGCTGTGGCTGTCCCTCTACTATATGGGTGGTGCGATTGTCCAGTTGGCACTGGCATTGTATCTGGCTACGATTTTCAGCTTTGGGGTAAAAGGCGGCAATTTTTTCAAAGGTTGTATGTTCTTCCCTTATCTGATTAACGGTATTGCGATTGGTTTCATCTTTAAGTTCTTTTATACAAGAGGTTTTGTGTTCGATACGGTTCTGCAATGGATTGGATTTGACCTGGAAAATCTTCCCTACTGGCTGCGTGATACCAGAATCAACAATGTTTCCTTAGTGGGAACGAGCGTGTGGAAGTATTTTGGGCAGAATATGGTCCTGTTTATCGGTGCGATGATGTCGGTGGATTCTTCCCTCTATGAGGCGGCAGATCTGGACGGCGCAAATAAATGGCAGCAGTTTAAATACATCATGCTTCCAAGTATCAAGACAATTGTTATGCTGAATCTGATTATGTCGATCACAGGTTCACTCAGCGCTTTCGAGCCGCCGTTCGTTATCATGTCAGGCGGTGCAAACGGCACAGCTACATATTTTGTCAAGATGCATGAGATTGCACACACTTCAAGGAAGGTTGGATTGGCCTCTGCGATGGCGATTGTACTGCTCCTGATTATATTTGCTGCAACTATTTTACAGCAGCTGTTCTTTAAGTATGTATTTAGAAATGCGGAGGATGAAGATAAATCAGCCGCTGCAAAACGCGAAAAGAAACTTGCAAAGCTTAGAGCAAAGGAGGGAGGCAGAGCATGACGGCTGTAGAAAAGGTAAAAAAATATCTGTGGATTTTTATAAAATATTTTTCAATGGTATTTTTCTCATTTGTGGCATTGCTTCCGGTGGTATCCTGTATCATCACGGCATTTAAGACAGAGGAGGAGTACCAGACAACGAATGTTATGACACTTCCTAAGAGCTGGCTGAATTTTGAAAACTTTTCAGGTGCTTTTCAGACGGCAGGCATGGGAAGGGCATTCATTAACTCGGCAATCGTGGTCGTCGTTGTAGTGGTAGGATCTGTTATGGTAGGTTCTATGCTTGCATATGTGTTGAACCGCTTTAAGTTCCGCGGGAACGGGCTGATCCGCAATCTGTTTCTCTTTGCGACACTGCTTCCGGGTATTGCGATGCAGGTAGCTACATATCAGTTAATGTATTCCATCGGTTTCATTAACCATCTGTATGGGTATATCATTCTGATGATGGGTACAGATGTTATCTCAATTTATGTGTTTATTCAGTTCTTTGAAAATATTTCGATTTCATTGGATGAGTCGGCCTATATGGATGGAGCAAGCTATTTTACTATTTTCTTCAGAATTTTGTTCCCGCTTTTGAAGCCTGCGATTGTGACTTGTATGATCTTAAAGGGTGTTGGCGTATACAATGAATACTACAGCGCCATGCTCTATCTGTCAGACAAGAAGCTTCAGACAGTTGCAATGTCTCTGTATACTTTTACAGGACCGCTTGGAAGCCAGTATAACCTGATTTGTGCAGGTGTTATCATTAGTCTGCTTCCGGCACTGATTATCTTTATCGCATTCCAGAACCAGATTTATTCAGGTCTTACGGCAGGTGCTGTGAAAGGGTAAAAATTTAACAGAATTTTACAATAGGTACGAAAAGAAACATGCTGCATCGTTTGTGCGGAAAAAAGAGCGGTGCAGTATATTTTTATAGGTAAAAATAGACAAATATTTTTGTGATATTTTCTAAGTTGCAGTGCAGGGGATTAATTGATAAGATAAATATAGTTAAATTTGATTAAATTTTAGGAGGCTTATTATGGATAAGTCAGAAATGCGCCTGGAGGTGACAAGACACCTCACAGAGGATGTCATACCATTCTGGAAAAGCCTGCGGGATGACGAGAATGGCGGTTACACAGGTTATCTCGGGTATGACCTGAAAGCGGACAAAAAGGCAGTCAAGGGCTGCATACTCAACAGCCGCATCACTTGGTTCTTCGCCAATGCATACACGCTCTTGAAGGATGAAAGTCTCCTGGAGGAGGCAAAGCATGGGTTTGAATTTCTGAAGAATGCGTGCTGGGACAAGATAAATGGCGGCGTGTACTGGTCAGTCAACCATGATGGAACGCCGGCGGAGACGTTGAAGCATACATACAATCAGGCCTTTTCCATCTATGCACTGTCCTCTTATTATGAGGCAAGCAAGGACCAGGAAGCGCTTGATATGGCATACGAACTTTATGATCTGATCGAGGGAAAGATGCGTGATGAGCTCGGATATAAGGAAGCTTTTGACGGGGCCTTCCAGGAGATTGACAACGAAAAGCTCTCAGAAAACGGCGTGATTGCACAAAAGACGATGAACACACTCCTCCATGTATTTGAGGCTTACACGGAGCTCTACAGGGTTGATCACAGGGAAGCGGTGGCGGACAAGATCAAGTGGATGATGGATATCATAGCAACAAAAGTTTATAATCCAACGCTGCACCGCCAGGAAGTGTTTTTTGATGACAGGTGGAATTCCATTATTGATTTACATTCCTATGGCCATGATATTGAGACGGCGTGGCTGGTGGACCGCAGTGTTGCGGTTTTGAATGATGAGGCTTATGAGAAGAAAATGTCACCCATCACAAACGACCTGACAGATCAGATTTATAAAGTGGCTTTTGACGGTTCGTCTCTTGCCAACGAGTGCGAGAAAGGCGTTGTGAACGACTGGCGTATCTGGTGGGTGCAGGCGGAGACTGTTGTGGGATTTCTGAACGGGTATGACAAGACCGGGCGCGGGGAATATCTCGATGCAGCGCAGCGTGTGTGGGAGTTTATCCAGAAGCATCTGATCGACAGGCGTGACGGATATGCGGCTGGCAGGGAGTGGTACTGGAGAGTGAAGACAGACGGCTCACCGGACGAGACGCAGCCGATTGTGGAACCGTGGAAGTGTCCCTACCACAATGGCAGAATGTGTTTTGAAGTGATAAGGAGATTAGGCGATGACAAACAAGCTTTTTGACGAAAACAAAGCAGCCGTGATGAAACGGTATGAGGAGATCATTAACCGCAAGAACAGTAAGAGTGATTTTTACAATGGCATTTATGACCGATATACGTATCCCGTGTTGACGCGCGACCATATTCCTCCTTTTTGGAAATATGACATGAATCCGGACACCAATCCTTATTTTATGGAGCGGCTTGGCGTGAATGCGGTGATGAACTCCGGCGCGATTGAATTGGACGGCAGGTTTTATCTCGTGGCGAGAGTTGAGGGGAATGACCGCAAGTCTTTCTTTGCAGTGGCGGAGAGCGACAGCGGTATCGAAGGTTTTCGCTTCTGGGATTATCCCATTTTGCTTGACGATGTGTGCCCGGAGGAAACAAATGTTTATGACATGCGTCTCACAAAGCATGAGGATGGTTACATCTATGGTGTGTTCTGCTCTGAGAGCAAGGATACGGCGGCAAACGACCTGTCAGCGGCAGTCGCGGCGGCAGGTATCGTGCGGACAAAGGACTTAAAGACATGGGAGCGGCTTGACAATTTGAAGACGCTGAATTCTCCACAGCAGAGAAATGTCGTCCTGCACCCTGAGTTTGTAGATGGAAAATATGCATTCTATACCAGACCGATGGATGATTTTATTGATACGGGAAGCGGCGGCGGCGTAGGTTTTGGCCTCTGTGATGACATCACACATGCGGTGATTGACGAGGAAGTCATCACAAGCAGGAGAAAGTACCATACCATCACAGAGGTGAAAAACGGTGCTGGCGCGGTGCCCATCAAGACGGAGAGAGGCTGGATCCATATTGCACACGGTGTCAGAAACACGGCAGCAGGACTCCGCTATGTTGTGTACGCATTTGCCACAGCGCTCGATGATCCGAAGAAGGTCATTGCGGAGCCGGGCGGGTTTCTCATTGCGCCGCTTGGGGATGAGAGAGTCGGCGACGTGTCGAATGTCGTGTTTACCAATGGTGCAGTCGCGCGGGCGGACGGTGAGGTGTACATTTATTATGCATCGAGTGATACAAGGCTTCATGTGGCTACGACAACAATTGACAGGCTGGTGGATTATGTGTTCAACACACCAGAAGATCCACTTCGCTCTGTGAAGTGTGTCGAACAGAGATGCGAACTGATTCGGAAAAACATCGAATACCAAAATCGTTAAGAGAAGGCGGAGGATGGACAGATGCGTGCAGAAAAGTATGGAATTGACTGTAGCAAGGGTGTTATGAATAGAGGAAATCTTTATCGAATTGAGAGAGCGATGAAGAAAGCGATGCGCGGAGAGAATATTACCGTGGGATTTTTGGGCGGTTCCATCACGCAGGGCTGTCTGTCCTCAACTCCTGAGACATGCTATGCATATCTGGTGTACAGGTGGTGGTGTGAGAAGTTTCCCCAGGCAGTGGTCACATATGTCAATGCCGGAATCGGGGGAACGACTTCCCAGTTTGGCGCAGCGCGGGTGGAAAGCGATCTGCTGTCAAAAAATATTGATTTTACGACGGTAGAGTTTAGTGTCAACGACGATGACAATGAACATTTTCTCGAGACCTATGAAGGACTCATCAGAAAAATATACAGTAGTCAGACTAAACCAGCCATATTGATTGTGAACAGTGTGTATTATAGTGATGGCAGGAATGCACAGGCACAGCACATAAAGATTGGAAAAACCTATGAGCTTCCATGCGTCAGCATGAAACCGACGCTGTATGAAAAGATATTGGATGGGACCTATACAAGCCGTGATGTCACAGAGGATGATCTCCATCCGAACGATGAGGGACATGGACTGATGGCAGAGGTGATCATAAGCTTTCTGGAGATGGTTTACGAGGAGCTGACATCAGGAAATGAGGCGGAGGATAATCACATGGATGTACAGAAGATGACACCTGTGACGCCCAATGCGTATGAAAACTCTGTGAGATATCAGAATGATAACAGCGAAGCTGTCATGACAGCAAATGATGGTTTTGTGATTGATGAACAGCCGCAGAATGACATCCGGGAAATATTCCGGCGCGGCTGGACAGCAGACAGAGAGGGCGCTCATATCGGCTTCGATATTGAGGGGAGCTGTATCGGCGTACAGTATCGCAAATCGATCGTACAGCCCACATGCGTTGCAAGGGCTGTGGTGGATGGCGACATGGACCATGCAAAGATTCTCGATGGCAATTTCGAGGATACATGGGGTGACAGTCTTCATCTGGATACGATTGCAGAACATCTGCCTTATGGAAAGCATCATGTGGAAATTGATCTGATCGAGACGCATGAGGATGACAAAGTGCCATTTTATCTTGTGTCAGTGATTGGCTCAGGTATATAAACAAGGAGGATTTTTAATATGAGCAAAGTAAAAATGATGAGCCCGGCTGTTCCCAACATGCCCTGGCAGGACAGAGCAGACGGAAAGACAACAGGTGTGGCTGATGCTCCCATCTGGAGATACAATGAGAATCCGATTATCGGAAGAAATCCCATAAAGGGCGTGGCGAGAATTTTTAACAGTGCAGTCATCCCGTACGAGGGTGCGTTTATCGGTGTGTTCCGCGGCGAGCAGACAAACGGGATTCCATACATCTATCTTGGACGCAGCCAGGATGCGATTCACTGGGATTTCGATTCCAATAAGATAGCGTTTGTGGATGCGGATGGCAAGCCATTTATGCCGGTGTACGCATACGATCCCCGCCTCGTGAAGGTAGAGGACACCTACTATATTATCTGGTGTCAGGATTTCTATGGCGCAGCGATTGGCATGGCAAAGACGACTGATTTCAAGACATTCACACGCATTGAAAATCCGTTCCTTCCGTTCAACAGGAATGCAGTGCTTTTCCCGAGAAAAATCAACGGCAATTTTATGCTGCTGAGCCGTCCTTCCGACTCTGGTCACACTCCGTTTGGCGATGTGTTTGTGAGCGAGAGTCCGGATCTGGTTTACTGGGGAAAGCACAGACATGTCATGGGTAAAGGCAGTGAGTGGTGGGAGTCCCTCAAGATTGGCGGCGGCGCAGCTCCAATTGAGACAAGCGAGGGCTGGCTGCTGTTCTATCACGGTGTGACAGGCACCTGTAATGGATATGTTTACTCGATTGGTGGGGCGATCCTTGATATTGACAATCCGTCTATTGTAAAATATCGCTGCGAGAATTTCCTGCTGACGCCAGAAGAGTGGTATGAGGAGAGAGGCTTTGTGCCGAATGTATGCTTCCCATGCGCGACCATTCATGATTCAGAGACAGGCAGAATTGCAATCTATTACGGTGCGGCAGACAGTTATGTAGGCCTCGCATTCACAGAGATTGACGAGATTGTCGATTATATCAGGAACAATAGCAAGGTAACGACATCAGATACAGAGATTGGTGTGAGATAATTCCATTATCATGGTAAATGCTTACGGAAAAGGAGATTTTATCTTCGGGTAAAATCTCCTCTCTTTTTGGAAAAATAAAGAATATCAATGCATGGTGCAATCCTTTCTGAGACACGCAGATAAGGAAATATGTGACCAAAAATTTGAAATAATTATGTGCAATAAGTAAAAGATAAAATGAAAAACACATTAAAAATTGATTCCTTTAAAAATTGATGATATGGTAATGTAAGACACACGATGGGATGTATGAAATAAAATAATGGATAAAGTGTGTTTGGAAGGGAGAATGATAATGATTATCTATAATGAAAGAGAGCGGGTATTCAAGCTGGATACCCCCAATACCACCTACATGATTGGGATTGTGGATGAGGAAAATTTTGTCGGGCATATCTATTATGGCAGGAGACTGAGGGAAGCGGACGCATCCTGCCTGATGAGGACAGAGGAACCACCGTTTGTTCCAAGTAAAAATAACAGAGAGCGCTGCTCGTTCTATGACTGCTTCCCGTTTGAATATCCCGCAAATGGTTTGGGGGATTACAGAGAGGGATGTCTTGGTGTCAGAACTGCAGCGGGACATGTAGGCTGTCTGCTTTCTTACAGATCCCATGAAATAATAAAAGGGAAGCCGGCGCTTGAAGGACTTCCGGCAACTTTTGGCACAGAGGAAGCGTGCACGACATTGAAACTGGTATGTGAAGACAACTATGCAGGGATGCAGGTGGAGCTTTTGTATACGGTATTTCATGACACCGATGTGATTACCAGGAGTGTGAAAGTGATCAACACAGGAAGTGACGCTCTTTTCCTTACGAAGGTATATTCTGCCTGTATTGATATGGATAACAGAGATTTTGATATGGTATCGCTCCATGGAAGCTGGGCAAGAGAGCGTCATATTCAGAGAAAGCCGATTGGATATGGAATACAGAATGTCAGTTCGTTCCGAGGCGAATCCAGTCACCAGGACCACCCGTTTCTGGCGTTGGTGGATAAGAACACGACACAGGAAAATGGCGAGATTTATGCCATGAACTTTGTGTATTCTGGAAATTTCCGCGCTCAGGCGGAGGTGTCGCAGTTTGACAGCGTCCGTATGACGATGGGAATCCATCCCGAGAATTTTTGCTGGAAACTGGAGAGCGGTGAGAGCTTTCAGGCGCCGGAGGTCGTCATGGTCTACACGGACAAAGGATTTGATGCCATGACAGGGATATTCCACAGATTGTACAGAAAACACCTGATACGCGGCGAGTACAGGAACAAAAAGAGACCGATTTTGATCAACAACTGGGAGGCAACGTATTTTGCGTTCGATACAGAGAAGCTTCTGTCCATTGCAAAGGAGGCGTCAAAGCTTGGCATTGAGATGCTTGTCATGGATGACGGCTGGTTTGGCAAAAGAAATTTTGATGACTGTGCATTGGGTGACTGGACAGTCAATGAGGATAAGCTCAAGGGCGGTTTGAAATATCTTGTGGACGAAGTTAACAAACTGGGGCTTAAATTTGGTATCTGGTTTGAGCCGGAGATGATTTCGCCGGATTCAGACTTGTACAGGGCGCATCCCGACTGGGCTCTTGCGATTCCAGGCCGGCCGGGAACGGAGTCAAGGCAGCAGTTTGTGCTTGATTTGTCGCGGCAGGAGATTGTGGATGCCATCTATGGGCAGGTGGCAGCCGTGCTTCGGAGTGCCAATATTGAGTATGTGAAGTGGGATATGAACCGACAGCTCAGCGATATTGGAAGCTGCGGGCTTCCGGCCGATCGTCAGGGAGAAATCTACCACCGCTATGTGCTTGCAGTGTATCAGATGCAGGACCGGCTCACAAAGGAGTTTCCCCATCTGCTGCTGGAGAATTGTTCTGGAGGCGGGGCACGCTTTGATCCGGGTATGCTGTACTACAGCCCGCAGATCTGGTGTTCTGATGACACGGATGCCATTGAGCGTCTGGCGATACAGGAGGGGACAGCGCTGATTTATCCGCTTTCGACGATGGGAGCGCATGTGTCGGATTGCCCGAATCATGCACTGGGGCGTGTGACGCCGTTTGAGACAAGGGGAATCGTGGCTTTGGCAGGAACGTTTGGATATGAGCTGGATGTGACAAAGATTCCGCAGGAGGATCGGGAGATGATACCGGATCAGGTGGCGATGTATCACAAGTACAATGACCTGGTCAGGGAAGGTGACTATTACCGCATTGCCTCCTATGCGCAGAATCATCGATATGACTGCTGGCAGGTCGTGGACGCAGAGCGCGATGAGGCACTTGTTACCTTTGTACAGGTTTTGAACAGGGTTAACTTTAAGTCCATGCGCATTCTCCTCAAAGGACTGGATGAGAATAAGCATTACAATGTAGTGTTTGTGAATGATGAGGGGATAGAACCAAAGGTATACAGCGGGGATACGCTGATGAAGGCAGGACTTCTCATACCGTATTGGAAGGGGGATTTCAAGGCAAGGCTGATTGACCTCAGGGCAGTGCAGGATTAAGGTTTGGGAGGATTAGGATGGTACAACAGACATTAAACGGCACATGGACAATGTTCCCGCAGCTGCAAAATGACAGCATATGCATGGAGCAGTTTGCATGGAAAGACGCATATCTGGTGCAGATACCAGGCTCTGTGCTTTCTGCGCTGTGCGATACAGGGGCGATCGGGGAAAAATATGCGGATCCTTACTACAGGGACAATGAATTTTATCTGAGGGAATTATTTTGGCAGGATTATTGGTTTGAGCGGGAGTTTTCCGTTGAGAGTAATCTTCTGGATGAGGATTGTGTCGAGCTTGTGTGTATGGGACTTGACACACTGGCAGAGATCTATATCAATGATCGGTTTGTGGCGAAAGCGGACAACATGCACCGGACATGGCGGTTTGATGTGAAAGCGTTTCTGACAGAAGGGACGAATCATATACAGATTCGCTTCCTGTCCACACTGCGGTATATTCAGGAGTACAAGGCGGAGGAAAACAAGGAGATTCACTATGGCGCAAGCGGTGCCATCCGCGGAAACCAGTATATCAGAAAAGCGCACTCCATGTTCGGATGGGACTGGGGGGCGCAGCTTCCAGACGCAGGTATTTTCCGCGAAATACGGCTTGAAGCGTACAGTACAGCGCGCCTTGCGGATGTGCGGTACAAGCAGACACATGCTCACGGAAAGGTGCGTCTGCAGGTATGCAGCAAAGTACAGTTCTCTGCTTCATGCAGCAGAATGCGGGACGACATATGGGTAAAAGTGTCAGTGCGCAGCCCGGAAGGGGTGTGCATGGCGGAGCAAAGGGGCGAGGACAGCACGTTCGTCATAGACAATCCAAAGCTGTGGTGGGTGAATGGGCTGGGAGCACAGCCGCTGTACACGGTGGAGACGACACTTGTTGTGGATGGGCGCGATGTGGAGAAACGCACGGATAAAATCGGACTTCGCACGTTCACGGTAAGCCGGGAGAAAGACGAATGGGGAGAGGAGTTTGCTTTTACGATAAACGGCGTCCGCTTTTTTGCGATGGGTGCCAACTATATTCCTGAGGACTGTATCTACAGCCGCATCACAAGAGAGCGGCAGGAGTATCTGATTAAGAGCGCTGTCAGGGCAAATTACAACTGTATCCGAGTGTGGGGCGGCGGCTATTATCCGTCCGATGATTTTTATGACCTGTGTGACCAGTATGGATTGATCGTATGGCAGGATCTTATGTACGCGTGCAACACATACGACCTTACATCTGCCTTTGAGGAGAATATTGTTGCGGAGACGATTGACAACGTGAGGCGTCTGCGCCATCATGCATGCCTGGGCCTGTGGTGCGGCAACAACGAGATTGAGTCAGCATGGCACCATTGGCAGGATTTTATGGACCAGTCGCCCTATCTGCGGGCAGACTATATCAAACAGTTTGAGTATGTGCTGCCAAATGCGCTGCGCAAGGAGGACGACACGACTTTTTACTGGCCATCATCCCCGTCTTCGGGAGGCTGTTTTGACAATCCTGATGACGAGAACAGGGGAGATACGCACTATTGGAATGTATGGCATGGACAGAGGCCGTTTTCGGATTACCAGAACCACTATTTCCGGTTCTGTTCTGAGTTTGGATTCCAGTCGTTTCCTTCCTGCAAGACCGTGTACACATATACACGCGAGGAGGATAGAAATATTTTCTCGCAGGTGATGGAGTGCCACCAGAAAAATGACGCTGCAAATGGAAAGATGCTGTATTACATATCAGAGAATTTCAGATATCCTAAGGATTTCGAATCGCTGCTTTATGTGACGCAGGTATTGCAAGGCGTTGCAGTCAAGTCGGGTGTGGAACATTGGAGACGGAACAGAGGACGCTGCATGGGTGCGATCTATTGGCAGCTCAACGATAACTGGAGTGTGGCGTCATGGTCAAGCATTGATTATTACGGCCGCTGGAAGGCGCTGCACTACATGGCACAGGATTTTTTCAGACCAGTGTCGGGAAGTCTGGTCTGCATCCCGGACAATGACAGCAGCACGCCAAACGGAGGAGAACACTTCACAGGAGCAGCAGCGTATGTGGCAAATGAAAGTGCACAGGAGGAAAAAGTGAACGTCACAGTATCTCTAAAGACGTTTGACTTTGCGACAATCGTGTCACAGACAACAGCGCTGGAAGTGCCTGCTTTTGCGAGCAGAATGGCGCTGGAAATGGATTTTTCGCAGTATGTGCAGAGACAGCCACGCATTTTGGTTTCGCCGGAGAAGAAACGCGCGGGAGAGCTGTATGATAAGAAAGAGGTATTTGTGGAGGCGGTGTTTGTGTATGGGGATGGCAGAGTGCAGAAGGAGAGTGTGGTACTTCTGCCATACAAATATATGGATTTGCCGCAGTGTCATATAACGCATACCGTTGGTGAGACAGCGGAGGGCTATGAGATTATGCTGGAGAGTGACATGTATGCAGCTTTCGTCGAACTTGATTTTGCGGATGCGGATGTTATTTTTTCAGAGAACTGTTTCAATCTGACAGACCATGAAGTCAAAAAGATAACGCTGCGCAGGGAGGATATTCTTAGCGGAGATTTCGCGGATTCCGGAGATGTTTCGCGCAGACTGCGGATTCGGTCGATCAGGGACAGCTATTGAGTCGCGATACCAGGGGTGTCGGATGGACACAAGGGTGTGAGGAAGGGAAACACGTCGAGATACAGGAGGGAGTAAAATGCTTACGGAGACATTGATTAAGGAGATACTAGAAGTAAAAGTGCACGGGCGGACAACAGCGAGCCGCGAGCCGTTGACACTTTTCTGGACAGCAAGCGGATTTGAGTGCAATGTGACTGGTTCAGAGCTATGGGTGGAATTGGAAGTTACGTATGATATGTATGAGCCGTGGTTTAGTTATACAGTAAACGGGGACTGGGTAGGCAGACAGATGCTGACCAGGGGCAGATGTTGGATTCCCCTGTTTCGCGGCATGAGCCCTGAGAATGTCAAGAACGTACAGTTCTATAAGGATTTACAGGCAATGAGCGACGATGGGAACTCGTATATTCATATCCATGCGCTGCGTCATGACGGCGAATTTGTGCCTGTGGAGGAGAAAAAGCTGAAACTGGAGTTTATCGGTGACAGTATCACTTCCGGGGAAGGGCTTTTTGGGGCAAAGCAGGAGTGGGACTGGATTCCAATGTTTTTCTCTGCCATCAGGGATTATGCATATCTGACGGCGAAGAAGCTCGACGCGGAGTACAGGGTGTTTTCCCAGAGTGGATGGGGCGTATGCAATACTTGGGATAACAACACGCGGGGAGCGTTGCCAAAGTATTATAAAGAGATCTGCAGTTTGATGCCCGGATCTGAAAATGATCGGATTGGCGGTAAGCAGCCGCATGATTTTGCCAGCTGGCAGCCGGATTTTGTGATTGTTAATCTTGGGACAAACGATGCAGCCTCCTTCGACCAGCCGCAGTGGGTGGATGAGGCGGGCGGAGAGACCCACAAGATGCGCAGGAATCCGGACGGTTCATACAACATGGAGGATATGCGCGCACTGCAGCAGGCAGTGAAGGACTTCATAGCGCTGCTTCGGGAGTGCAATCCAAATGCGCGGATCATATGGTGCTACGGTATGCTGGGGACAGACATACAGCTCTATCTGTGCGAGGCTGTAGCCGGATATGTCGAGGAGACAGGAGACAGGCGCGTGTCCTATCTGCAGCTGCCTGATACCACAGC
Source organism: uncultured Lachnospiraceae bacterium (assembly GCA_947178145.1). Taxonomy (GTDB): domain Bacteria; phylum Bacillota; class Clostridia; order Lachnospirales; family Lachnospiraceae; genus COE1. The sequence goes on along the minus strand of CAMWXE010000028.1, from coordinate 10,244 downwards.
GGAAAGCGTCGGTTCGCGGGAGCACCCGGGATCCCTGTGTCATCAGCAGGCGGCGCAAGTGCTGTCAGGGTATATCGCAAAGTTTCTGTAAAATATAAGCAGGATAGCGGGTTTAATGTATGGTTTTCTGGATAGGAAAGAAAAAGAAAGGGATACAAGAATATGTTTAGAGACGATTTTGTGTGGGGTGTGGCGAGCAGTGCCTATCAGATCGAGGGCAGGGACGCGCAGGACGGAGCGGGAAAGTGCATATGGGACACGTTTGCCGGAGAGGGCAGAGTGCAGAATCACCAGAATGCAGATGTGGCGTGTGATCATATCCATCGATACAGGGAAGATATCGCTATGATGCGTCTGTTGGGTGTGAAAGCCTACCGCTTTTCCCTGAGCTGGTCGCGCATACTGCCGGAGGGCACAGGGAAGGTCAACGAAAGGGCGATTGCACTCTACCGCGACATGATACAGTGCATGAAAGAAAACGATATCGTACCATACATTACAATGTATCACTGGGAGCTGCCGCAGGCATTGCAGGACAGGGGCGGCTGGCTCAATGAGGACATTGTTGAATGGTTTGGCGGGTATGCGAAAGTGGTTGCAGAGAATTTCAGTGATTTGTCCGAGTATATCATCACATTAAATGAGCCGCAGTGTTTCGTGGGGTTAGGGCATTTGAGCGGCGTCCATGCGCCGGGACTGAAGCTGGAGACGGCGCAGGTGTTCCAGATCGCGCACAACGCGCTCCGCGCCCATGGAACAGCGGTGAAGCAGCTCAGAAAATACGCGAAACAGCCTGTTAAAATCGGGTATGCGCCGACATGCGGCGTGGCGTATCCCTATACGGACAAAACGGAGGATATCGAGGCGGCCAGGAGCATTTATTTTGGCTTTGACCAGCCGATTGAGAACTGGACGTGGAATGTGGCGTGGTTTGCAGATCCGGTATTCCTGGGAAAGTACCCGGATGAGGCGCTTGCGAAATACAAAGACTATCTGCCAGAGATTACGGACGAAGATATGGAACTGATTCACCAGCCGATTGACTTTATGGGGCAGAACATATACAATGGATATTATATCAGAATGGGTGCGGACGGAAAGCCGGAGTATGTCGACAGACCGGCAGGATTTCCAAAGACGGCGGCAAACTGGCCGGTGACACCGGAGTGCTTGTACTGGGGAACGAAATTTTTATATGAGCGTTACCAGATGCCGATTTACATCACGGAAAACGGCATGTCCTGTCATGACCAGATTTCTGCCGATGGGTGTGTGCACGACAGCAGCCGGATTGACTTTCTGGACAAATACCTGTCGCAGCTGCAAAAGGCGGCGGATGACGGTGTGGATATCAGAGGGTACTTCCTGTGGACATTTCTTGACAATTTTGAGTGGGACAAGGGATACAATGAGCGCTTTGGAATCGTCTATGTGGATTTTGTGACACAGAAGCGCATCGCGAAGGATTCGGCATTCTGGTATCAGAAGGTAATGGAGACAAATGGAGGGATATTGCGTATGAACAATGCAGATGCGAATAAGGAAATACTGTTTATGAACCCTGTATTCAAGCAGATGATATGGGGCGGAAACAAGCTTGGCAGCAAGTGGGGGTACGAGATTCCGGGAGAAAATACCGGGGAATGCTGGGCAGTGAGCGCGCATCCGAACGGGGACTGCGTGGTCAGGGAGGGCACTTATGCCGGAAAGACCCTGAGCCAGCTCTGGACAGAGGAGCCGCAGCTTTTTGGCAATGTGGCTGGTGACCGATTCCCGCTCCTGATCAAGATTATAGATGCAAATGACGATCTGAGCATACAGGTGCACCCGGATGACGCGTATGCCGGAAAGAATGAGAATGGTTCTTTTGGAAAGACAGAGTGCTGGTATATCCTCGATGCGCCGGAGGGAGCGGCACTTGTCATCGGCCATAATGCAAAGGATAGGGCAGAGCTCGAAGATATGATCGGCAATGGCAGATGGGATGAATTCCTGCGGGAAGTTCCTGTAAAGAAGGGGGACTTTATCCAGATTGACCCAGGTACAGTCCATGCGATCAAGGGCGGTATCGAGATTCTTGAGACACAGCAGAATTCCGACATTACGTACCGCGTATACGATTACGGACGCCTGCAGAACGGCAAGCCCCGTGAGCTTCACATTGAGAAGAGCATCGATGTCATCACGGTTCCTGCAAAGTCCGTGGAGGAGAGTGTCATCAATATTTCCGCAGATGCAAAGAACACGATGAATCGGTTGATTTCCTGCAAGTATTATCAGGTGTGGAAGCTGGATGTGGATGGCAGCATGGAGGTTTCGCAGGATTATCCGTTCCTGATTATGAGCGTTGTTGAGGGGGACGGGCTCATCAACGGCCAGCTGATCAGGAAGGGCGACCACTTTATCCTGCCAGGCGGTTTTGGAAAGGCACAGCTTCAGGGGAAGATGGAACTCATCGCTTCTGCTGTGGCTAAATAAAAAAGGCTGTTAAAAAATTGACATTTATCTCCAATAGGGATATACTTAAATTATCGGTGGGCAACCGCCATTAAAACGGTAAATGAAATATTAATGATGGAGGTTTGGATTTATGTTAGTATCAGCTACAGAAATGCTTAAGAAAGCAAAAGAAGGTCACTATGCAGTCGGTCAGTTCAATATCAATAACCTTGAGTGGACAAAGTCTATCTTACAGACAGCTCAGGAGTTAAACAGCCCTGTTATCCTTGGCGTATCAGAGGGCGCTGGCAAATACATGACAGGATTTAATACTGTTGCAGCGATGGTGAAAGCGATGGACAGCGATCTTGGCATCACAGTTCCCGTAGCGCTTCACTTGGATCATGGTACTTATGATGGATGCTACAAGTGTATTAAGGCAGGCTTTACATCAATCATGTTTGACGGTTCTCACTATCCAATCGATGAGAACATCGCAAAGACAAAGGAACTCGTTGCAGTGGCACATCAGCTTGGTCTGTCGATCGAGGCAGAAGTGGGATCAATCGGCGGTGAGGAAGACGGCGTTGTAGGTATGGGTGAGTGCGCAGATCCAGACGAGTGCAAGCAGATCGCAGATCTGGGTGTAGATATGCTCGCAGCAGGTATCGGAAACATTCACGGCAAATATCCGGCAAACTGGGCTGGCCTGAGCTTTGAGACACTGGATGCAATTCAGCAGAAGACAGGCATTATGCCGTTAGTGCTTCATGGCGGTACAGGGATTCCTGATGAAATGATCGCAAAGGCAATCTCACTCGGCGTTGCGAAGATCAATGTCAATACAGAGTGCCAGCTCTACTTCCAGGAAGCTACGCGCAAGTACATCGAGGCTGGAAAGGATCTGGAAGGCAAGGGATTTGATCCCCGCAAGCTTCTCGCACCGGGATGCGAGGCAATCAAGGAGATCGTTAAGATTAAGATGAATTTGTTTGGCTCTGTCGGAAAGGCATAAACAGTAAAATCATGATAAAAAAGCAGGTCCTATGTGACCTGCTTTTTTATCATGGAAATCAGCGGTTTTTGTAGTTTAGAGCAGCTTCAATCAGCCCTTTGAACAGCGGATGTGGCCTGTTTGGTCTGCTTTTCAGCTCTGGATGTGCCTGTGTTGCCAGGAAAAATGGGTGTGATGGGATTTCCACCATCTCCACGATGCGTCCGTCAGGTGAGAGACCAGACAGGAGCATGCCTTTCTCTGTGACAACAGCGCGGTAGTCGTTGTTGACTTCATAGCGGTGTCTGTGCCGCTCGTGGATAATCTCATTCCCATAGAGCCTGTACGCTTTGGAGGTGGTGTCGAGATGGCACTCGTAGGAGCCAAGCCGCAGCGTGCCGCCGATATCCTCCACTCCATTCTGGTCAGGCATCAGTGCGATGACCGGGTGCGTCGTGTTCGGATTGAGCTCAATGCTGTGCGCATCATTATAACCGACAACATCTCTGACAAACTCCACAATAGCAAGCTGCATACCAAGGCAGAGCCCGAGGAATGGAATATGATTCTCACGCGCATAGCGGATGGCATCAATCATGCCTTCGATACCCCTGTCGCCAAATCCACCGGGAACGAGGAGTCCATCGGCATCTGCTAAGATTTCCGCCACATTGTCTGTATTGACATGCTCTGAGTCCACCCATTTGATATTGACAGTGGCATGCTGCGGGATTCCTCCGTGCTTTAACGCTTCGACGACACTGATGTATGCATCGTGAAGCTGTGTGTATTTTCCGACTAAAGCAATGGTTACCTCCTGGGTGGGGGATTTGAGGTCATCGACCATCTTCGTCCAGTCTGTCAGGTCTGGAGCGGGGCTGTCTAGGTGCAGGCATTCGCAGGCAACTTCCGCAAGATGTTCCTTCTCCATAGCAAGAGGTGCTTCGTAAAGATATTTGACATCGAGGTTTTGGAGCACATGGGAGTTTGGCACATTACAGAAAAGTGCAATCTTGTCCTTTAAAGCCTGATCGAGCGGGTGCTCACTCCGGCACACGATGATATCTGGCTGGATACCCATTCCCTGTAATTCTTTGACACTCGCCTGTGTTGGTTTGGTCTTCATTTCCTGGGATGCACTCAGGTAGGGAATCAGCGTCACATGGATCAGGATGGCATTTTCGTGTCCAACCTCATGCTGAAACTGCCGGATGGACTCGAGGAAGGGCTGACTCTCGATGTCGCCGACCGTACCGCCGACTTCAATAATCGCAATGCGCATATCAGGGTCAGTAAAATTGCGGTAAAAACGACTTTTGATTTCATTGGTAATGTGGGGAATGACCTGTACCGTACCCCCGCCGTAGTCTCCGCGGCGCTCTTTCTGGAGAACGGTCCAGTACACTTTGCCTGTGGTTACGTTGGAGTTCTTGTCCAGACTTTCGTCGATAAAACGCTCATAGTGACCGAGGTCAAGGTCGGTCTCCGCGCCGTCGTCCGTGACAAAGACCTCGCCGTGCTGAATGGGGTTCATGGTACCGGGGTCAATGTTGATGTATGGATCAAACTTCTGCATGGTTACTTTATAGCCTCTGGCTTTGAGAAGTCGTCCGAGTGAAGCAGCTGTAATTCCTTTTCCAAGACCGGAAACTACACCGCCGGTTACAAATACATACTTAACTGGCATAACCTATTGTCCTTTCATCTGTTTGTTCTGAATCATTTCAATATTCTACTATTATACAACGTCCCCATATGAAAAAGCTATAGTTTTTTCATTTTTTTAAAAGAATGTTCAAGGCAAGTGTTACCATGAAACTGCTACATAAATTATGCAAAAGCGGCGTATGTTAATAGGGACAGAATTGTTCCTTTTTGCTTTTTAGAAACTTTTCACAAAGAAATCACAAAGATTATGTTGATTTATAACCCTTTAATCTCTATAATGATAATTGCGATTAAGTTACACAGGCAGGTATTTTGAGCCTTTTATCAAATAGAAAGGATACAACAGGAAAATGGACAATAATCAGGTCAACAATTACGACAACAATTCCAACCGCAGCAACGGAGGACCAGGCAATGGCGGCAACGGTGGGAATGGGAACAACAATAACAATGGAAAAGACCCGAAAAAGCAGAGCATTATCATTATGATTACCGCAGCAGTGCTGTCGCTGCTCTGCATCAGTTATTTTACGCGCGCGGTGTCAGGCGCCACGACAGTGGAAATTTCATATAACAAGTTTATCGAGATGGTGGAAGATGGAAAGGTTGAGTCGGTAAAGATCGAGTCGAGCCAGATTGAGATCACACCGGTTTCAGATGCGCAGGACAGTCAGAATCCGAACAGTCTTCTGGCATCCGCAGTCAGGGTGACTTACGTGACAGGAAAGGTGGAGGATGACGAGACACTCACGCAGCGGCTGCTCGACGCGGGAGTTGAAGTTCGCGGAACGGTTCCGGACGGCTCTGGCATTATTCTGTCACTTCTATATTATATTGTACCAATTCTATTGATGTGGGGTTTGTTAAGTCTGCTCTTTCGGAAGATGACAGGCGGGGGCGGTGCCTTCAGCATGGGAAAGAGCAATGCAAAAGTATATGTACAGAAGGAAACCGGCATTACTTTCCGGGATGTCGCGGGTGAGGATGAGGCAAAAGAGTCTCTGCAGGAGGTCGTTGATTTCCTGCACAATCCGGGCAGATATGTGAAAATCGGTGCAAAGCTTCCTAAGGGGGCACTTCTTGTAGGACCGCCGGGTACCGGTAAAACGATGCTTGCAAAAGCAGTGGCAGGAGAGGCGAAGGTTCCGTTTTTTTCACTCGCCGGTTCGGATTTCATCGAATTGTATGTCGGTGTCGGTGCGTCGCGTGTGCGCGATTTGTTTAAGGAAGCAGAGAAAAATGCGCCGTGTATTATTTTTATCGATGAGATTGACGCGATCGGGCGCAGCCGCGATTCAAAATACGGCGGTGGAAACGAGGAGCGCGAGCAGACGCTCAACCAGCTGCTCTCTGAGATGGACGGTTTTGACGGCAAGAAGGGGATTATTATCCTTGCTGCGACAAACAGACCAGAGATTCTTGACAAGGCGCTGCTCCGGCCAGGGCGTTTTGACAGGCGTATTATTGTGGATAAACCCGATTTAAAGGGGCGCGTCAACATATTGAAGGTTCATGCCAAAGATGTGCTGATGGACGAGACGGTTGATCTTGATGCGATCGCCCTTGCGACCAGCGGTGCTGTCGGCGCCGATCTTGCCAATATGATCAATGAGGCAGCGATCAATGCGGTGAAGGAGGGCAGAGAGTTTGTCAGCCAGAAAGATTTGTTCAATGCGGTGGAAGTGGTGCTTGTCGGCAAGGAGAAGAAGGATCGCATTATGAGCAAGGAGGAGCGCAAGATTGTCTCCTACCACGAGGTCGGTCATGCGCTGATCAGTGCTTTGCAGAAAAATTCCGAACCAGTGCAGAAGATTACGATAGTACCGCGCACTATGGGAGCGCTTGGTTACGTTATGCATGTGCCGGAGGACGAGAAGTATCTCAATTCCAAAGATGAGCTGCACGATATGATTGTAGGACTGCTGGGAGGTCGCGCGGCAGAAGAGATCGTCTTTGATACGGTCACGACAGGTGCGTCCAATGATATTGAGAAAGCGACAGGGATTGCGCGCTCGATGATCACGCGGTATGGTATGAGTGAAAAGTTTGGCCTGATGGGACTGGAGACTGTCGAGAGCCAATATCTGGAGGGCAGGAGTTCGCTGAACTGTGCAGATAACACGGCAGCGGAGATCGACACAGAAGTCATGAACATGCTCAAAGCGTGTTATGAGGAAGCGCTTGGAATGCTTCGCGAGAATCGCGATGTGATGGACCAGATTGCCGCGCATTTGATTGAGAAAGAAACGATTACCGGCAAGGAGTTTATGCAGATATACCGCGAGGCGAAGGGACTGCCTGAGCCCGACGAGAAGAAAGAGGAAATCGAGACGGGAGAGACAACAAAAGAGGCGGAAACAGCAAAGGATGCGGAGCGCAAAGAGGAAGTGAGGATACCAGCGCCTGAGGAGCTGCGCGACGGGATGCCGCAGCCTGCATACGCATCACAGCAGCAGGAAAATAAGTGGAGTATGCCGCCGGCATACGACTGGAATCCAGCACAGCTGCAGCAGAATCCGCCACAAAATCAAGCACAGCCGCCGCAGAATCCAATGCAGCAGTACCAGAATTCCTGTCAAAATCCGCAGCAGGGACCAGTGCCGCAGAATCTGTCGCAGCAGTACCCGCCGCAAAGTCAAGGACAGCTGCCGCAGAATCCGCAGCAACAGTACCAGAATCCATATCCGTACCAGAATGCGCCGCAAAACAGGTATCCATACGTGCTCCAGAATCCGCAGACACCGCAAAATGTGAATCTGCCGGAGGATAATGGCAGCAACGGCGAGACTTCCCGTTTTGGCTCTGTGTGGGATAGAAATGTGAACGGGAACCGCGATCATGGGAATCAGAATAACGATAACAGATGGTAGGGTTAGAATGTAGAGGGAGTACACATAGAGGCGTGTACTCCCTCTATGTGCACAGTTCATATCGGAAAACAGCAATGAATAGAGAAAAAAGAAACGATGGTACCTCATTATGGGAAAGGGGGATGTGGAGATGAAAACAGAAGAACCAGCAGCAAGAGAAGCAGATACCGGGGAAGCAAAGAACAAGGAAACAGAGAAAACGGAGACCGTGGAGTTTGACGTGAAAGAGGAGCTTTGCAAACTTCCCAATAAGCCAGGTGTGTATATCATGCATGATGCGGATGACACCATCCTCTATGTGGGAAAGGCAAAGAATCTGCATAACAGAGTTCGGTCGTACTTTAAGGAAAATATTGGCCGCGGACCGCAGATTGACAAGATGGTTTCCCTGATTGCGCGGTTTGAGTACATCGTGACGGACTCCGAGCTGGAGGCACTGGTTCTGGAAAACAACCTGATCAAGGAATATTCGCCCAAATACAATACACTGTTAAAGGATGATAAGACCTATCCCTATATTAAAGTGACGCTGGGCGAAGATTATCCGCGTGTCATGTCTGTGCGCCAGATGAAGAAGGATAAAGCGAAATATTTTGGACCGTTCACAAATGGCGGAGTCAGGGAGAGCATTGACCTGATGAACAAGCTCTATCAGCTCAGGACATGCAACAGAAAACTGCCGCGGGACTGCGGCAAAGAGCGCCCCTGTCTGAATTATCATATTGGTCAATGCTGTGCTCCCTGCCAGGGTGACGTCACGAAGGAGGCATATGCAGAGCGAATCGCGCAGGCTGTTGAGTTTCTGAACGGAAAACAGCAGCCGATTATCAAAGAGCTAAAGGAGAAAATGCAGCAGGCTTCGGAGAAGATGGACTTCGAGGAGGCAATCCGGTACCGTGACCTGATCGAGAGTGTCAAAAAAGTCAGTGAGACGCAGAAGATGTCGGACAATGTGGGCGAGGACAAAGATATTATCGCACTTGCAATTGACGGAAATGAAACTGTTGTTCAGGTATTCTTCCTGCGAAATGGAAAGCTGATTGGCAGAGAGCATTTTTATATGATGCAGGTTGAGGAACCGACGGCGGACAATATCCTCACAAGTTTTGTCAAGCAGTTTTATGCGGGAACGCCATTTATACCGAGGGAAATCATGCTGCAGGAGACAATCGAGGATATGGAGCTGGTGGAGCGGTGGCTGACGGGCAGAAAAGGAGCGCGCGTTCATTTGAGAGTGCCGCGAAAGGGTTCGAAAGAACGGCTGGTGGATCTGGCGGCAAGGAATGCCCAGCTCGTCCTGAGTCAGGACAGAGAGCGCATCAAGCGCGAGGAGGGCAGAACCATCGGTGCGGTGAAGGAGATTGAGGAAATTCTTGGCATTTGTCCATTGACGCGCATGGAGGCATTTGATATCTCGAACACCAGCGGATTTGCCAATGTGGGTTCTATGGTTGTATATGAGAAGGGAAAGCCTAAGCGCAGCGATTATCGGAAGTTCCGCATGAAAACGGTTGCGGGACCAGATGATTATGCCTGCATGCACGAGGTTCTGACAAGGCGTTTCCGGCATGGATTGGATGAGCGCGAAGAGATGAAACTTGACGAGAACAGCGTCGGGGAGGATTTTGGAAGCTTTACCAAGTTTCCAGATTTGCTGCTGATGGATGGCGGACGCGGTCAGGTCAACATCGCACTGCAGGTATTGGAGGAGCTTGGTATCAGCATTCCGGTCTGTGGTATGGTAAAAGATGACAACCATCGAACCAGAGGGCTGTATTTTAACAATGTGGAGCTGCCGATTGACACACGTAGTGAGGGTTTTAAGCTGATTACACGCATTCAGGATGAAGCGCACCGTTTTGCGATTACATATCACAGGTCGCTGCGGAGCAAAGCGCAAGTGCACTCAGTGCTTGATGAGATACCTGGTGTGGGGCCCAGCCGCAGAAAGGCATTGATGAAGTACTTTAAATCGATCGAGGAGCTTCGCAGCGCAGATGTCGCCAGGATTTCCGAAGTGCCGGGAATTACGGCGAAAGTGGCGGAGGAAATCCACCGTTTTTTTGCAAAAGAGAAGGAAACGGAATGATACATGCAGTTCATTGAAAGCGCATGACGGATAGAGAACATATGTCAATATCAGAACAAATGAACGATTGCATGTATTGGAATGAAAGTGTATAATGATTAGGAAGGATACTGATTTGGAAATTGAAAGCAGGACACAATGGCATCCGGCATTTTGCTCAAGCATGGAGCTGGAGTTAATAGAA
>CAMWXE010000027.1 GCA_947178145.1 uncultured Lachnospiraceae bacterium | reverse complement strand
TAATCAAATACCCAATAATACTTCCTCTGTTTTGAATTAAATCCTGTCTCCAAGCATCTATATCCTCTCTGGATAAATTCGTTTGCCTGAATAACTGAATAGATATATTTCTTCCCTCTTTGTGTATACATGCTTTTTCTCCTTCATTTTTCTTTTTTAGAATATAGTCAATCACATATAAAGTTTTTCGCTACCGCTCAAAAAATCTGATTTTTGATGTTGTAATTTGACTTCTTAATTTACATATATTGTTTTCCAAATTTGACTGTTTGAAATGCACATATAAGGAAATAATTTATATGTCATTCTCGTATAGTCAAAAATGGAACCCGACAATACAAATAAGATTTTTGAGTGCGTCAGCACGAAAACTTTATATGTATTTTCAATATTCATTTTTCAACTAAATAACCTTTACAATAAATACTTCTACATTTCTTCTATCAATTTTTCTTTTTCTGCAATGTGACTTCCCATTTTGGGACACCACATATTTACATTTCTTCTGGTAAATATATTTTCTGCTGTGAATATATTTCACATCCGAAACCATACCTATATATTCTCTTTTTTTGTTCTACTGGCAGATAGAAATTTACTAAAGATAATTTTCGCTTGAGTAGTTTTTACTTACAACCAAATGGTTGTTACTTGTAAGCCTGTTAAAAATTTTAACATCCTCTTTTTGTTTATAGGGATAAATGTTTCGTTCACCCCTTTGTTGATTCATGGGTCTTAAAACTTTTAAGTCCCTTCCTGATTGATCGCATTGTAAAAAGACCACGCCAAAAACGGCGCAATCTTTTACCTTACTTTTATTTTCAAATATTTTGTTAAATTTCACTCACCACGATTTCGTGTTCAGTTAAATTCACTCGGCAACATTTGGTTCCCAGTCATTCTCGTTACTTTTTTCTAAGTAACCACCAGATAATCAATCGCTTTTTTTATCCGTTCCATCTCATTTGAATATATCTTATATGCAACATTCCTAGCCGATTCTATTGAACCACACTTTTCAGGCTGTAATCTCCTGCTACTCCCTTTACCAAATGCATATAGATAATATTGATTGTCTTTTGGATCATAATTAATCTGAAATTCTATTTTTATCACGCCGCATAAATTAATCATGCAATGACTACTTACAATCACATTATCTGATACAACATCTTTCCATTCTAAATCTTTAAACTTCATATGATACACTCCTATATTTTTAAATTTCACTGTCCAAATTTGGACAGTCAGATTTTTCATTTGGCAGCAGAGCTGTCATCAATCTTACAACTCAACGGACACCATTTAGGACATATCCTTGGTACATCACCTACACCCAATTTCCCCATATCGTCTGTCCTATCTTCATGGTCACAATAATAAATCCTGCTCCCATAATCATACATCTTCATAAATTCACATTCGCTGCAACTAACTATCTTATCCATATGTAATTTGCTCCTATCCTCATTAATCTCTACAACTGCATTATCAATCATATTGTTTACAATCCGCTCTAATTCATCTGTGGTACATTTACCATACAAAGCATTAATATTGTTCATATTCTTTTCACTGATTATTACAATTCTGTCTTTTAACTGCATATGACTATTCGTTCCTTCTTTCTTTGATTCTGTCCACAAGTCCCTCACTTGCAACAAATTTTATTTTTTCATGTTCAGGTATGATACATTGCTGCCCGGTTTGTGGGTTCCTGCCTATTTTCTCTTTTGCTGTTCTCATCTCAAATCTGCCAAATCCCTTAATCATTACTCTTTCATTGTTGCTCATACAATCCATGAGTGTATCAATGAACAGTTCCAATCCCTTCATTGCATCTTTCTTCATTATTCCGCCTTTTTCAGCCATTCTATCTGCAAATTCTTTTTTATTTACTGACATATGTGTGTCTCCTTTTCTTCCATAAATTTTTTGATGAACTTCTTAAATTGTTTGTCCGGTCTGATTATCTTATCTGCGTTACATGATTTATGCTTAGATGAAATATGATTCTTGGTCTTTTTCTTTTTGGCTGTACTATTTAATTGTTTATCTGGCGTTTCAATTACAGTTACGTTCCCAGCATTGTAATCACTCCTGTCCGTTTTGTATGGTTTAAAGAATACATAGTATCCTCTCTCAATGTGCTCACCGTTTAACTGTGAATGGTGCACAAAGTATGAATTGTTATCCTCACCACGTATGAAGCCATATCCCCTGTCTGTGAAATATTTGGTTACTCTACCGTACATGCATTTGTCCTCCTTGATTTGTGTTGGGTGGATTGATGTTTACTGCATCATTAAATTAGGTTGCTGAATTTTGTTGATTGATAAGTTTAAGTCAGATTGAGCTATCTAACTGATGGAATTTGATTTGTGTGTCAATTGTCAATGAAATACTGTTTTTATGTTGCGTGTGATTTTGTGTCAATTTGATGGTTGGTGATTAATGGATAGTTAATTCTTGATAATGATAATTTGAATGGTATAGTGATTCTGGAATGCCTCTGTGACTCACTGTGAGCTATTCTAAGATGGTTAAATGGTTTGTGTGTATATTCCTTGTTGGATATACTCAGGCATCAAAATAAGCCCACTATCAGCTATTGGAATTTAACTGATAATGGACTTATGCATTTGTCCGAATATTCAATTCATATCATATTAAGGCTCTCATTTTTGCGTTTGGTGTAAAATTGGTGTAAACCCACTTACTGTACCCTCTGAAATGCCTTATTTTACACGGTTTTTGGCTATAGGAATCACACCCTGCCCCGAAGATTTGTTATTTTGTTTCCGTAGATTACTATAGCACGAAAAGGCTTGAAAATCAAGGGTTTTTTCTCATAAAAAATCAGACGGAGCATGAACAGTAACCACCTCATCTGCCGCAGCAATCGTGCCGGGGCGGTGGGCAATCATCAGTATCGTGCGATCCTGTCTCAGCCTTTTGATCGCCTCCTGTACAAGTGACTCAGACTCATTGTCAAGCGCCGAAGTCGCTTCGTCCAATATCATTACAGGCGTATTTCTGATAATAGCACGGGCAATCGCAATCCGTTGTCTTTCCCCACCTGACAACGTATTTCCACGCTCTCCCAGCATTGTGTCATATCCGTTTGGCAGTTTCATAATAAATTCATGGGCATTTGCCGCCTTTGCTGCCGCTATGACTTCCTCGCGGCTCACACCACACCTGCCATAAGCTATATTTTCGGCAATACTCACTTCATACAGATAGGGCTCCTGCGGGACATAGGCAATCTGCTCCCTGATTTCCTTTAATGTAAGGTCGCGATACGCCTTTCCTCCAATCGACATACTCCCCGCTCCAACTGGATAAAACCCTAACAAAAGTTTCACAAGTGTACTTTTTCCACACCCTGATTCACCCACAACCGCAACATAACTTCCTTTTCTGACTTCCATCGAAAACTGGTCCAGAATCTTTCGCTCACTATTATCATAAGAGAAACTCACATTCCGCATGGACAGCATCATTTTTTCGTCTTCCATATTGTCTTCACAGTCGCAGTCTGAATCAACCTCTATCTTCCACTGCGCTGGCTCCTCCGCCATATCAACCAGCTCAAAAATTTTCTCGGCGTTGGCAATACAATTCATCATCTGCGGCAGATACTGCCCTATTTCCAAAAAGGCATACCGAAATGTGCCATACAGCGAGTAAAGTGCTGTCAACGCCCCCAGACTCACCCGTCCAAGCGACACAAACCAGATCCCAATCCCCAGAAAAGCCAACGCACCGACTAGGTCAAGCATCTGATTCAGGGATTCCAGTCCCGCCGACAGCCGGTTCGTTCTTTTCTGAATGTGAAAATATTCCCTGTTTGCGTCTTCATACTCCTCTGTCAGCTTTGTCCCAACTGAAAATATCTTAATCAATTCCATGCCGGACAGAATGCTAGTCAGCTTCTCAAGCATCTTTTTGTTCTTGTCAGAAAGACGACTTCCGGCTTCTTTCATAGGCTTTGCAAAGAAACTGTTTCCCGCAAAAGCCAACAGACTGATTCCGACCATACAGAGTGTTAGTTCCCAGCTAAAATAAAGCATAGGAATGAGATACATTACCGTCGATAACATCGCCGCAAGCAGTCTGCGCAGCCTTGATGTGTAAATATCTGAAGCCTTCTGTGTATCAAAAATCAGACGTGACATAAAGTCACTGCTGTGATTGTTCTCATAATAGGACATGGGTAGGCGCATCGCCTTAGAAAACACGAGCTTCTCCAGTTTCCCTGCGCCAGTTCGCCCCTCGATATTGTAGTGTATAATGCCAAACCGCCAAAGCAGCAAGCAGAGTACAAATACTATAAAATTACCAAGAACAGGCAACAGCACGTTATCTGTATTCTGCTTCTGCGCCGCTGTGACAATATTATTGATCAGATAAGAGTTTGCGATCCTGCGCCCCGCATCACCTACCGTAGAAACCAAAATAGCTCCTAAATAGACTGGAAGCCTGTCACCCATCAGACCCATAAAACGCCAAAAAATTCTTATATTTGAAGTTTTTAAATCAACCTTTTGCATACATTTCTGCATAGATTCCCCTTCTCTCAACGAGCTCCTCATGGCTTCCCGTCTCCACTATTTGACCGCTGCTCACCACATAGATCCGTCTCGCATTTCTGACCGTGGAAAGCCTGTGCGCAATGACAATCACTGTTCTTCCCGCTGTGATTCTGTCAATCGCCTCCTGTATTTTCTGCTCTGCCTCGACATCGACAGCAGCTGTCGGCTCATCCAGCAGCAGAATCGGTGCATCCTTCAGAAAAGCCCTCGCTATTGAAATTCTCTGTCTTTGTCCTCCGGAAAGACGCACACCGCGCTCACCCACAAGCGTCTCATAACCCTCCGGAAGCTGCTGAATAAAATCATGGATATTTGCGTTTTTGCACGCTTCCACAACTTCCTCAAACGTCGCATTCTCTTTGCCACAAGCTACATTCTGCCTGATGGTTTCTGGAAACAAAAAGACATTCTGTGAGACCTCGGAAAAGCAGCTCCTTGCCGCCTCCAAATCCCACTCCTCAAAGGAATGTCCAAAAAGCTTATATTGACCGCTATTTTTCTCATAAAAGCCGCAAAGCAGCTTAAATATGGTTGTTTTTCCCTCTCCGGAACCTCCCACAAATGCGGTCTGTTCGCCCTTTTCAATCAGAAAGCTCATTCCATTTAAAACAGGGTGTGCTTCGCTGTTATCATAACGAAATGTTACATCCTTCCACTCGATCGCTGCAATCTCCTCGTTGTCTTGCGGCTGTGTATGTATGTCTCCTCCTGCGCTCTCTTCCTTTTGATCATAAATCTCCTGCAGTCTTTTCAAAGATACACCGACTTCCCGGATATCATTTGCACAGAATACAATATCGCCAATCGGATACAAAATTCTGCCGAGAATCACTGTGAACGCAAGCATTTCACCGACTGTAATCCTTCCTTGCATCGTCTCATACAGCGCAAACAGATAGCAAATGATAACAGGTATTGTGGTGATTACATTTTTCAGAACCCAGCCCATGGAGGAGATGCGTGTACTCTTACAGGCCTGCTCCACCTTGCGGTCAACGACAGCATCAATCTCCTTTTTCTGCAACTCATAAAGGTTGTAGCTCCTGCCAATCACGATGCCCTGAATCGCGTCGTAGGCCTTCTCATTGCACTCGTCCATATGAGTGCGCAATCTTTTGGTAATCTCGGCAAGCTTCTTGGACAGCCTGTCTGCCACAACCAGCATAATCGGATAACTTGCAAATAATACAACGATCAGCAATGCATCCAACTGAACAAGATATATAGTCGATATCACCACTACAATGATATTGGCTAAAAGATTGGGTAGAATTTCCGAGAAGAACCTTCCAAGCTCATCCATATCTGATATCAGCCTGGTGATGACACTTCCACTGCTCTTTTCATCAAAGTAAGAAAAGGGCAGTTTCATTAAATGTCTTCCGAGCGATGCACGCACATCCCTCTGCACCACCGCACTGTAGTGACTGCCAGAGATACTTTTCAGATAAGCTGCCGCTGTCCCCAGCACAATCATCCACATCAACGGCACCATAAACGCTGTAAAATCCACCTGATGCCCGCTCAGCACCTTGTCTGCAGCCTGCGCGATCAAATCGTTTCCCATCAAAACAATTTCATTCAATACTACCGAAAATATTATAAACAGCAGCAACAGATAACCATTGCGCACCCCCGCCCTTACCATACAATCCCTCCAACCTCTCTTCACACTTCCCATACACGTGCATCAGGATGTTCCGCATCCTTTTCTATTTTTCCAACGCAATAGCATGGGTGGTACTTCTCGATAACCTTCACTGCTCTGTCACACTGCTCCTTTGGCACTGCCAGCAGCATGCCAACACCAAGCGAAAAATCATCCAGAAAACACTCTCTGTCCATCATATTCAAATCATAGAGATATTGAAACAGCGCAGGAACTGGTATCGCTGCAACGCAGATACCTGCTCCCAGACCTTTCGGCATGGTATTGTAGCACTTTCGATTAAACAGCGATTTGCTGACCGCAAAAACGCCATGTATCAGATTCTGTCTCTTTAGCTCGCAGATTACATTCACATATGAAGTGTTTGGTTTCATCAGTTCGTCCATAAAGATTTTCTCTCCCTCCAGCTTTGCATATGCGATGTCCGGTCTTCTGTCAAGAATCACTTTGACAAAGGGATAACTGAGCGATGAGATGCCTTGTGTGTGCAGGGCAATCAGGATATCTCCCTCTGTGATTTTGTTTCCTGTTATGATTTCCTTCCTGTCACAGATTCCCATCACCAAGGCCCCTATTTTGTATTCATTTGCATTATAATTGACAGCCTGTGCCGCCACCTCCATCCCCGCGAATATCATTCCGTTGCTCTCGCATGCCTCCTTAAACGCTTCCCCCATGAGCAGAAGCTGGCCTCCGTCGTTGTTTCCGCAGACCGTATTCACCAGTAAGACAGACGGTTTCACCCCAAAACGTATCAAATTGTTCGCTGTGGCCGAAACCAGATCCATGCAAATCTCCCTGTCGTATCCGTTCTCCATGGCAAAGCGCTCCTTGGAACCAGGAACCTGGTTTGCCAGTACACATACTGGATCCTCCATTTCCTGAAACTCTGGCTGAAAAAATACTGGATCCGCAACAGTTGCATGGAGCAGCCTCTCATCCTGCGTGATCAGACGGCTTAATCTGTCCTTTATGATATGAATCTTTTTGGCATCCAGACCTGTATCCAGATAGCTGATCATCTTTCGTTCCTTCGAAAGCCCATTTAACAGAAAATCAACAGTAGTGTCAAGCACCTGCGCAATATCATAAATCATATCCACTGAAGGCAGGCTGGTCCCCTGCTCCCATCTGGAGACTGCCTGATAGGATACGTTCAGCATATCTGCAAGCTGTTTCTGCGTCATTCCTTTTGACTTCCTCTGTTCTGAGATTGCCCTCCCGACTTTCTCCCTGTCCAGCATTCTTTCCCCTCCCATGCGTTTCAACCTGTTAAAAACAGGATTCCCTGTTACATAAAAGTCTATCACAGCAGCGCGGAATACACAATCAATGAACAATTGAGATCAGACGCCAAACTCAACCACGCTATTAGAAACTATAAAAAAGGACTGCATCTCGCAGTCCTTTTTTCATCTAATCAAAATCAAACTTCGTAAATCGCTTTGCCCTGTCGAGATAGCGGAACCGCACCATCTCGTTTTTCTCGAGCACATCTTCCTCTGTTCCCCTGTACTGGCAGCGGATGCAGCTGTAGATGCCCGTGTCCTTATTGTAGAACATATCGATGTCGAGGTCTCGCATAAAGCAGGATGGACATCTGTAGTTTAATTTGCCTTTTCCAAGTTGAGCCATGTTGCAAATACCTCCTTATCAGAAATTGTCTTCTTGTAGCCGAGCTTGAACATCGGAGAGAACGCGTATCCTTCTTCGATATATCCGAGCGCCTTGTCAGAAGCAGTGAGGGAAACCTTGGTCTGGATCGCCGGAATCACTGCGCTTACTGCGCTCGCGCCGTCAAGCTTCGCATCGCGGCATCTGTATTCATAGTTGATGGTCGTGCCGTTCTCGCCCTCGCATGCAAGTGTGATGCCTGACATGTCCTCCGGATACTCTGTCGTGCCGTAGCATGCCGTGATGTACTCGTCAAGCGTAATCTCCGCGGAAGGATCACTGATCTCGAGAATGTTTCTCTCGATCTTGATGTTGGAAGCGCCTTCCTCAAAGTACTCTTTCGTCTGAATCTTCACAGACACACCATTAAACTGAATCTCCACCGGATCAAGTGTCAGAATCCTTGTCTTCCTGCCATCGATCACTTCCTCTGAGAAATGACAGTGTGTCGGGCAGAGGCAGAGATCGACTTCCTCACCCTTGCAGGAAAGCTTCGCGCTTCTCACGGTGCCAGCTCCGGCATAGTGTGTAAAGTAACCTGCGCGGTACTTCTCCTGAATCAGGAACGGATAGGACGCATCCTGCACATGCGGTGTGCCGATTCCGACAGGCCAGTTTAATTTTGCCACATAAGGGCGAAGGTCGACAATCGCGCCGCCCTGGTCCATGTTGACACAGGCTCTCATGTACGGATCACAGTACCAGAACAACTGTTTGTCAGAGCCATAGAGGATATCTCTCCACGGCGCGCATTCTGGCTCATTGTAGTTTCCTGCATTGACGCCTTTCTTCTCTCTATAATAGTCTGCAAACCCCGCCATCGTCATGTCGATGAGCTTGCCTTCCTTCTTCAGGTCGCCGTAATATTTGCAGCCATCGCTGTAGGACTTGTACAAAAGTTCATACGGCTGCTCCCAGCGTCCCATCTTGTTCATCCAGCCTGGTCCCACAAACATCATATTGTAAGAATATCCGTTGTTGTACTTTGCCAGGTCGCGGTACTGGTCGATTAAGTTGTAGAGATATGGATACTCCCATGTCTTGGTGTCGTAGATCATACCGCGGAGCACATTCTGCGGATGCGTGCCAAAGTTGGAACCATTTCCGTCATAGCACGCGATCAGATCTCTTGACAGATGCGGGATCGCAACGATACCGGAGTCCTCCGCCGCGTTTGCTGCCGGCGCATGGGTATTCTGCTTGGATGGAATCCACGGAGCCCATGGACCGCCGTCAAACAGGGTGTACCAGGAGTTGTTGCAGGTGTGGTATGCCTTGGGACCTTCCTCCCAGCATGTCGCGACCGCGCATTTCACTGTCGGGTACTTTTCCTTGATGTAGTTTGTCAGCTCAGCGTCCATGTAGTAGGAACCTGTCGACTCGGGATAGAAACCAAACCGGTCATGGAACTTCTCAAAGACATCGTTCACGATCGCCTTCTTGTCCTCCATGGAGAACATCCAGATGCAGAAGTCCTTTGTCTTGTACTTCTCGCGGAACTCCTCACAGGGAAGTCCGAGTAAGGAAAGTGCAATCTCATCACCAAATTCCTCATGGTCATGCTTTGCAATCTCCACTGCCTCATCATTGAACAGCGAAGCGTATGTCATCTGGATTGTGACCTTCAGACCGTTCTCATGTGCCAGTCTCTGCTGTGTCTTGAAGATGTCAAGAGATTCTGTCAAAAGCGCCTTATCTCCGATATCCTCCTCTTTGCCCTGTCCTGTGACAGTCGCAGAATACTCCGGAACCATCTCCGGACGATGGATAATGTTTACTACAAATTTATCCACTTTCATTCCTCCTTATCCGGGATATCTATATCCCTTTAAAATTAAACGATAGAACTAATTTATGAGTTACATCCAGCAAATACTCGTCGTGGGTTTTCGCACCCCAGCTGTCATCGCCGGCAACCCCCATCTGCTTCAACGCAATGCGTGCTACAGTATAATATACAGGGGGCAGTTCATAGACATGCATAGCATTTTCCATTTCATGCGGCGTATAGGGCAAGACATTCACACTCAGATCATTTCCTGTGAACAGAACACCGCGTCCCTTGTTATCTGTAATCGTTACGCGCCGCACTCCTGTGTGGTTGCCGCACTCCTGCGGGACTAAATATTCCGCAAGGTTTTCTGTTACTTTTTTGTGATAACTGCCAAGTTTTCCGCCCTTCTCACGGTCACAGTAGGTATCCGCTGGTCCTAGTCCATACCACGTCAGATTTTCCAGATTTGCATCAAACTTGAATAGCATGCCAAACTCTGGCATTTCTGTAACGCCCTCCGGCGCTTCATATTCCAGTGTCGTATTGATGTTTCCGTCAGCTGTGACTTTGTATGTCACGCAGCACTCTGACTCAGGCGTTGTCGGAAGTGTATAGCAGTACCGAATGATAACATTTGTGTCATTTTTGATAACGACGGCCTCTTTGGACTGCTGGTATAGACTCGCTGTCTTCCACTGCGCATATCGATATGGCATCTGATTGCCAATATCATTGTCCGTCGGCGCACGCCAGAAGTTTGGTTTTGGAATTGCCTTGATCAATTCCCTGCCTGCAAACACATAAGATACCAGACCTTTTCCCCCTTTATCAAACAAAGCCTCAAAATGCATGCCGCGTACACCGATATTATATTTTCCATCAGCGACCTCAAACAGTGACATATCTGTTATGACGGACGTGTCATTCTCAACCTTGTACACGCCCTGCCCAAATGCAACCTCATGACCACGTTTTGCCCATAGAGTATCTTCTTTTAATACAAAGCTCACTGTCACTACATACTCGCCACTCCGGACCGCCTTCCACTGCTCGTCATCACTCCATGGCGTCGCAAATCCAAATAGCGGAAGCTTATATGTCTTTGATGCAAGCGGCTCCACATCTGTGACAACAGTTGCCTTCGCAAATTCTCTGCCCTCCAGTGCCAATGCCACCACGCACTGATACTTGTCCGTGTTTGTAAATAGATTTTTGTTGATGACGGTAAAGCTGTCTCCTGCGATCTGAACCGAGATATTCTGATAATTGAATTTCACCTCCTGCATCTTGGGTGACGGATTTCTGCTGCCGCCATAGACAATGCCGTTTCCACTGAAATTATAATCACATGGTCTGTCGTCAAAATCGCCACCGTAACCGAGTACTTCCTTTCCATATCTGTCCTTATGATATATTGACTGATCTACATAGTCCCATATAAATCCTCCCTGGAAAAGCGGCTCCTCGTCTGTCAGATCCGTATACTTGTGCATTGCTCCACAGGAATTGCCCATCGCATGGGTGTACTCGCACAACAGCATTGGCTTGTTCTTGTTTTCTGCAAGAAATTCCTTGATGGAAGCCACACTCGGATACATCTGGCTCTCCATGTCTGATGTGTCATTGTAACGCCTGTCGTGAAAAAGCCCCTCGTAATGGACAAGCCTCGTGTCATCAAGCGCGCGGAACTTCTGTGACATCTCGTAAATCACTGAACCGCCGAACGATTCATTTCCACAAGACCAGATCAGTATGGACGGATGATTCTTGTCGCGCTGATACATGGAATTTACTCTGTCAAGCAGAAGCGGTTCCCACTCTTTGCGGTCACCGGGAAGTGCTGTCTCTGCCGGCTGCTCACCGCTGACTGCCCATGTACCATGTGTTTCCATATTACACTCATCAATCAAGTACAGACCATACTCATCACAGAGCTCATACAGCTTGGAGTCATTGGGATAATGACTGGTTCTGACTGCATTGATGTTGTTCTGTTTCATCGTGACAATATCCTGCAGCAGTTCCTCATAATCGGGAACCCTGCCAATACGACCGCTGAACTCATGCCTGTCAACACCCTTAAATACAATACGCTTTCCGTTCAGCGTCATGATGCCGTCATCAATTGCAAACCGCCTGAAGCCAACCTTCTGCGGAATCAGCTCCACCACCATTCCGTCCGCATCATATACGACAATTGTCAGCTCATATAGGTTGGGGTCCTCTGCACTCCATAGCATTGGCGAATCGACTGTCATATGAACTGCCGGATTTTCGCCATCAACAAGCTCCACTTCAAGCTCTGAAATTTCTGTTATGCCATCTGAGAGCGTCAATTTCGCTCTGGCTGCCCCATCTGCCTTATGGGTCATCACAGTCAGTGAAACTACGAAATCTGCTTCTGTGTAATCGTCATTCAAATCTGTCCTGATCTTCACATCGCTGACATGCGTGTCAGGTATCGCGTACAGATAAACGCTTCTGAATATTCCCGAAAACCGAAAGAAATCCTGATCCTCACACCAGCTTCCGCTCGTCCACTTATACACCTGAACTGCCAGCTTGTTTTCCCCTTTTTGCAGCAAATTGGTCAGTTCAAACTCCGACGGTGTAAAGCTGTCCTCGCTGTAACCGACATAAGCGCCATTGCACCAAAGGGCAAACCCGCTCTCAACTCCCTGAAAGGAGACAAACACCCGCTTCCCCTCAAACTGTGTTGGCACTGTAAAATAATTCACATAACTTGCAGTAGGATTAAAGTGTGTTGGGGTCTCTCCGGGTTCAATAACTTCATGCCCATCCCACGGATACTGGACATTGACATACTGAGGCTTATCATACCCTTCAAGCTGTATATGTGCTGGTACTCTGATATCCTCCCACTCTCTGCAGTCTATCTCACTCCTGTAAAAATCTTTCGGTGCCTCCTCCATATTTTTTGCATACCGAAACTTCCACACTCCGTCTAAAGACCTTTTCAGACTCTGAACATTCTGCGCAAATTCGGCTTCACTCACAAAATACTTGTGGTCGGAATGCGCTGCTATCCTGTTTTCCTCAAAAAATAAAGGATCTTTTATTTTTTCCTGCATTGTACTGCCCCCATTGCGGATAACAATTATATTATAACATCCGCTTTTCTTTTTATGTTTTTATTATCTTCTTAATTTCGTGCAATTTCGTTTATTCTGAATCGTGTTCTCACGGAATGCGCTACCACCCCTTTAAAGCTGATATCTTATACTCCATTAACTTTCCTTCGTGATTATCCGGACGTTTCTTCCACTGATAAGGTGATGTGCCAATGATACGCCGAAAATTTCTGTTGAACGTTGACGGTGTGGCAAATCCCACTTTTTCAGCCACATCCTCCATGCTGATATCGGACTTGTCAATCAGCTCACACGCTTTTTTGACTCTCACAAAATTCACATATTCAACGGGAGTCATATTCATTTTCTCCTGAAAAACACGCCTAAAATGCGTCTCACTCATATGACATTCATTTGCCAAATCCGCAATCTTAAAATTATCTGCGTAGTTTTTCTCCACATACATTATCGCACTTTCGAGCTGTAGACTGCCACTTTTCCAGAAGCTCTGCCCAGATATCTTGCCGTTAAAACGTATTATCTCAAACAGCAGCGAATAGGTGATTCCTCTGACACAATCCCTGTAATGCTCGCTCTTGTGCTGCATCTCCTCAAAGATTGCACGTACCAGCGTTACGATCATCGGATTGTCCTCAGCCTTTATAAAAAAAGCTCTCCTGCCAATCGCCTCCATGATGTCCCTAATCTCCTGTGTCGCTTTCCCCCACTGTCTTAGTATATCTTCCGGATCAATATATATGTATTCCCAAAATGCCATGACCTCCGCATCACTTCTGGTGACATGCAGGACATTTGCTGGAATGCAGGAAACCATGCCAGATCCGAACCGATACATGTCATCCTCGATGATCAGATCCCCGTCTCCATAATGGCAATATCCGATCTCGAGCAGATTGTGAAAATGCATATTGTCAATATTCTCACCATAAACCTGGATCCATTTGCTGCCCATCAGCGCCAGCACAGACTCATCCTGTGGCACCTCATAAAAGCGAAACTCTGCAGGTTTCTTTTTCTTCTTAGACATACCATCCTCCTTCTGTGGACTCTCTGATGACCAGCTTATAGCCAAGCAATGTCCTTCCCTCTACCTCTTCACCCTGAATGTATTGCAGCAAAATTCTACAGGTGCGCGCCCCAAGCGCTCTGTCGTCAAACACAAGTGATGTAACTGGCGGCCTGCTGTTTTTTAGCAGTGCACTATCATAAAATGATACTACCTGAATCTGCCCTGGCACCAGAATATTTTTCTCAGCTAAGACCTGCAGCACTACAGAACAGACCACATCATCCATACAGACGATAGATGATACTTTTCCCTGAATCAGCTTAATTACCGCAGATTCAATCTTGTCTGATCTGTCGCAGTTCTCAAAAATCAGTGACTGATTTGGTTCTATTGCTGCAATTTTAAATGCATCCTCATATCCCTGCTTTCTAGTTCGATTTACAACATAATTTTTGCTGCCTCCGATCAATCCGATTCCCGCATCTTTGTTGCGAAGCAGAAAACTTACCATCTCACTGCATCCTGTCCTATGATCATTGTCTACCTGTAAAATGTTCTGATCTCTCGAAGTCCCCATCAACACGAAGGGAATATTCTGCGCCTTTAATAAGTCCACATTCCTGTCCTTAATCATGGAACGACTCAGTATCACACCATCCACCTTATTATTTGCAATCATGCGCTCCAGATTTGCAGACGAATTCCCCGTTGTTGTCACAAGCATGACATCGTAGTCATGCGCAGAAGCCTCCTCACAAATCCCCTGCATACTGTTCTGGAAAAAGGGGATATCCACAAGATTGCAGTCCCCGGGAATCACCAGTGCAATATTATATGTTTTCTTCTGCGCAAGCCCTTTTGCAATCACATTTGGTTTGTAATCGTTCTCCTCAATATAGGCGAGAACCTTCTGCCTCGTGTCCTCACTGATCCGTCCCTTACCCGATATTGCCCTTGAGACAGTCGTCTTAGAAACACTGAGCGCTTCCGCCACATCTGAAATTGTAATCTTTTTATTTCCAAATCTGTCTTTCAGTCTGTCGTTGCGAAATGTTTCCATCTGACTCACACCTGTCTTCTATATACTGTCAATAAACCTCTGAAACGCTGCTTTTCCAGCTTCGTCTCTCTTGTACACACCTGCGTGCTCAAGCACTTTTCCAAATACAATACCTACTTCTTTTTGAATAATCTCCCTCACATTGTCCTTATTGACATTGTCATACTTTGGAAGAAATTCTTCTACCCAGTCAGCATGTTTCTCCAACACTTCATTTTTCCGAATATCCTCTTTCCCGACAATTGCATCCGCAAGCTGCTCCAATTCGGATTTTAATCTCGACGGCAGCACCGCAAGTCCCATCACTTCTATTAATCCGATATTTTCTTTCTTAATATGATGAAGTTCTCCGTGCGGATGATACACCCCAAGCGGATGCTCATCAGTTGTGATATTATTTCTAAGAACCAGATCCAGCTCATAGTTGTCCCCACGCTTTCTGGCAATTGGAGTGATCGTATTATGCGGTTCCCCGTCTGTCTCTGCCAAAATAAATGCCGATTCATCTGTGTATCCACGCCACTTTGCCAGAATTACATCTGCAAGCTCGATAATTCTGTTGTAATCCTTGTGTGAAAGTCTTATTACTGACATCGGCCACTTGACGATACCTGCGTCAATGTCCTCAAAGCCCTTGATCTGAAACGCTTTCTCAACTGGTGCTTTTGCCATCGCAAACTCATAATTTCCGCCCTGGAAATGATCATGACTCAGGATAGAGCCGCCCACAATCGGAAGATCCGCATTGGAACCCACAAAATAATGGGGAAACTGCTCCACAAAGTGAAACAGCTTGACAAACGTGTCATGTTCGATCTTCATGGGAATGTGCTGGCTGTTAAACACGATACAATGCTCATTGTAATATACATATGGTGAGTACTGGAATCCCCACCTGTTCCCCTGGATCGTGACCGGAATGATCCTGTGATTCTGTCTCGCAGGGTGGTTCACTCTCCCAGCATAACCCTCGTTTTCCATGCAGAGCTGACATTTCGGATACCCGCTCTGCTTTGCATTTTTTGCTGCCGCGATTGCCTTGGGATCTTTTTCCGGTTTGGACAGATTGATCGTAATATCCATCTCTCCGTACTCAGTGTCAGCCTTCCACTTCATGTCACGCGCTATGCGGTAGCGCCTGATATAGTCTGTATTCTGGCTGAAATTATAGTACCAGTCAGTCGCAGCTTTTGCGCCCTTCTCATTGTAAAGCTTCTCGAATGTTTCGATCACATCAGAAGGACGCGGAACCAGCATTCCCATAATCTTTGTATCAAATAAATCCCTATACACAACACTGTCATCTGAAAGCAGCCCCTGATCCACCGCATAGTCAAGCATCTGCTTCAAAAGCCCCTCCAGATCAAACTCTGCCGGGTTTGTTACCACTGTCGGATTTTCGGGTTCCGCATACTCATCCAGTTCAAACAATTCCAAAAGTGTGTTCGTCACATAAATCTTGTCAGATTCATTGAGCAGCCCCGCTGCAATGCCATAGTTTACAAGTGTTGAAATGTTCTCTGTTATCATTTCCAATACCCCCATTTATATTTTAATTTTATTTCGGCCGATAATCTCTAATGACTTCCAACGCCGGGAGTGCGTTTCCATCGTAATCAAACAGTGCCTGATTTGCCCACTCGTTTCCTCCTGGACCTGACTCCTTGATATAGGCAAGTGCAGCTTCCGTTGCCCAGCCGCTGCCCGGCACTGGCAGCCATCCTGCCTCCCAGTAGAAGAAACCTCTCCCTTTCTTCTCAGGAACTTTCTCGAGCACCGCAAAAAATGCCCTCATGAAATCACACTGTCCCCCTTTTGTCATCGCAAATGGTACTTTCTCACAGAGTTCAAGCTTTGTAGCCATGCCCTTTCTATCTTCCGGTGCAAGTTTCTCATACGCAGCATAATCCTGTGTAGTGTGGCCCATGGAAACCTCCGCAACCACAAGTTCCTTTCCAAATCGAACAGCGATGTCCTGCATATTATTACTCAAATCTTCCAGTGTACCATGCCAGAATGGATAATAGGAAAGTCCGATAATGTCAAAATCCTCCCCTTTATTGACATGAATATACTGGTCAAACCATTCCCTGTACAATGCATTATTTCCGCCATTGTCAAGATGCAGCATGACTTTTGCCGTCGGACATACCTCCCGCACAGCCCGAATGCCTGCACTGATAAAACGTGTAATGTTGGCGTAATTCGGAATCTGTCCCTCTGGCCAGAGGAATCCTTTGGACAACTCATTCCCAACCTGAACCATATCAGGGGCCACACCTTCTTTGACAAAGCCTGTCATCATCTCTTTTGTAAAATCATATACTGCTCTCTCAAGCTGGTCAACATTGTAGTCTGCCCATGCTTTCGGCTTTCTCTGTTTGCCGGGATCCGCCCAGAAATCGCTATAGTGAAAGTCCAGCAAAAATCCAAGTCCTGCCGCCTTCACGCGCTTTGCCATGCGAAGCGTCGTCTCATAGTCCGTATTTCCTGCCCCGTACGGTTTTCCCTCCGGGGATTTGGGATCATTCCAGAGTCTTAGACGAATGTAATTGGTATCATAACTTTTCAGAATCTGAATCAAGTCGCCCTCTTTGCCGTTGTCATAAAACTTCGCACCGAGTTTTTCAATCTCATCCAATGATGAAATGTCCATTCCTTTGATATAATCCAGCATAATTTTTCTCCATTTTCTTATCATGTTTGATATGTTTCTACACTTTGCGCAACCGCTTGCGCATCTGTGTTTATCATAACAAGGAAGACATGATAAGTCAATACGTCAGGCGGCAGGAGATGTGTGAGAAAATAAGTCCGGATTTTTAGCACTTTTACACAATTGCCCACGCCAAAGTGTGCATCATGTGCAATCGAGCAGAAGAAAGACCTGTGCGCCGCCTTAGCGGTATATTTCCTCTGCACGGGTCTGTGCATAAAAAAGGAACTGCGCCGCCTGTTCCGGCCTTCCTGCAGTTCCTATACATCAAAACCAACCTACACACTATTTCTGCACAATCCCCGACTTGTCCGACTCCGGATTCACCCACACCACAGCGTCCCCCTCCGCAAAGAACCGGCTGCTGCGGTACACCAGATTATCCCACGCTTCCAGATTCGGCGCAATCACACGGATATGACCGTCCTCCCTGATTTCCCGCTGTCCGTTTTCCGTATAAATGTCAAGCTGCACCTCCTGCACAAAGTACTCTCTGCCAAACCGCCCGACGCGCTCCTTTATCCGGTAAATCACCATATGCCCCTTTGCGTTTACAAAAAAGGCTTCCTCCGGCAGATACCACTTCAGCCGCTCATCCGCCTGAAAAATCGGCGGCGTGTACGAAAACGTCTCCACATGGGGCATCAGCCTGATATTGGTCCTGTAGGAGACAATCGTAAACACACACAGTATGACAAAAATGCAAACCGCACAGCACAACGTCCTCTTTTTTCTCGCACTCATACTCCACCTCAAACCTTCAATCCGGCAGCGCTGACCGCCAAGTCCTCCTCGCTGAACAAAAACAGCAGCAGTACAGGCAGCAGCACCAGAATCCCGCAGGTACACAGAACATCCATCCGCGACTCGTCCATCTGCGCGAGAAAAACCGAAATCGGATAGCGGAATGTCTCCTGCAGAAAGACAAGCGGCTGCTCCACCATGTTCCACGCATCCACAAAACCCAGCAGAATCAGGGCTGTCATCCATCCCCGGCAGACAGGCACCGCAATCTGCGTCAGAACCCGCAGCTGCGAACATCCCTCCAGCATGGCATTCTCCCGGATGCCCTCCTCCATGGCGTCAAACCCCTGCCGCATCAGAAACACGCCAAACGGCGAGAAAATTCCGGGCAGCAGGATCGCCCAGTAAGTATTGTTCAGGTGCAGCGCATCCGTGATCAGAAAATTCGACACCAGCGTCACCTGGTAGGGCATGAGCATCAGCACGATAACGGCAAAATAGACTGCCTCCCTGAATGGAAACACAAATTTCGAAAAACCGTATCCTGCCAGCGCCGAAAGCACACACTGCCCCGCGACAACCGCTACAGAGAGCAGCAGCGAATTCCAGAATTTTACCAGATAATCCGGCCGCCGCACAAACACCTCATAGAACCCTGACAATCCCCACCCGGAAGGCAGAAATCCCCCGGCATTTTCCATGGCTGACTCCGCTGCAAATGCGTTCACACACATAAATGCAACCGGGAAAAGCGCAGCTGCAGCCAGCAGGAGCACCGCCGCACGCCCTGCCAGTACCAGCGGTTTCACCCGTTTTTTTCCCGCAGTATTCCTCATAACTCCACTGTTCCCCCCTTATTTTTCAGCCAGAACAATCCGCCGACCAGCAGACTGATAAAAAAGAAAATCAAAAATGCCGCAGCGGACAGGCGCTGATAATTCAGGTTCCGAAAATTGTTGTTCATAAAATGCTGCAGCATATAAATGCCCGCATCCGGGTTCTCCCCGCCAATCAGATACGCCTCGCGAAAAATCTTGAACGCATTCATGATCGAGACGACCGCCGTAAAAAAGAACGTCGGTTTCAGCAGAGGCATGCGGATATACCAAAACACCTGTCCGGCGTGCGCCCCTTCCATCCGGGCAGCCCATATCAGTTCATCCGGAATCCCGTACAGCCCTGTCAGAAACAAAAGCATATTGTACCCGCAGTTCTTCCACAGAAACACCAGCACCAGCACGCCAAACGCCGCGCCGCTGCCAAGCCAGTTTCTGCCCTCCGCACCCATAAGCGCAAGCAGTCCGTTCAGCGCTCCATCCTCCGCAAAGAAAAACCGTACTGCCGCAATCAGGGCAGCAATCGGAACCGTCAGTGGAAACAGAAAGACAGCGCGCAGAAAGGAACTTCCCCGGAATGCCTGGTGCAGCGCCAGCGAGACGCCCAGTCCCATAAGCATCACAAGCGGCACGCCAGTCGCCAGAAACTTCAATGTATTTTTTACCGCCAGCAAAAATGCCCTGCTCTGCAGAAGCGACCTGTAATGTCTCAGTCCGGCAAATTCGATGCCCCCGACACCGCCTGTCAGGGAGTAGGCGGCACTCCACAGAAATGGAATAACAAAAAACAACAGGAATCCAGCCAGAAACGGCAGGACAAACAAAAATCCCTGCACAGCCCGTCTTCTTCTCATAACACCCTCTCCTGTTCCTTATTCCGACAGATAGAACTCCAGTTTCTTTCTCGCGCTCTGCGCCGCCTCCTCGTAGGAGACCTCTCCCCGCAGATAACGCCTGATTTCCCCCTGGAAATCCTGTCTCCATTCCGGCCAGTACACCACTTTGTCCACCTTGTCCGCCCAGGCGAAATACGCGTCATAATCTTCTTTTTTCAACGGTGGAAGCTCAAACGGAAATCCATTCACTGCAATTTTGAACGGCGCTTCTCTCAGATACGACTCATACTCGTCCTCCATCACACTTTTCCGCACGCTGATATCGTAACGCCGTGCCCCTGGCTGCTCCATGATCTGCCTGTCAAACAGGATTTCCAGAAACTTTCTCACATTGTCCAGATTCCCGCTGTTTGCCCGCACCGCTACCGCGCGGGTCATCAGTGCGTTGATGCCGCCATCCTTATTGTATACCGGCACAGCCACAGGCGTCCCCACGGTATAGAGCGCCCTGACCGCGTTCAAATCGGTATCCAGAAACCCGGAGCTCTCAAAAACACACTCGCCATCGCGCACTGCCGCCGCACCAAACAGATCGCCAAACATATACTCTCCGGTACCGCGCTCATAGACATCCTTATACCACGCAAAGTAATTTCTCGTCTCCTCAATGTCCCATACCACCTCGCCCTTGTCCACGATCGGATATCCCGACCAGAAGATGCAGTTCATCGCACTCACATCCATCCGAAACAGACGTCTGTCGTAATCTGCGCTGTTCATATAACGGCCGGACTCCACCATAAAACTGTCAAAATCAGTACACTTTTCGATGTCAACCCCTACCTCGTCCAATGTTTCACGCGTGGAAATCATCATGGGAATCCTGTACTCCATCGGCAAAAAATACCGTTTTCCGTCAAAGAGGCCCGCGTCCATGATATCGCCATTGAAGTCTGCATCCCGAAACAGCTCACAGCTGTCATAGATCCCGCTCAGATCGGCAAATGCCCCCGCCTGCACCAGCTTGTCGATATCCCAGTAGTCCTGCAGGAAAAACACATCCGCTCCCGCGCCGCTCATCAGCTGCGCTGATAGCTGCTGGTTGTATCCGTAAAATTCCTCCGCATCCTCGATAACCTTGCGCCCCTTATACTCCACAGGGATATCCGGATAGCGCCGCTCAAACTCCCTGACCGCATAATCCATAATGACATCATCCCCGCCCGCATAGACGATTAGGCTGTCATTTGTCTGCACCACCTCTCTGCTGCACCCTGTAAGTGCCGCTCCTGCCAATAAAATCCCCATCGCACCCAGCATCCACTTTTTTACACAGCTGCCCATACAGGACCTCCTCATACCACTTTTTCCCGCAAAAACCAAACAGTTCCTTATTATATACACAAATCACAGGCAGATCTGGTTACATTTTTTGTGAAGTTTTTATTTTGTTGGAAACGTGCGTCTTCCTTTGGGTGCCCGTGTGCACAAAAAAAGAGACAGCGCAGTAATCCGCGTTGTCTCCATTTTTAATCTTTTATTTCTGATTACCGGTTCATCTCCAGCTGCGGTCCTGTGGAGTGATGGTTCCTGATGATACCATCGATTTCCTTCAGGTCTGACGAAGGCAGATCTCCCGGGATCGTATTTTTGACTGCCGCGGTCGCATTTCCGTACTCCATCGCCTTCGTGCAGTCCATGTTGTGTGCGAGCAGTCCATACAGCGCTCCCGATATGTACGCGTCACCGCTTCCAATGCGGTCGACCACGTCAATGTTCTCATAAGCAGGCTCCTGCACATAGCAGTCATTGATCGCGTCATAGATGCAGGAACCAAAGGAATGGGTCTTCGGTGAGTGCACAACGCGCTGCGTTGACGCCACCACGCTGATATTGTAATCCTTCGTGAAGCTCCGCATCATATCCTGCACTGTGCCCTCTTTCTTGAACGTCAGTCTGGCTGTATCCTCTGAGCAGAAAAATACATCTACATAGGGAAGAATCTGTTCAATACACTCTCTGGCCTCGTCGCCTGTCCACAGATTTCCCCTGAAATTGACGTCAAACGAAATAAGCGTGCCATTCTCCTTGAAACGCTTAATCATTTCAATTGCGGTATTCCTTGTCTTCTGTCCAAGTGCCAGTGTGATACCTGTCGTGTGGAAGCAGCGCGCCGATGTGAACATTTCCTCCGGGAAATCGTCTATGGCTATCTCGGTAAATGCCGTGTTCTTTCTGTCATAGACAACATTCGGCTTTCTTGGATGTGCACCGTATTCATAGTAGTAAATGCCAAGTCTGGAATCCTTTGACTTGTCATATACCAGATAATCGTCACTGACACCACAAAATCGAACTCGGTTCTGTATGTATCTGCCCAAATCATTTGCAGGAACTCTTGAGATAATACCTGTTCTCAGCCCTAAAAGCGATGTGCCTGACACAACGTTTAACTCCGCACCACCGGCCTGCTTCTGAAATGCATCCCCTCTGGTAAGCCGTTCATTTACTGGCGGCGACAGGCGAAGCAATATCTCTCCCAACGCCAGCAGATCGAATCCTCTTCTCTTGAATTTTTCCTTATTTGTATCCATATTCTTAGCTCCTCAAATGTGAATTGTTCCCAGTTAACAGTTTTACCAGGCTGTAAGCCCTTACATTGTATATATTACCATACAAAACGAAAAATATCTACACCTTTTAGAGAATTGTTGAGAAATTCTCTAAAAGGTGTAGATATTGTTTCTTATACTTTATTCTCTTTTTTCCTTATCCCCGAAAATTAACGCAGCAAAAAGTCCATTCATGTCATCGGGCTCCTGTCCAACCCATTCCTCACTATACCTCTGGGCAGCATCTTTCATTCCAAGCCTTTTCATGGCATTCATCACCCGCAGCTTAATCTGTGCCGGTGACTGCTGCTGCCATTGAAAAGCGTCAATCAGCCGCAGGCCATCCTTGTAGATTCTGTCATAATCCCCCAGTGCATTTAGCTTTCCAAAATAATCGTCAACCCACCCCTGGACATTGTATTTGTTTTCTGTTTTCTGATCAATCTCCGCCAGCTCCCCAAAACAGTCTGGATGCTTTTCTCTCTCCTCTGCTATGATTTCCAGCAATGTATCGAATGCACCATACCAGCATTCCTTTATCATGTTGCCATTATCCAGTGTCTTATAACATTTCGCAGTCATATCTTCAAACGTATGCCATTTTAAATTCTTTTCCATTAAGCCAATACCTTTCTCTATTCTTTGTGCTTCCTCTTGCACCTGTAGCTGTATTATAGCATTATTTATTTTATATCACAACCAAACATTTGCTTTTTTAAGATTTTTTTATTTTGTGCAGGAACCATTCTGATAATTCTGCATATTATAACCATGAATGTAATAAACCGGCGGTTCTATATATGAAACATTATAATCATATTTTTAACATATTGTATTTCATATGTATCTGTCTGACTTTGACAGCGCTAATGAAACCGCTTTTGTTGCAGAAAGCGATTCCAGCTATCGCTTTCAACGCTTCCGTTGCCTCCATCGATCCTGTCCCCTCTGATTCCACACTGGCCGAAATCAAACGGGCCGCTCTCACTTTTGATGACGGGCCGCACCCTGTCTATACAGAACAACTGCTTGACGGGCTAAAAGAACGCGGTGTGAAAGCTACCTTTTTTGTCACTGGAGAACATGCGGAACTTCATCCCGATATTATAAAGAGAATGCACGACGAAGGGCATCTCATCGGAAATCACACCTACAGCCACATACAGCTCACTGCCTCAAACCGCGAGCAGTTCAAAAACGAATTGATACAGACAAATCAAATTCTCTATGATATCACTGGTGATGAGATTCAATATGTACGCCCGCCCTACGGTTCATGGGACAAAAAATTTGAGACGGATTTGAATATGTTTCCTGTGCTCTGGAATGTTGATCCGCTCGACTGGAACACATCCAATGCCAATCGCGTAGCAAAAGCTGTCATCAATAAAGTATCTGACAACGATATTATTCTGATGCACGACTATTATGATACATCTGTGGAGGCTGCACTTATGATCGTCGACGAGCTTACACAGCAGGGCTATGAATTTGTGACAGTTGATAAAATATTGTTTGATTAAACGCATAAAATATGCCATTATTATATATAGAGCGAAAAACCTTTGCAAAAATGATTCACACTTTACGTTGTACCGTATCCTGTACACTCAAACAAAACGGAGACGATCTACTATGAGAAAAAAAATAGCAATCCTTGTCCTGCTGCTGATACTCTGCATGTTTGCAGGCATTCTTTTGGGGAGCGTACCGCTTTCCCCCATAAGTGTCTTAACGTGCCTGGCTGGTTATGACAAGGATTCCACCACTTATATACTTGTCAATACAGTGCGCCTTCCACGCGTTGCGGGGGCGTGTCTTGCCGGTATGGGGCTTGCCGCTGCCGGCGTTATCTTGCAGAGTGTCATGAACAATTCCCTCGCAAGCCCAAACACAATCGGTGTCAACTCAGGAGCAGGATTTGCCGTGATGCTCTCATTGATGCTCGGCGACAGCTATACCTCTGCTGTTCCTGTTGCTGCCTTCGCAGGAGCCCTTGCCACCACACTCACTATCTTTGCTCTCGCGTATATGGCTGACAGCTCACGAACAACGATTATCCTTGCAGGTATCACAGTGTCAAGCTTTCTGAATGCAGGCATCAACACCATCAAACTCCTTGATACAGACATTACCGTGAATCTCACAACCTTCCTGATTGGTTCCCTGTCCGGACTGACTTTCGACAATCTAAAATTTCCTGCCGCGGCCATTGTTGCAGCGCTTTTGGCATCCTTTCTCTTCGCAAGAGCAATCAATGTCCTTAGTCTCGGTGATGATATCGCGCGCTCGCTCGGTCTGCATGTCACTCTCGTGCGGCTGATTCTGCTTATCTTATCGAGCATTCTGTCTGGCTGTGTAGTCAGCTACGCCGGATTGCTCAGTTTCGTAGGATTGATCGTTCCCCATATCTGCCGCAGACTTTTTGGAAATGACACCCGCTGTTTACTGCCTTGCTCCGCCCTGCTCGGTGCCTGCTTTGTACTCATCTGCGATATTCTGGGACGTATTTTATTCGCACCGTTTGAACTTCCTGCCGGTGTCCTGATGTCCTTTATCGGCGGGCCATTTTTCTTATATCTGCTATTCAAAAAGAAAGGAGGACGCAGAGTTAATGCTTGAGTTTTGCCACGTCAACATCAGCTGTAATTTTGTCCCCATATTAAGCGATATCTCCGTACGTTTTCCAAAGGGTGAAATCACAACGGTCATTGGTCCAAACGGCTGCGGAAAGACAACTTTACTCCAATGTCTGAACGGTTCCTCCAAAGTCACTTCTGGCCGTATCCGACTGGATGACAGGGACTATCTTGCCATGCCAATGAAAGAACGCGCTCGCAAACTCTCCTTTCTGCCACAGGTACGCACCATCATTCCCGCGCTGCCAGTAAAAACTCTTGTGGAGCATGGGCGCTTTCCACACCTTGGATTCTCGCGCAAAAAAAAGCAGACTGATATTGCGATAGTCCAAAATGCTATGGAATTCACTCATGTAAGTCCCTATGCTGCACAGTATGCCGACACACTGTCAGGCGGAATCCGGCAGCGCGCCTTTTTTGCCATGACGCTTGCACAGGACTGTGACTATATTGTGTTGGACGAGCCGACCACCTATCTTGACCTGAACGGGCAGCGTCAATTTATGGAGATGGTACTACAATTAAAAAAACAGGGCAAAACGATCATCCTTGTCCTGCATGACCTTGGACAGGCACTCAGAATTTCTGACACACTTGTCATAATGCAGGACAGAAAAATAGCCGCCACAGCCTCCCCGGAAGAATGTCTGCAGCAGCATATTATTGAGGCTGTCTTTGATGTCCGCATCAAAGAATTTTCTGATCATGAGGGCTGCTACTATTTCTTTGAGTAATCCTGTTTATTCAACTGTTCCCTCGCCATACAGGATATCTGCAAGCTTTTGGTACGCCTCTCCCCACCTTGCGTTTGGTTTCAGATTGTACAGTTCCTTCTCAAGTACAAAGTATTTGCCATTTTTCACCGCAGTAAGTTTATTCCATGCGGGGTTGTCCAGCAGCGTTTCTTCAATATTCTGCTGCACTGCATCGCCATCTGTTCCCTGCGTCGTCACAAATATGTAATCAGGGTCAGCAGCGATGATTGCCTCCATGCTAAGGTCATCAAGCAAGCTGTTGTCATCGTCAGCAATATTGATACAGCCCAAATCTGCAAGCATCTCACCGCCGACATTTCCATAGCTTCCCTTTGCCTTGATGCTCGATGCACTTGCGCGCAGGAACACAATTGTGGGTGCCTTCTTTCCTTCCAGATTTCTCTGGTTTACAAGCGCC
The DNA here is from genome assembly GCA_947178145.1 of uncultured Lachnospiraceae bacterium. GTDB lineage: Bacteria > Bacillota > Clostridia > Lachnospirales > Lachnospiraceae > COE1. Next base: position 32,529 of record CAMWXE010000027.1, on the reverse strand, counting down.
CTCGCCTCATCAACCTGCCTCTGCACCTCTGTCCCATTCTGGGCAAATAGATCTTTTCGACCCGTGATGTCAGTACAGATTTCAAGCATATTCATGTATTCATTAAAGTTAGATACAGAAAAATACGCGACTGTGATGCCTGCATCTGTAAGTATCTTTTCCATGTTAAGATCCGCATCTGTATTCGCACTTGCAATGATCAAATCTGGTTTCGCAGCAATTATTTTTTCAATATCCGGCTCAACATGAGAGCCAACATTTACCACATCTGCTCCCATATTCAGGTCAAAACTGCTCCACGAATCATTTGCAGCGCCCACCACTTCACCGCCCGCAAGCAGCCATATATCCGTAAAGCTGCCAATCAGAGTAATAACCCTGTCATGACTCTCCACTGTGACATTTCTTCCGATGTCATCAGTAAATGTAATGCCCGCCTCCTCTGTCTGCGAAGCTTCTTCCTCGCGCCTTGCTGCTTCCTTCTCCAGCTTTTCTTCAAGAATTGTACTCCTTGACTCCCCTTCACTGTACTCTTCCTCAGAGACCTCAACTGTGCCTGCTGTCTGTGCACTCGTCCCTGCATCTTTGTCAGCGCACCCCTGCAGCAGCAAAACTGCCATCAAAAAAGGAAATAGAAATTTTTTTAACATTTTAAACGAATCTCCTCATAGCTTCCAAAAACGAAAACATAACTATCTCATCACACAAACTGATTTTTTTCTTCGTCGTAATGATAATCGATTTGACTCAATTTGTCTACTATTTTTTTCATGTCTTCGTCTGTGTCCTCACAGAATTTTTCGAGACTCGGGTAAAAGTCTCTAAGCTTTAAATTAATGTAACTTAACAGCATCACTGGGTCATTTGGTATCATATCGCGCGCTCCTTTTTATTTTGTCCACTCAGGCTTACAATAATCAGCTCGACACTAAGTATATCGGGCATACGCCCTGTCTTTACATTTTCTTCTGCCGCCACGCAGGTCCTTAACGCAGCTTCCAGCTGCCGCACCTTAAATTGTGCGGCCTGCGGAATATATTTCTTTTTCAGGAAGTAGGGATTGAGTCCAGTCTGTCTGGCAATCTCACTCTCCTGATATCCCTTTGACTTCATTTCCTTTACCTGCAAAAGCATGTTGAATTGTCTGGCGATCAACGCCAATATCTTCATAGGCGCTTCTTTTAAGGCAATCAGGTTATAATACAGCTTTAGTGCCTGCTTCTGCTTTTTCTGCGCGACTGCCTCCACCATGTCAAAGATCTGATTCTGTATCTGTACAATACACAGTTCCTCCACATCGGCAGCCGTAATGCCTTCCTCATAATACTTATAGCAGACTAACTTCTCCACCTCCCGCCGGATATTTTCCATACTCGTGCCTGTCTTATCTAACAGTAAGTTGAGTGCGTCGGGTGTAATCGTCTTGTTCTCCTTTTTCAGCAGTCCCATAACCCACTTTTTGAGTGTTGTCTCGTCCTGCATTTCGCAGAGTGCTGCATAACCATTGGCAGTGACTGCTTTATACAGCTTATTTCTCTTATCAATCTCCTCCTCCACGAAAATCATACAGGTTGTATCCGGAAGTGCTTTTACTAGCGCAGCAATCTGCTCGTTTCCGCTCTTGAACCAGCCGCTGTTCTCGACAATAATCACCCTGCGCTCTGCAAAGAACGGCATCGTACCTGCAAGGTCAACAACCTCGCCGACATTGATATCTTTGCCAGAATACACACTGCAATTCATGGTATCCTCCTCCGCTACCAATGCTTTCCTTAAATTATCGCGGTACTGTCTGCGCAGATATGCCTCCTCTCCATAGAGAAGATAGAGACTGCTGAACTGACCACTCTTAATGTCCTGTGCTATCCTTTTCATTTATACTTCCTTTACTGCTAATTGATATAGTTTTCTATCGTATATTTTCCATTTTTTATCTTTATCGTAATGGTTCCTGTGTCCTTTGTAATCCGTATGTCACTTCCCGCCTGTTCAAGTTTCTCGATTGTCTCTGCATGTGGATGTCCATAGCGATTATCCTCTCCGCAGGATATGACAGCAAGCTTTGGTTCAATCATCGCGATCAATTCTTCCGTGTTTGAATACTTTGAGCCATGATGAGCGGCTTTGTAAATATCAATACCCGCAAAATCATCTGTCCCGTAAAGTCTCTCTGCCACAGCCCGCTCCCCGTCAGCCTCGACATCTCCCGTCAAAAGCATTCTAACTTTGTCTTCAATCTCCAACTTCATGACCAGAGAATACGCATTCCGGGAATCTGCCACATACCCCAACTGTGGATGAAGCACTTCAAACACTAATCCATACGCCTCGATTCTGTCACCAGATTTCAGGCGAAATATTGGTATTTTTCTTGCTTCACACAATGCTGCCAACTTCTCATATGCCTCATCCTCGATAACGGCATCAGATATGCAAAGCCGGCTGACCGCAATTTCCATCCGCTCTTCCGTGCCAGCCCCCATATTGTCACTGCCGCCCGCAAGCAGCTCCAGCACGCCAGATATGTGATCGCTGTCAAGATGGGTCAAAAATACTGCATCCAATTTTGAAACACCCATATATTTCAAATATGGAACAATCGTATACGCTCCCACATTCGTCTTAGATGTGCTTCCACCATCAATCAGAAAATTCTCTCCCTTTGCACTCTCAACCCAGATACAATCCCCCTGCCCTACATCCAGGAAAGCCACCGATACGCCGTCAACAGAAGTCTCGCTGAGCAGCATAACCGCCGCAAGCACTGTCATTAGCTTCATCTGCAATGGCAGTCCAATATGGACTCCTCGCTTTTCACATGTGGTACTTTTGGATAGATGCTTTCCACAGTGATGCGCTGCATACAGAAACAGAACAACTGCGCCAAAGACACCAATCCTCCACTCTTCCGGCCTCCCGACAATCCAGTTTGCAAATGGCAGCTTCAACGACATTCTGCAAAGCCGCTCAAAGCCGTATAGCAGTATATGGCACACAAGTCCCATCAGCTTTGCCATGCCGAATCCAATCACAGCAGGCAGGCTTCCTGCGCCAAGGCATAACAGCCCTGCTGCCATCAAAAGGGACATAGCCGGTATGATAACCAGATTCAACACGAACGAGTATACCGGGAATTCATAGTATGTACACAACATGATTGGATAATGTACCAGAAAGATACTGAGACTTCCACACAATGACAAGACAATTTTATCCCAAATACGATGTTTTTCCCCGCACTTGGCAGGCTGCATGACCTCGGACAGACACCCCACGCCAAGGATTGCCCCAAAAGAAAGCTGAAATCCCGAATGGTACAGATACAATGGCTGTTCCAACAAAATCAGCATAGCCGCAAGTGCCAGCGCAGTGAGCATATCATAAGTCCGCCGCAATAGCTGCGCTGCGAGCTGCATGCCAAACATAAACACAGCCCTGTAAGCCGAGCTGCTCATACCAACCATGTCTCCGTAAGCGATCATAATCCCTACCGATACCACCGCACACAATTGCTGAGGGAGGCCTGCCTTGCGCAGCAGCTTAAATAATCCCATACCCATAAGGGTTATGTGCAGGCCTGAAATCGCAAAAATGTGTGCAATACCACTTTTCTGAAACAGCTGCTTGCTCTGTGCGTCAAGATCCGATTTATTTCCAAGGAGAACAGCTTTCATAACAGAGGCATCCTTTGGTGTAAGTACCCTGTCAAAAATCCCTTCAAAATGATGTCTAATCTGATATAGCGTCTCGCGATACACGGAATAGCGACTGCCCTCTGTGAGTATCCTTGCTTTATAAAGCTTGAAATCAACGCCTAAAATCCGATAGTATTCCTGCGCATCAAATTCCCCTGGGTTTCTCGCTTCTTCAAAGTAAACCAGCCTGCCTTCCACGGCAATTATGCTCCCAGCCTTTGGCTCTGTCATATTTTCATCCAATGCAATATAGCATATGACCTTTCCGCCTTCTGTCGCTTCCGTGTTATACATTTTTACATTTTTTAGCTGCAATACAAGATTTTCCTTCTTATACTCTTTCTGACATACCTCTCCCAGCAGAGTAATCCGATCGCCCTCCGGCAAATCATGTGCCTGTTCCGACGGCGGGCTGAATTTTAAATATAAGAACACAGTCACCACAAATGCCACACAGATGCAGCATAGTGGTCTCCTCATTTATTTTCCTTTCTTTCATTAATTGACGAGCGACAAATTACGTTCAAACACTGTGGATGCCTCATACTTATCCCGGAACTTTCCATCCTTGTTCCCGTCTATGGAAATCTGTACTTTATTGATATTGCTCAACTCCACAAGAGAATTGACAATGGAGTAAATCGTCACATCCGTTGTCACATTGTTTACCGCTGTAAGCATTGCACTGTCAAAGGTCAAATAGCATACTCCATCCCTGACTGTAATGTTAACCAGCTTCGTATCCGGATTGATTGTTGGATAAATCTCGTCGCTTGCCGGACCGCTGATTAATTGCTCAACCACCAGCTTTTCCATTGGTACATTGGATACATCCGCATTGTGCGTAAGCTCCCTGTTGACAGCGATCAGCCCGTTGCCATCCTCATTGGCAAAATATAACCGCAGCGTTACCTTGCTCTCTGCAGTCTCCATCTGCGCCCCTGCATTATTCACAAACATATCCGCTGTCATAATTCCAATTGCGTTTCCCGATGTGTCTGTCAATGACTCTCCATTAATCGTCAACATCACATAATTTACATCTGGTATATTGGTAAGACTTCTGACAAGAGCTGCCCTCGTCAACACCTCTGTCGTCCTCGAAAGCTCCTTATATTTCTCTCCCAATGAAACAATCACCTGCTCCCCGTCGTAAGAATAGGTTATAATATTAATTCCGCTTGTGAGCGTCGCTTTCAACTCCTTATTATCCGGCACAGAACACAACAGAGTCAACACTTCCACAATCATATCCTTTGTGTCAGTACTTGTGAGATAGTGCGTTTCTGTCATAAGCTTTGTCTCATTTTTATTCAAATAAGAGATATCAATTGGCGTTCCCTCTGGCTCCTCCCTGCTGCATGCGGCTAATAGCGCAACCGACAGGCACATCATCCCCAGCAGGAACAGAAATCTGCGATATCCCTTCAACATTTTTCGCTTCATAAATCCACCCTTCCTGTCAATTTCGCGATTATTCTTCACGATTGTGCTATATAGGTTCGTGGTATCTTGACATGAAATATCGTCCCTACTCCTTCCTCACTGCTCACAGTAATCGACCCCCGGTGCATGAGTACCACACTTCTGGTAATTGCAAGTCCCAGTCCTGTACCGCCGATTTCCTTCGAGTGCGATTTGTCCACTCTGTAAAAGCGCTCGTAAATGTGCTCGATAGACTCCTGCGGAATACCAATGCCCGAATCAGACACTTCGACAGAAAAATATTGATGGTCTGCATCAAGTATCACTTTTACCCAGCCGCCCTTATTGTTATATTTGATCGCATTTTCAACCAGATTTGACAATGCCAGCGTCAACTTAACTTCGTCTACTTCTGCACTTACTGGTCTGCGGCTCTCAAAAATCAATTTGACATCCGACCGCGATGCAATAGGTCCCAATCGCTTCAACAAAAGCTCAAGAACCGCATTGATATCTACCGCCTCGACGCTGATATCAGCTGATGTTCTTGTCATTTTTACAAGCGACAGCAGATCGGTAATAATCTTATTTTCCCGGTCAATCTCCTCCGCAATATCCATCATAAATTCACGGTAGAGTTCCGCTGGCACGTCCTCTTGTGTGAGCAGTGAATCAGCCAGCACCTTCATGGAAGCAAGCGGTGTCTTTAACTCATGCGACACATTGGACACAAATTCCTGTCTTGAATTGTCAAGCACTTTCATCCTGCCCATCATCTGATTAAAGGCATCTCCGATGTGCTCCGTCTCGATATAATCGGTCACACTGATCTCCTCATCCGTAAATCCGTTCTTCACGTCATTGATCGCATCTGTAATTTTTTCGAATGGCTTGAGCATCTTGCGGCTCAGCAGAAGCGCTATCCCAAATATAACCACCATAGCAAGCATTTCCAGCAAAAAAGCACGGCTCTGTATATACTCATAGCCACTTCTAATGCTGTCGGTAGACACACTTGTAAGCATTGCTCCAACAACGTGAGATCTATCCTCGAGCTTCTGCTCAATCGGTACGATAATTTCTATATATCCTGCATCCTTGAGACTGTTAGAGGCACCGTCGCCCTTTAAGCACTTTATAATCTCCTCGGAAATAATCGTTTTTCCCTCACTGACTGCATAAGTATCCTTTATGATCTTGAGACTGCCATTGATAATCAACACGCGTCCGTCGTAGAGATTGGACAACTGCGAAAGCTCTGCATTGACCACATCACTGCTGTTGTCCAGCATATAATTGTATGTAATCAAATGATCTGCGATAATTCTAACCTGTGTCTGCACCTCAGTGGTCCTCGTCGCTATCGTATTGTCCAGATAACGCTCTAGAATGCCAAAATGCAGCACCACACAGGGAACAATCCCCGCCGCCATAATAATACAAAATATTCTCGTTTTCAGACTTCTAAAACTCGCAGCCATTTTTCCGTTTTTTATCTTATCCCAAAGCTTTGCCACTTTTATCTCCTATTTATCAGCCTATTTATAATAGTACCCGACACCCCATTTGGTGTGCACGTACTTTGGTTCACTTGGGTTCGGTTCAATTTTTTCACGCAGTCTTCTAATATGTACATCCACTGTTCTGACATCGCCTGGGTAATCCTCTCCCCACACAAGCTTCAGAAGATTTTCTCTGCCGTAAACTTTATTTGGATTGAGCACAAGCAGTTCCAGTACATCAAACTCCTTTGCTGTGAGATTCACTTCCTTTCCACTCACATGAAGCCGCCTTCCCTCACAGTCAAGCCGCAAATCGCCCGCCTCTATAATCTGAGCCTTCTTCTCATCCGGCTCCTTTATCTTGGAACCAGTTCTGCGTATAATTGCTTTGATTCTAGCTTTTACTTCCAGGATATTAAATGGTTTGGTGATATAGTCATCAGCCCCATACTCAAGACCAAGTATCTTGTCCATATCCTCACCTTTTGCGGTGAGCATGATGACCGGCACATCGGAGAACTCTCTAATCTGCTGACACACCTCTAAACCTGTAAGCTTCGGAAGCATAATATCCAGCAAGATCATATCGTATTTTTTATTCTTTGCCATCTCGAGTGCTTGCTCTCCATCATATGCGCACTCGACCTCCATGTCATCCTGCTCCAGACTGAAACGAAGTCCTTTCACGATCAGCTTCTCATCATCTACCACCAAAACCTTTTTGCCCATTGCTACAATCTCCCAACTCAATCTTTATTTTATATCGTTATTTTATCCTTTATCTTTGAAAAAAGCCCGTCCTTAATGCCATCCACCTTTTTGATATCCTCAATGCTGCCAAAACTGCCGTGTTGCTCCCTGTAATCAATAATTGCCTGAGCCCTGCTCTCTCCAATACCTGACACACTTGTCAATTCTGCAAGGGTAGCTGTATTAATATTGACAAGACCAGAAACCTTTGCTGCTGTCTCCTGCATGGCACTTTCTCCCGGATATGTGTATGTCCCTGCCTCTTTTCGTGCAAAAGCTTCCTCCTGCGTCAGAATCACGACCTGCTCTCCGTCTGTGATCTCCCTTGCCATATTGAGGCAATTTTCATCGGCGTCACCGGTCAGTCCGCCTGCCAACTCCACCGCCTCATACAAGCGACTCCCTTGCTTCAATCGATATACTCCCGGAAGCTGCACTGCCCCACATACATAAATATATACTTGCTGTGATTCCTCTTCAACTTCTGCCTCTGCCTCTGTCATCTCGTCAACAAGCGGCACTTCTGTCACATTCTCACTGTCTGACGCGGGTATTGCCGCTTCCTCATTGTTGATTAGCGTCATCATCACCTCGTCGCGCTCTGATGCACATCCACAGAGCAGGGCAAACGCAATCACACACAACATACACACATATTTTTCACGAAATATGAACTTTTTATTCGTTTTATTGTCTTTTTTTATCATGGATATCACATACTCCTTCTCAGAGCCCCTCTATGCATACCCACTAATTATTTTATGCTAAATCAAATTTTATTACAAGTGCTAATTTTTACATTTCCGGCTTTGACACAAATACCGGCGCAGTATAATTCCAGAATGTTTAGAAGTCATCACATATTTTTTTACAACGCAAATATGCCCTTTCCGCAATTTCCTGACAGTGTGCATACAGGCGGACTGCAGCCCTGAGTGCAATGTCCGATGTCCATGGCGGCATACCTCCGTTTGCCTCCTTACAGCTCTTCTCCTCCATCGTTCTGACATACTCTGTTTTTGCCGTCCGGCGCCGCAGCTCGTCCGCCGTTGCCACCTCCCTGACGGCTCTTGCCGCAAAGCTGTTCAATCCCCTGAAGTAATCTATGATATCCGTGTAGTTATTGATAGCATCCAGAAAACAGCGCCCATATTCTGCCAGCTCCAGATTTGCCGTTGACACTGCCTGCAGGCAGAGCTTGCACTCGCCGTTGATGTCGGACGCCTCCATCAGAATATCAGGTCTTTGTTTCAGGACCGTTTCAAAATACGCTTTCGCCCCGGCTGCATCCTTTTTCCTGAAAAACTCTGCCATCTTAGCTGTGACTTCCCCAGTCTCCTTCTTCTCTCCGATTATCGCAACCCTGCACTCAAACGCTTTGCAGCCATTTGCCGTCACCCACACATACAGCAGGAACTCAGAGATAAATCCAAACACGCGCTTGTGATAGTCGTCCTCAAAAGTCAGGTCGATGCGCTTCTGCAGCTCAAAGAAGATTGTGAAAAGCCACTCACAGTACGCGTCATACAGTTGTTTCCGCGCCACCATGATATTGCCAAAATACGTTTTATTCTGATGTACCAGACGGACAAATGTGTCGTAATATTCCGGAAAACGTTCTGCGATGATACGCCCTGTCTCGTCCAGTGTGCTGACCTTGTGGTGCGCACTGAATCCGTTTCTGTATGATCCTGGAAGCTCAAGCTGCTTTGTCGTGATAATGTCATATTCTTCCAGAATCCGTTCGTACTCTGCCTCCTGGAATACATACCCCTCCTCGCCTGTGAGAAACCGGCGATAATGGCAGACTCCCACATAATCCGCATCAAAATAATTTTTCCACACCCAGTAGACACCGGAAAGTTCTGCATAATAGCAGTTCCACTCTGATATATTGTCCCCCGTGTCATCTCCTATGTATCCAAAGTCCTCCTTTGCATTTTTATGTCCGACGTGAAGCGGTATATACATTGGGTCATCGGGCACTTCAAACCGCTTGTGTGTCATCGCAAAAATTTTTACCGACATTTTAGCTGTCTCCTCCTCTGCCATCAATCATATATGATACTGGGAACCGCATATACATTGTATTATACATAAACTGCAGCTTCCCATTTCGTCTATTATACACTTTTTCAAAGCCTTTGAATATTATTTCGTTGCTAAAAAGGAGGATTTTCATGAGTTTTCTCAATAAGGTAGGCACATCGATTTCCGACAAAAGTAAAAGCGCTGTCAAAAAGGCGAGAGAGATGACAGAAGTATCCAGTCTCCACAATCAGATCCACGCACAGGAAGATATCATCGACAGACTGTGTCTTGAAATCGGAAAAAAGGTATATGAAAAACGGGAATCCTTTCCGGATTCAGAACTGGAAGAAAAGTACACCGCTGTGTCAAATGCATATGGAGAAATTGAGCGCTTAAAGACAGACATCATTCTGGTAAAGGGTGCGAAGCGCTGTCCGCACTGCGGAACAGAGGTCTCTCTGGATTTCGCCTTCTGCCCGGAGTGCGGCACAGCCGTCCCGGACCCAGGTCCCCGGCCAGCGGTAGAGAATATTGTTATACGCCCTGGTGATATTGTCTATTATCAGGATGACTCTGCGGAATAATATTTCAATATAAAAACAGCCTCACTTATTATACGAGACTGTTTTTATTATCTTCATTTTTATCTATCTCTTGAAAGCCGGCATTTCCCATGCCTGATGATCTGTATGCAGCAGCATGTGCGCCTTGTGGGACAGCGGTTTCTCCATGAACTCGTCATAGAGCTTCAGCACTGCCCTGTTCTCATGGGAAAATCTGACCGGCGCTGTCTCGTCCAGACTTCTCAGGTTTCTGCTTCGCTCTGTCGCAAGCTCACAGCCATCCCTGATTGGCTGTCCGCCGCCGCCGACACAGCCCCCCGGACACGCCATGACCTCCACTAAATCATAGTGGACTTCGCCGCGCCCGAGAGCTTCGATCAGCTCTCTCGTGTTGGCAAGACCATTGACAACGGCAGTTCTGACTGTAATGTCATTGATATGGAACTCTGCTTCCTTCCATCTGGGCTGTTCCCTCGTGCTCCTGACTTCCCGGAACGCATCTGCGTCCGGGTTCTCACCTGTAATCAGATAGTACGCCGAGCGCAGCGCCGCCTCCATGACGCCGCCTGTCGTTCCGAAAATCACGCCGGCGCCTGTCCCGTCCGCCATGGGATCGTCACACGGAATGTCCTCGAGCGTGTGCGGATCGATATGTGCCATGCGGATCATGCGCGTCAGCTCCCTCGTCGTGAGCACCACGTCCACATCATGCCCTGCGTACTCCTCATAAAAAAGCTCCATATTGCACTCACCCTTTTTCGCAACACAAGGCATGATGGACACCGTGACCATATCCTCGGGCGCAACGCCGATTTTCTTTGCAAAATAAGTCTTCATCACTGCACCGAACATCTGTTGGGGCGACTTTGCAGTCGATAATCTTGACACCAGATGCGGATACTGCGATTTCACAAAACGCACCCAGCCCGGACAGCACGATGTAAACATCGGCATCTGCTTTGTGTCGCCTTTCTGGAAGCGCTCCACAAACTCATTGCCCTCTTCCATAATCGTGAGATCCGCGGAAAATACAGTATCAAACACATAGTCAAAACCGATTTTCTTCAGTGCGTCGGCAATTTTCCCCATCGTGGCTTCCTCGCCGGAAAGCCCGAACACTTCTCCCCACGCGGCGCGGACTGCGGGCGCTACCTGCACGGCGGTAACTTTTTTCCTGTTTTCAATCGCCCACCATGCCTTCTCTGTGTCGTCGCGCTCCCGGAGTGCACCGACCGGACAGTGCGTAATGCATTGTCCGCACAGGGCACAGTCGGACTCCTCGATTTTCCTGTTTCCCGACACATACACACCCGTGCGCGAACCTGTTCCTTCCACATCCCATACATTGACTCCCTGCACCTTGTCGCAGACAGAAATACAGCGCATACACTTGATACACTTGTCATTGTCGCGTATCAGCGGAAAATTCCTGTTCCACGAAAGCGGTGTCAGTTCCTTCTCATATGGGACATCGAGAATATTCAGGTTTCTTGTTATCGTCTGCAGCGAACAATTCCTGTTTCTGGCGCAGGTCACACAGTTGCTGTTGTGCTGCGAGAGGATCATCTCCACGGTCTTTTTGCGGTTTCTGCGGACTTTGGGGCTGTTGGTATAAATGATCATGCCCTCCTCCGCCTGGTTGTTGCAGGAAGTGACAAGCTTGTCCTTGCCCTCAATCTCCACAACACACACACGACAGGCACCGATTTCATTGATATCCTTTAGAAAGCACAGCTTCGGAATGGGAATTCCGGCGATATTTGCCGCATCCATAATGGTGCTTCCGTCCGGTACTTCAATTGCTTTCTGATCAATTTTAAGCTTTACCATACTGTCTTTCGTCCTCCTTTGAATATTCCATATCCGAAATGGTCACAGCGAAGGCACCTGGAAGCCTCCTGCTGGCACTCCGCTTCCGACATCGGAAGTTCCACACCGTCAAAATCACATACTCTCTGACACGCTTCACGCTCTGTCATGTTGACGCGGCCGCAGGGATTTCTGTCCGACATATTGGGCAGCGGCACATCCACATCGCTCTGTATCACATGGTGGAACCCTAAGTACTCGTCAATATTTGCCGCGACCACCTTCGCCGCACCGATCGCCTTGATCACCGTCGCCGGTCCCGTCGCGCAGTCTCCGCCCGCAAACACGCCCGGAAGCAGGTCAAAACCGCCGTGCCGCCCTGTCTGAATCACGCCCCTGTTCACCGGAACGCCCGCATCCGCAAAATGCTGTGACTCGATATCCTGCCCGATTGCCACAATCACTGTCGTACATGGAATCAAAATATCCGCCTCACCGGTATCCCGCACACTAGCACGTCCGTTCTTAATCGTGCTGATCATCTGCGGCCTCACCCACAGACCTCTCGCGCTGTAATCGTTGTCTGTCTCAATCCGCACAGGCGCTTTGAGTGTCGCCACTTCCACGCCCTCCGCAATCGCTCCCTCAATCTCGTCGCTAAGCGCCGTCATGTCGGCAATGCGCCTGCGGTATACGATGGTCACTTTCTTTGCACCGAGCCGCACTGCCGTGCGCACTGCGTCCATCGACACATTTCCGCCGCCGACCACACAGACCTCCTGTCCTTTGAGGTCGATCGCATTTCCCTTTCCCACATCGCGCAAAAACTGTACTGCAGAGATCACGCCATCCGCATCCTCGCCCTCGACACCGAGCTTTTTGTCTGTGCTGGCACCGATTGTAATGAGCACCGCGTCGTACTGCTCGCGCAGCTCATTGATTGTGATGTCAATGCCGATTCGAAGCCCATGCTTCACCTGCACGCCCGTCTCCAATATGGCGTTGATATCGTCATCAAGCCTGTCCTTTGGCAGTCTGTAATTCGGAATGCCATAGCGGAGCATGCCGCCCAGCTCTGGGAGCATCTCATACACCACAACCTGATGCCCCATCAGCTGCAGATAGTACGCGGTGCTCAAACCGCCTGGTCCCCCGCCCACGATTGCCACCTTTTTTCCGGTGGACGGCTGACACACAGGCGGTTCAACCTTTCCGGCAAAGTCTGCCGCCATGCGCTTCAGCCCCCTGATATTGATGGCATCGTCTATCATGTTTCTGCGGCATCTCGCCTCGCAGGGGTGCTCGCAGATAAATCCGCAGGTTGTCGGGAATGGATTGTCCTTTCGGATCAACCGAATTGCATCTTTGTATCTGCCCTCATGGACAAGCGCTATGTAACCGGGAATATCCACTCCGGCGGGACACAGGGACACACAGGGAACTGGCTGCTGGTAATGGCAGTTGCAGCGTCCAAGCTCGACATGCGCGACATATTCATCATGAAAGCCAATGAGTCCCTTGTATACCATGTTTGCTGCCTCATAGCCGATGGCGCAGTCAGCGGACTCCATGATGCTGAGCGCTGTCTCCTTCATCTCATCTAAGGTCTCCAGTGTCGCCCTTCCGTTCAAAACATCTGATATCATTTTCTTAAGCTGCCTTAATCCGACGCGGCAGGGTACGCATTTTCCACATGTCTGCGCATGGCACAGCTCCAGAAATGCCTTTGACATGTCTATGGGGCAAAGTCCTAACGGGCTTGCCTCAATTCTTCTCTCCAAATCCTTATAAAGCTGCTCCACGACGACCTGCGCTCTATCTGGTATGGGAATTTCAAGTCTGCTCATTGATTACCTCCTCGTTTTGTAGCCAGGGAACTGTTCCGAAAATCCTGTGCACTATATATAAAGTTCCTAACAGTCCCTTATACTCTATCACTGTACACCGTTCACACAGAACTTACCGCTATGTAAGAAACTGTGTAAGCCCTTACATGCTATTGTACACTGACTTGTGTGATTTGACAACCATTGATATTATTTAGACAAAGACGCAAAAACAGGGGGACGCTTTCCCCCTGCCCGCATCATCCATAAACCGATGCCCTTAAAAATGCCTGTATCTAACTTCCTGTCATAAGAAACTGATACGTCTCAAATTTTACACGCTACAGTTCAAATGTCTCTGACAGCATAATCTCCACATGTGGAAAACAGCGGAGGTTTATTCTGGTGTCTGCGTTGTAGGTTTCCTCCTCCTTGTCGTCATCATAAATGTAGTACTGTTCCAGCACATAGACACCGTTTTTCAGATAATAGATCTCCAGACTGCATCCATACGGATCCACAAGCCAGTACTCCTCCACACCGCATTTCTGATAGATTTCCTTTTTTGTTGTCTTATCCCTGTGCCCTGTCGAGGGACTCAATGTCTCCACTACAAAACGCGGTGTGCCATGATAGCGCTTTTCATTCTTCCCCCAGTCACAGACAATGGCAATATCTGGTATGATGTAATCGTTCCTGTCCTCCTGATAGCGGAAATAAAAGTCCAGCTGTTCCATAAAAATCTCGCATCTGCTGCCCTTAAAGCTGTTCTTGAGCTTGTTGAAAATATTGCCGTAATGCATGCTTCCGGCCTGGCGATGGCGGCATATCGTATGCCACCCCGTAGATCACTTCCTGTTTCCTCGGATCGCGCAATTCCATATGAATTTCTCCTCTATACTATACTGCACTGCCATACCCTCAAAACACTGCGCAATCTCTCTGTCATACCCTCAAAATACTGCATAATCACGCCGACATACCTTCAAAATACCGCGCAATCGCATACTGCCCTGCCCTCAAAAATACTGCGCAATCACGCTGCTATGCCCTCAAAAATGCCGTGTAGCCGCGCACGGCCTCGTACACATCCGCCTTGCTGACCACCTCATATGGCGCGTGCATGTTCATCACAGACACGCCGCTGTCAATCACGTTCATCCCGTACTCTGCCATGATGTGCGCTATCGTTCCGCCGCCGCCCACATCGACTTTTCCCAGCTCCGAGAACTGATACATCACACCGGCATCATCCATGATTTTCCTGATCTGTGCCACATACTCCGCGTTGGCATCACTCGCGCCTCTCTTTCCCCGCGAACCGGTATATTTGTTAAACGCAAGTCCCCTCGCCAGAAACGCGGAATTATTTTTCTCAAAAGCGCTGGCGTACAGCGGATCGTATCCTGCACTGACATCGGAGGAAAGCATCCTGGAGTTTGCCAGGGCGCGGCGCACAAGAATCTGGGAATCCCTCTCTGTCAGTGCAACAAGCTCTGCCACTGTATTTTCAAAAAAGTGTGATGCCATCCCGGTAGCTCCCACATTTCCAATCTCCTCCTTGTCGACAAGCAGACAGCAGAGCGTCGTATCCGTGACCTCATCCGCCATATCCAACAGCGCAAAGACCGAAGTAAAGGCACAAACCCTGTCGTCATGCCCATACCCGAGAATCATGCTCCTGTCACAGCCCAGATCCCTCGCTTTTCCTGCCGGAACAATCTCCAGCTCGGCAGAGAGCAGGTCTTCCTCCTCAATATCGTACATATCTGCAAGAATCCTGAGAACATTCTCCTTTACCGCTTCTTTTTCCTCTTTTTCCAGTGCTTTGCTCTGTTCAATCGGACAGTTCCCTATCAGAAGATCAAGATTCTCGCCCGTGACGACCTCTGCCGCTTTCTTCGTCATCTGCTCTCCTGCCAGATGCACCAGCAGATCAGTGATAACAAATACAGGATCATCGTCGCTCTCACCGATGCAGACCCTGACAACAGTGCCGTCCTTCTTTGCAATCACGCCATGGATTGCCATGGGAATTGTGGTCCACTGGTATTTCTTGATACCACCATAATAATGTGTGTCAAAATATGCAAACCCGTCCTTCTCATACAACGGATTCTGCTTGATGTCAATTCTCGGCGAATCGATATGCGCTCCAAGAATATTCATTCCCTCGGACAATGATTTCCTTCCAAGCTGAAAGAACACAGCGCTCTTATCCATCTGCACTGCATAGAGTTTGTCGCCCGCCTTGACAGGCTCACCTTTTTTCACCACACTGTACAGCTCCCTGTAGCCTCTTTCCTCCGCCATCTCCACGGCAAGCGCCACACACTCGCGCTCCGTCTTTCCCTTGTCAAGACATTTTTTGTATCGTCCGCAGACTTCGTCTACCTTTTTCCTGTCCTCCTTTGTATAGCTGAGCCAGAGATTGTCTTTTTTCCTATCCACCTGATTATGTCCTTTCCAATATTTGTAAATTTTAGTTAAAAACTGTAAAAAACTCATGACATTGACTTGTCAAATGCCGATACGGCGAAATGCCCAACTGCGGCATCAGATGGCATAAGGCTTTCTGCCTTAGCCCCTGTGCCTGCGATATTCTTCTGATTACCCAAGAATTCCCATTTGAACATTGTACAACGTCTTTGTCACAAGTTACTTCTGAACAGATTATGTACTTGTCAAAATAAATCTGTCGATACCCATGTCATGATTCAAAAAATATATGCAGGTTAAAAATTATCAAAGACTGAACTTGTGCGCCTGCTCCATCAGTTCCTCCGCAACCGCCGACAGATTCTGCGTCATGCCTGTGATATCTGCAATAACGCTGTCCTGAGTCTCCACTGCTGCCAGCACTTCCTCGCTCCCTGCCGCATTCTCCTGCGAGGTCGCCGATATTCCTTCTATCATCTCCACGATAATCTCTTTGCTGCCTGTCATGTTGCTGCTGGACTCATAGAGCGTGCCGACACTTGCCTGTACACTCTCAAGACACTGCTCGATCTGGATAAAATTCTCCTTCGTGTCCCCAACACTGCGCTCCTGCTCCTCAAAAATCTTTTCCATGTGCTCCATATTCTGCGTCGCATCGGCAGTCTTTTCCAAAAGCTCCTGAATAATCACACCAATCTCGTTTGTCAGGTTGTTGGTCTCCTCCGCAAGCCCCCTGATTTCCTCCGCGACGACTGCAAAGCCTCTTCCCGCTTCCCCTGCCCTTGCTGCCTCAATCGCAGCATTGAGCGAAAGCAGGTTTGTCTGGTCCGCAATGTCGTTAATCTTCTGGCTTGTAGCCTCAATCTTCTGTGCCTGCTCATTGTTCTGCTGCATCGCTTCCCGCACAATGGCAACACTCTCGCGGCTTCTTGCTGTCTTTTCAATCAAGTCCTTTATCGCAGCAAGGCCATTGTTTTTCACTCTGTCCATCTCGTCCGCGTTGCTTCTGAGATTCTCCGTATCACTGAGATTATTCACGATCAGTGCGTCAAGCTTTGCAACCTCGTTCGCGCTGGTCGTCGTATCGCCCGCCTGCGACATCGCAGCATTGCTCAGATCGTTCATCGTCGTGCTGATCTCATCCGACGAACGCCGCAGCTGCATCGTCTGATCCGCAAGCGTACCCGCATTACTGGAAAGTGCGGTTGAGGACTGCTCGATCTGCCTGACAATGGTGCGCAGATTGTCAAACATCAGAACCGTATTTCTGCTGATGCTGCCAATCTCATCCTTTCTCGTCGTCATGGCACGCACCTTTGCCATTCCTCCCTCGGTCAGATCATAGTGCGCGATCCGGCGAATCTCCGTCACTGTCTTTTTGAGCGGCATCACCAGAAGAATTTCCATGAGCAGCGCCAGTAAAATGAGCGCGATAATCCCCACGGTAAGGCTCACAATCGTTGTCGTCCTGACTGTACCGATAATCTGTGACCGCGCCTCCGCCATGGTGATTCCGGCGACTCTCACAACCTCTTTTTCCATCATTATGCAGGATATGACATTATTGATCGAAAACGCGATTGCAAGAATCAGAAACATAAAAATATTGATGGTTACGATAACGGAAACTTTCTTGTTTGTTTTGTTCTCCATAAGTATTAATCCCCCTGCCTGTATCCTGATATACTTCAAGTATAGAATATTTTTACTTTGATTTCAAGTCTTTGATTTCAGGCCTTTGATTTCAAATCCCGTTTCCCTGGCAGCTGCACAAGGATGATTGCCGCAAACGCCAGCGCGCATCCTGCCAGTTCCCGCATGGTCAGTGTCTGATGCAAAAGCACCCAGCCCGCCAGAACAGAAATAACAGATTCCAGACTCAGAATCAGCGATGCCGCCGTGGGATTCATGCCTTTCTGACCAATAATCTGGAAAGTGTACCCCACACCGCTTGAAAGCGCACCTGCGTACACAATCGGAAGCCACGCTGCAAACACATCCCCAGCGTCCGGCTGCTCTTTGAAAAACATCATAACCGTCCCCAGCACTGCATTGGTCAAAATCTGCACACAGGAGAGCTTCACACCGTCCACCAGCGGTGAAAAATGGTCCACAACCAGAATGTGCAGGGCAAACACCACCGCGCAGCCAAAAATGTAGATATCGCCTTTTTGCAGACGAAAATCCCCTTTTGTGATGCACAGGAGATAGAGCCCCATCGATGCAAGCACCACTGCAATCCACACCTTTGCACCTGTTTTCTTATTCAAAAAGATTCCAAAAACAGGCACGAGCACCAGATACATTGCAGTGATAAATCCCGCCTTTCCCACTGTCGTATACTGCACGCCGACCTGCTGCAGCACACTCGCGGCAAACAGGCATATGCCGCAGCATATGCCTCCGAATATCAATGCTTTCCTGTCGCCTCTCTGCCGCTGTCCGCCCTTTTTCCTATGGCTTCTCTCCAGGAACGCCAGCCATGGCAGCAGAACCGTCAATGCAACCACATTCCGCGCCGCGATAAAAGTGTAGGGACCCACATAATCCATTCCCACACTCTGCGCGACAAACGCAAATCCCCATATTGTGGCAGCCATGAATAAAATTACAGACTGCCTAAGTATATATCTGTTCATCATCTTCGTTTCCCACTTATCATATTTTATCCGTTTTCATCCATCTGTAGCCTCAATTTCATATCCTGCACTTTTGAGACAACAGCTTTTTTCGCAGGCACCAGTAGACAATGGCCCCCACGGGAAGTGCAAAAATAAAATTCCGCCTGCCGCCGCTGTAAATTCTAAAAGCAGACAGGATAAACCAGCTCACGTTTCCACCTACATGAAAATTGGAAGGCGATACCTGTATCGAAAAGCCCATAAAAGTCAGCGCTGCCGCGGCCCACACTCCAAACAGCCTGGGACGTTTCCGAAGAATGTCGACTTCCGTGACAATAATAAAGAGATAGGACAGCACGCTGAGAAGCAGCAATCCCCATTGAAGCGCGGAATTCTCTCCGGCAGTTGTAACGCCTCCGCTGATCAGCACAGGCTCCGCTCCGGCGTTGAGATTGAACTGGTACACCCCGTCTCCGTTGTTGTCAGACAGATGGGTCAGCGTGATCGTGTACTCCTGATTCTGGGTATAGACGTAATACTGTGCCTGGCAGACGAGAGAATCCCCGGATTTATTAAAATTCTTTTTCGTGTTGATGGACTTTCGTTTCATGGTGTAGTCGTCAGATTGTTCCCATAGCTGACGGACAGACTCATAGGACTCGTCAAATTCCTCCCGGGTAACAACACCTGGATACATGGATTGAAAGATCTGGTCAGCATCGTTCTCATTTAACGCATTGATTAAACGCGCTGCCTCCTCGTCCATTTCCTCACTTTTCAGTAAGTCTGCACATCCTGACAGAAGACAGCAGAGCAAAACAGACAAAAGCAGCATCACAGCACTTGATTTTTTCATTGGAATCCCCCTTTTCTATATGCGGCAGGTCTTTGGACTTACCGAATCTATTATATCATTCTCTCCCTTAGATTTCAAATCAAGAAAAGGTCCTGGGCTGAATTCCCTCTGCATGAGATTTATCGAGCGCCTGTGACTGTACGATAAAAAGACAGAAACGATTGCCCTGTCTTCTCATTTCTATATTGCCTTATGATTGCTGCTCCCGCTCTACCGCCTCTGGCAGTGCTCGCAGAAATAAATCGTCCCTCCCATATAGTTTGCCTTGTGAATCTCGTACCCACACCGCATACAGGGTTCGTTTAATGAATTTTTACTCAGCTGCGTGACATAGTTTCCTTTTTGTCCGAAGAGGTCTCTCTCAGTGTTGCGTCCTCCCTTTGCTGTCATCTCTTTGATGATTTTATTGACAGAATCATACAAGGCGTGAAAATCCTCCTCCGACGCCTCCTGCATCGGGAAACGCGGATCGATGCAGGCATCCCACAAAATGTCCTGCAGCACGCCGTTTCCAAGTCCCGGTATGCGCTGCTGCGTCGCAAGAAATGCCTTGGCTGACAGCTTCTTGCCTGCCTTTGTATAAAGTGACTTGAAATAGTCAAATGTAAATCCGTCTGTCAGCGGATTGGGTTTTGTGCTCGATGAGATGTAAAAACCGTCTGTGCATGCTCCTCTGGGGAATATGGTAATCCCCCCATACATTTGAATCGACACAAAGATTCCTGTCTCATCGTCAAAATGTATCGCAAACTGGTGTTTTTTGGGGAATTTCTTTTTGTCCTCGCAGTACTTCGGATACGCGCCGTCGTTCAATACAATCATGCAGTCCTCCGTGTCAATCTGCACCATTCCGCCCTGAAAGACCGCTCCGGTAATGGTCTGCCCCTCCAGATACTCCTCATACTTGTCCCTCTCGCCGCTAAAAAATGCAAATTTGTGCGGTGTCTGCAGCACTTCAATGTAACTGATGATTTTCCCTGTCAGGTGTTCTTTGATTTGGTTTGCTATTGTACAGCTTTCCGGCAATTCCAGCATAATCGTTCTCCTCCGTGTCTGTTGTCTGCGCATGTGAAACAGCCTGTTCGGCTACACACGCCAGCATTATTTTGAACATTCATTCTCATGCACCTCTCCCTCATAATTCCCTGTAATCTCAATCGTGTTGCCGTCGGGGTCTTTCAGACAGAAATAATAGTAGGGATTCCCTGCGTTGATGTAGCGGATCTTTGTCAGGTCCGCTGCAATATTAAGGGACTCAATCCGCTCATACTCTGCCCTCAGATCATCTATGCTGAGATTGATAACCACTTTTCCGCAATTCGGTGCCTCAATAATCGGCGCATAGTCGTCGTACAGAGCACAGTGCTCCCCTTTCGTGACCACCTCATCTGAATGCTCCCTGTCAAATGTTCCATTCATGATGGAGAGCGTCAGTCCGTTTATGTCAAATACTGCAAAACGGTTTTTGTTCTGGTTCAGGACATCTCTCTCAAACAATGCCCTGTAAAAGGAAATGCTTTTGTCAAAATCCTTTGCAATCAGATAAATGCTTCCGTATGTATACATGTCCGCTTCCTCCTTAGACATCCGTGCCGCCCCCCGCACTGCCGATAAAATGGCTTTTCTAAATTAGGCTTTCACAATAATTTGTATCAATTTACAGACATGATACCATACATAATATGACATCTGTGTGTCATATTCCAATTTTTTTATGTCTCTTCTCAATCGAATGACATTGTTTATCCAGACCATTTTATACAATGTTCCCTGCAGACTGATGTATTATGCACTCTGCGGTTTATCCATCAATTGACCATAGCAATGTTGTTTCGTCTACAGTATTTTTCTGCATAACTTTTCGGTGTCACCGTCACGATTATCTTTGTATCATTGTCAAAAATTGTCTTCGGTGTTTGTCCTTTACACGTATCATTCCTGATTTTCTGAACCGAACAGGGAAGCACAACCGCTTTCAGACTGATACAGTTTGCAAAAGCCTGCTGTCTGATTTCAATTACGCCCTCAGAAATTACGACTGTCTCCAATGCAGTGCATCCGTAAAATGCGTACCTGCGGATTACCTCAACGGTTTTGGGAATTGTCACACTCTTCAGGGATTGACAGCCTTGAAATGTATCGTTTCCAATCTCTGTGATACCCTCGGGCAGCTCAATAGCGCCTAACTGGGCACAGCCTCCAAACGCAGCCTCGCCAAGCTTTGTGACGCCTTCATGCAGCTCAATGGCGCGCAAACAATTGCAGCCCCAAAATGCTCTCGCTCCTATCTCGACGACACTGTCAGGAATATTGACCTGCACCAGTGCCTGGCAGTCCTCGAACGCGCTCTCGCCAACCACGCATATCGTTTTGGGCAATGTGATCTGCGTGATTTCCCTGCGCAGCTCGCTCTGTTCTATTCTCAGGCGTAACGCTCTCGGTGAAAAAGCCCAGCTGCCGATTTGTGTCACAATATTGCTGCCGATCTTTTCAGGAACCTCAACCTCGGTGCGGCTGCCTTTGTATCGCGTGATCACAATTGTGCCGTCCTCACACTTTTCGTAGCCCCATATCTTCTTTAATTCCGTGACAGAATTGGGATTGGCATTCAGCTCCCGCATCATTTTCTTTTCTGCCTTTTCGCGCTCTGCGGCAAAGTCAGCTGTACGGTTCTTGAAATCCAGCAGCCACGCGGAACATTCGGGCTTGTCGTTTTCCGAAGCATACCTGATCATCTCATCGCGCTTTTTCGGCATCGCAAGCCAGCCCTTTTCCGCACAAATCTCGAGGCACGCCACACTGTTTTGGTTGATCACACCTTTCATCAGCTTTGTCTTATTCATTTTCTTCTGGTTGAAGTGTTCGAGGATTAATCGGAAAAATTCGGGCTTGTAAAAACGAAACTGTTTCTGATAAGTGCTATAATTTCCCCAATAGACGGAGTCCGTGTAATAAAGCGATTTTCCGCCAATTTCCCTGACGATGGTGTCAACTACTTCAAAAACTTCCTCGTCTCCCAGGTGGCCCAACATAGAACAAAACTCCTGCCACTCATAGCTAAGCCCGTTTTCCGTGATCTCTTTGATCCGATGCTCTGTAAATTTCACGCCAAACTCTTTGAGAACTCTGGTAATTCGTTTGCTGCCACTCATAATCGCATAGTAGAGCAGCTCTCCTGCGTCCAGACAAACCTTCTCGCGGTTTTCATACAGATACTTCACAATCTCAACACGCTGTTCCATATGCAGCACATCGATTCTCCTGTCCCCGGTTGTAACCGCGTTTGTAAAACAAGCATCTGTATGATTGAGAAAAAAAGCTGTGCGCAGTGTGCCGTTCATCTCCAAAGGTGCCAGCCAATATTTATATTCTATAAAATATCCACTTTCATCCTCAAGATGTTTGTATGCGAACTTTGCACCGCCCTCGACAAGTACCTTAACATACTCCAGTCCCCGGAAGCGACAGGCAAGTGCAAGCGCCCGCGCGGAATTTTCGACCTGTCCAAGCTGCCTGTATAGCATTGAAATCTCCTCTGGAGATTTGGTGAGTACCGCATGCTCCAGAACAGCCTTTTTATCCCTCTGTGAACTATTTTCGTAATCTACTGTTTCCTCTCTCATATTCCTTCCTCCTCGCTGCTGTAGTACCGCTCCGCCATATCCCGGATGCGCCTTCTGATTTCCTTCCTGATCCCGTCCGGCGCAATCACCTCCGCCGATGGCCCGAATCCCAGAATCACACCATACACCCAGTCGTCCACGCTGGCGTGCATATGCACCATAAAATTTCCGTCCGGCAGGATTTCAATCTCGTCCTCCTCAAACCGGTCATAAATCCGGTAAGCTTCCTTTTTGTCAATCCAGATGTCAATCAATGTAAACGGCTCGTCCGGATCTCTCTCCTCATAAATACACGCCTTTCGCGGTATAAATATTTCGTCCATCACTTCAAGTCTTTTCATGCGAAAAAGCTTAAACGTCCGCCACGCATTCCGCTCCCTGCAAAAGGCTTTGAGATACCACGTGTATTCCTTAAAAAGCAGCTGTACCGGCTCGACAGTGCGCCGGCTCATCTGTCCGTTCCGCCCGTAATAGTCAAACTGAATCATCCGCCGCGCCAATATCGCGTTTTTGATATTTTCGTAGAGCTGCTTTCTGCTCCCGCTCCAGTCAGACAAGTCGATAGCGAGCCAGTCAACCGGATCGGTCTTGAAAAATTCCCCGAGTTTTTGCAGAATGTTTTCCTCCCCCTCCGCCCTGGTCTCCCGCAGCGATATCAGCCCCGATAAGATCTCCTGCTGCTCCTCTTTCGTGATCAGCATCTTATTCAGCACGAACTGCTCCGTCAGGCAGATTCCGCCGTTTTTCCCCTTCCTGGCATAGACCGGTATCCCGGCAGCGCTCAGCGTGTCCAGATCGCGGTATATCGTTCTGGCAGAGACCTCAAAGCGCTCCGCCAGCTCCGCGGCGGTCACTGTCCCCTGCTTCATCAATATGTATATCATTCCTAACAGACGATTAATCATAAATTCCTGCCCCGTTTTTGCGCATTGATTCCTTCCGCTCAAACAATGCGCTGGCCTCCATCTTGTCGACAATTCCCTGTGAACTCACGCCGGGTGCGTCACATAGATGAGGCAGACCTGCTCCACAAATTCGCTGTCGACACCTGATTCCCCCGCAATCTGCTCCCCCCTGCGCCCTGCGCGCATTTCCCTGACGATCATCTCCACAATGGATTTCAGACTGCCCTCATTTCTCCTGTGACATCATTCAGCAGCATTTTCCTGCTCTCATTTTCCCGTTTGTAATAGATGACATGGTAAAGCATCCCGTCAGTCTCCCTCACAATATTATCATAATAGAGGTAGTCGCCTTCCCACTCGCTTAAATCGCCGTCCGCTGCTCTCATGGTCTCTGGCAGAACGTAATAATACTCTGGAAGCGTTATCCCTGTCAAAAGCTCATATCCCTCTTTCTGCCAGTCCGCATAAGGAAGCCTTTCCCGAACCGCAGAACTGGTATTCTCCATCTCTGCAGCACAGACAATATCCAACGCTTCTGACGCAGTGATTTGTGTATCTATTTTTTCACGATAAATATAATAGGACATATCAAACAGATCGATCTCCGGAAATGCCTTGTGCATCCGATTCTCTGAATCTCCCAAATCCACGCGCACCATGCGATAACCATCCATGGCAATCACATAGCGCTTCCAAGTATTTGTCTGTTCCTCTAATATCAGTACATCATAACCGTCTGCATAGCTGCTATCTCCTGCACTGATTGTCTTCACCTTGCGAAAGTCCCCGCTTTGATATTCATAAATTTCTGTCTCTACTGCGCCCAAGCTGCTCCCCCACCCAATCCTGATCAATAGGTGTCCAGGCTCCATAAAAGCACCACGATAAGGATCGCCGCGCATTCCGCCTGAAGTGCTGTTTCGCAAAGACGGAACATTCCCTGTCTCCCGCCACGAGCCATCCTTCTGCTGCAGCAGAACAAACAGGCGACGGTCATCCGGCATGCGCTCGGGAAAATCCTCCTCATACACATCAAAGGTATCACTGTCCACCACAAAAGCGATATCCTCCCGTCCGTCATTATCCAAATCTCCCTGAATAAAGTCAATACACTCAAATTCTTCCACTGCAGGATAATTCTCTTCCAGCCAGTCCGCGATCCATGCTTCCTCCTCATCCGAAACGCCGGTGTCTGTATACAAAAGTATTGGCACTTCCCATACTGGCTCAATACTCTTTGCGGGATTGCCAAACACTGCTGCATACATCAGTTCCTTCTTGCCCGCAAGCGGTGAAAAATCTTCAATCTGGTTGTCCGAAAGCCCCACCTGGTTTAAGTGCGGAAGATTTGCAAGAGCGGAGATATCCTGAATCTCATTTCCGTCCAGCGCCAAATCAAACAGATTGTCCATTCCTCCAATCGCTGAGATATCGCTGATTTGATTCCCAGCCAGCCCTAAACGCTCCATCTTGTCTAAGCCTGCAAGCGGAGTAATATCCCTGACAGCATTGCCGTTCAAGTTCACGCCCCGCAGCTCTGTCAGGCCGCTCAGGAAGCGGATATCCTCAATACCGCAGTACTGCATCCCCAAATCCTGCATCTTCGTGAGTGTCCCCACCGCCTCAATGTGCTTTGCGTTTTCATTGCCGGAGAGCGCCAGCTCGACCAGCTCCGGAAGCTTCTCCAGCACCGCCAGATCCTCCACAGGCGTCTCGTACAGGGACAGGCGCTGCAGTTGTGGCATCTGTTCCAGAAACGAGAGATCTGCTATGCTGCACTGTGTCAGGTAAAGCTCCGTGATCGTGTGCATTTCCCCTAAAAAAGAAAGGTCAATCTGTTCTTCTTTTCCGTAACTGATATAGACCCCCTGTAATTGTGACAGCTTTGCAATGGGCGTAAAATCCGCAATAGATGAATCATCCCATGCACTGATATCAATTACGAGCTGTTTCAGGTTCGGAAAAAGCGCCAGGGACTCCAGCGAATTAATCGCATTGCTATACGCATCCTCCCGCAGCACAATACTCTCACAGTTCTCCATCGCCCTCAGAATCGTCTCCGGCGAAGATTCCTCCGCAATCCCAAGCTCACCGCTATAGCGCACGCACTCCCGGAAGCCTTCGTCCGCTATGAGCAGTTCCAGCACTTCGTCGGCATTCTCAGCCTCCGATAAATCCGGCAGTGACAGAATCCCCTCTGTCGCATGTGTTTCCTCTGCCTCTGTTAGCGTTTCAGACAGTGCTGTGGTGCTTTCCAGTGTTGGCTCCGCCTCCCGTCCGCATGCGCAAAAAAACAAACTGCACAGTACGGCACAGCAGAAGTTTTTGTATTGGTATTTACTTTTGCCGTCACTCATTCCTGTTTCCCCTTTCTCGTTCCATCATACAGCCATTTTTCCCCTCTTCCTCATTGATATTCTAATTATAACAAATTCCATATCATTTTCAACCCACACTTGCCGATTTCCCAGAGTGCATTGTCAGCAGAGGTTCTCGACCACTCCCGCAAGTAAAAGCATTGCAATCGGGACAACATATTTCCTCGGGTGATGCCAGAGATCACTTTCAATTTTCCATCCCCGTATCGGAAAAAACCACTCCAGCAGCACAGAACCAACCGCGCTGAACAAGGCAAAGAATGCCGCCGTCAACACCGCTGCAGCGTTGACACCGCCTATCTGTAACTGAAAGCTGCAAAGGAAGATGATATCCGCAGTCATGCTGCATAAAAACAGGAACAGCGCATAAGGTACACAGAACGCTTTTCCCTGATCTGGCAGAAAACGGACAGCCTGCTCTAGTGCCGGAGCGCACGACAGCAGGATACCAAGCGGCGTATTCACAGACAGAATTGCAAATCCAACCGGCATGACGAACTGCCCTTTGATCGGAGCTAAATCCTGTGCAAAAATCTGCCTGAAAAAGAATGGCAGCACACAGGCAGCACCCCATAGCACTACCGTATTCATCATATAATTCTTATGGGCGGTGAGATAACGAAACAGATAGCGCCACACCGAATGACAACTGCTGCCCTTTACGGTATGTCTGCCCTTGCTGTCCTGACGGTAAAATGCATATGCGTCAGTTCCTGCCAGAATCAAAACCGACAGAAGACCGTTCCCCGCCATCATCAGCAAGAAATAAATTGTATCTCCCAGCAAAAATACAGCCGCAATAACAGCCCCACCCCAGAGCACGCCCACACACCGGCATTTTTTCCATGCATAAACGCAGGCCGTCACAAGAATGGCATTGGCCGCACAGACTACTGCACAGGAAAAGTGCCACAGAGTCTCCGTCCCGCTCCATGGCGAGACCGCCAGCACTACCGCCAATAAACCCATCGTCTTTGTGAGCAGTGTGTATGTTCCCAGAGCAGACACATAAGAGAACACAAACGTCCGCGCTCCAAATGGAAGCATAAACAGATTTTTCAGATTGGCAGCATTGTCCTCCGATGCCAACGCCCGCCACATCACACCTGCGCTGAAAGTACTGACCATGAGATTCAATATAAAAGGTGCAATCCTTAACCTGTACCCGGCGGTATGCAGTCCTAGAAACACGATACTGTTTATCAAAAATGCCTTACTCAGCTGCTCATATTTTACACCAAAAAGCTTTTTTGCAAAAATCTTAACCATCATTTTCACAGCGCAGTGCCTCCCGAATCTCTGTGGCGTTCCATTGCTCCCCCTCAAAGGTCTGCCGGATACGCCCCTCCTCCAAAACCAGCACCCTGTCAGAAGTCAGTGTAATACTTTCCAGGATGTGCGATGAAAACAGAACTGTGCCATAGGCCTTATATCCTGCAATCTGCTGATACAAAAATTCTGTACTCTGAAAATCCAATCCATTTACGGGCTCGTCAAGCAAAAGCAATTCAGGCTTTAACGCAAACGCAGTTATCAAAAATGCCTTTTTCTTATTGCCGGTTGACAAGTCTTTCAACAAAATATCTGTGTAATCCTCAAAGTGAAATCCCTGTATGAGTGCAGATACCGCACTCATATCCAGTCTCGTCCGGCGATACGCCGCGGAAACGTATGACAGATATTCCCGAAATGTGAAATACTGAAATGAGCTGTCCTCCGCAAACACCGTGTAACGGCACATTTTAAACGCATTATCCCGCCATTTCACGTCTCGTCCGCAAAAGCAGATCTCCTCTGCAGAGCATGTGGGCAAAAGCCCTGACAGAACTTTTAAAAATGTGGTTTTTCCTGCCCCGTTCAGGCCAATCAGCCCCACCGCTTCATGTTCCCGCAGTTCGATAGAAAAGTCCGCCAGGACCTTCTTCCCACTGCTATACCATGCACTTAGATTCTGTACGCGCAGTATCGGATTTGTCTTAATCATGATCCTTTCCCTTCTTCCACATAGCGTAAGCCGAATACAGACACACACCGCCCATCAGAATATAGAACGCTGCCATCTCCACCCTTCCCTGTACACCGCCAAAAACAGCTGCTGCGATCCAAATCAAACCCAAAATTCCACGAATATATACATGACGCATCACTTATTCCTCCTGTAAAAATTCTGCATCTGCCTTCCTGATACCATGGTCAGCAGAGTCATTTCCCTGTTACATTTTTATTTTAACCGAAAGAGACGCCGCATGCCAAACTGTCCGCAAACGGTAGGTTTTTGACCACAAAATAACTGCGGGATAAAAAGATCCCGCAGCGATTTCTTCTTTATTCTATTGTAATGCCTTGATACGACAATGTTGCAACCGCCCGAAATACGCCGCCTGCGCATGCAGTCTGCAGCATGCCGTCATATTTCTCCGCCGCAGTCCGTGCACTTTTCAGTCCCCATCCATGCAGCCCACCATCAGTCTTGGTCGTTTTCAGTGCCCCGTCTTCCTGTATTGGCGCAGCCGTACAGGAGTTCTCTACCTTGATCACCAGCATCTGATGAATGCGGCGGACGGCAAGCCTGACAAAGCGCTGCTGACCTGCGGGCACCTGTCGGGCAGCTTCCAGCGCATTGTCCAGCAGATTTCCCAATATCGCGCACAAGTCCGCACTTTGGATATCCATGTGACGCGGAAACTCAACCTGCACCTGAAAATCAATGTGGTCAGATGCAGCTGACGCAGCTTTGCTGTTGATGAGATAATCCAGCGTCTCATCTCCTGTCCAGACTGTATCCGCCATCTCGCGGACCGGTGCCTGCAGTTCATCCAGATACTGCACTGCCTCCCTGTATTTCTCATGGGCGAGAAGTTGGCGCAATGCGCCGACGTGATTGTGAAAATCATGAAACAGCTTTGCGTTGGCTGCGTAGACCCTGCTCAGTGCAGTGTAATCCCGCTCCAGCAGCTCGGCCTGCCCGGCCTTGAGCTTTGCCAGTTCCCTTTCCGCTTCGTACTGTCGGTTCATATTGTATACCAGCACAGACATCATCAGGACAACCGCCAGAATCGTCCACAGATCGAGTGTATCCTCTGGAATTTCAAGAATCGTCTGCTCCGACAGGGTAATCACCGCCAGAAATCCCGCCAGAACAACTGCAGAGGCAGCGCGAAACGCATCTTTTCCTGCTATATTCTGCTGATTGAGCAGACAAAACGCCAGGACAATGAGCAGCACATGAAACAGACAGATGACAGCCTGTCCGCCCCATGTACCACCATCGAAGAACGCCGACGAACGAAACAAAATCCCTATACCGGACACCACAAGAAACTGCCAGAAAGAGACTGCAATCTCATAAAAGACACCAACGAACAGACTCATCCGCATGTCTGCCTGCTGCAGCCGGTTGGCACAAAGAGCAATCAGAAGCACTTCCGGCACCATCCGGTAAAAGCCTGAAAGTCCTGTCAGCGACAAAAAGACTGTGATAAACACCACACCTGCCGCTCCCGCCACAATGCTTTTCTTTTGTGGTCTCTGCACAGATAAAAGGCGTGTGATAAGAAACAGACAGACGATGACACGCACACTTCCACAGCCCGCGTCACAAAGCATTTTTAGCACTTCTGTCATATGTGGCTCCCCCAGTATGCGTTAATGCGCTCCTTCACGCCCTGCAGATGCGAGCGGCTGACAGGGAGCGACACCCCGTTTTTCAACACAGCCTGTCCGTCCTTCACCTGCATAATGTGTATCACGTTGACAATGCAGCCCCGGTCAATGTAGAGGAATTCCTCCGCCCCCAGCTCCTCATAGACCTGCTGCAAACTCCTGCGCACCTTCGACACACCGCCGGCCGCTGTAATGCTGGCATATTTGCCGTCGCGCTCGATATAAAATATGTCTTTGAACGGTATTTTTTCAAGTCTGCTGTTTGTGCGGATTGTATACACTTTTCCCTCTTCCAAATCGATCAGTTTCAGGGCATCGATAATCGCGCCGGGCAGTCTCCTGGCGATCTCATCCTTGGGCACATAGCGAAAGATGGACAGCTCGAAGGCATCGATCGCGTACTCAATATGGGAAGTGATAAATATTATTTTTATGTCGGGCAAAAACGGCTTGATCTTCTGTGCAAGGTCCATGCCAGTACTGCCGGGCATCTCGATATCCAGCAAAATCAGATCATAATGAAATTTGTCCTCTGTAATGTCATAGAGCAGGTTGCCGCTGTCAGTGTAGGCTGTGAGCTTCCCAGCGATTCCACACTGTCTCAGGCATTCCTCTGCCACTTTTTTGTGTGCCCTGACCGCACACTCATCATCGTCGCAAACTGCAATCTGTACCATTGTATCAACTCATTTCTGTATCCTAATTTTCATGACCTAGATAGAGTATATCCAGAAACTTTAAAAAGGTCAACACGATTAAATTCTCCCTTATTTCCACCTGTGCGGTTGGAATCCTGATTGATTATGTTATTGATTCGCAATAACTGTACTTGAAAGAAAGATTTACTGAAAAGTCCGAGTTGCTCAGAGCAGATTTCCATCTGTTCGGCCAGGCGGTAACGCCTTTGAAATACTCAGTGAAATCCCTCAGGGGAATGCCCATGTTGAATTAACCGATAGGCTTCTTTTGCATAATTAGCATTTTCAAGAAACAAGTTAGGAAGTTCATCTATTCTGTCAACTTGATTACAGCAATACTGCACAACGTATGTAACAATCGTTTCGATATTTTTCCCACATCTATCAAACAGTTCCGCAGACTTTATCCAATTATCCTGCTTATATTCCTGTCCTAATTCATGGATAATCTCTGCAAGCCTGTCATAATTTGCACAGTATGGTATATCAGCTTCTTTCACTCCCATAATCTCATTTGGCACTTTAGGCACTTTCCCCATATATTCAGTAATAGAAATAAGGGCTTTTCTGTAATCTTCTTCTGAAAATTTCTTTTTCCATTTCGGAAGTTCTTTTGCAATTTTTTCGTAGGCAGAAATTCCAAGAATATTCGGTTTTTCTCTAAATTGTCTTTCTGCTTTTTTCAACAGACAATTACGACTAAGTGCATATTTATCGGGCAGATTGTCACCCAACCGAATTTTTATAAATCCGTTTTTATCGCCCACCCCATTTTTCTCAATATTCCAAG
Source organism: uncultured Lachnospiraceae bacterium (assembly GCA_947178145.1). GTDB lineage: Bacteria > Bacillota > Clostridia > Lachnospirales > Lachnospiraceae > COE1. Next base: position 955 of record CAMWXE010000027.1, on the reverse strand, counting down.
CCAGTTCTAAATCACTAATGGCAAGTTCTATCATATCTTCCCGGTCGCAATCATATATCAAAACACAATTCTTTTCTTCATCATATCCAGTCATCATAACATAATGTATAGGTATATGTTCAACATGGTACATTTTCAGATAGGGCAAATAAAACATATCCAATGGACCTAAAACAACAGGATTGCCTTCATCAATTTCATTTTTAATAGACTTTTTGGCATATTTTACAGTTGTTCCACCAATAATTTTATAATCTAAACCTAATTCTTCTTTTAAATTTTCATATACTGTTTTTGGTCTTGCATCATTTGCGCTGAACATATATGGCTTTTCACTATTATTCATTTTAATGAAAACAGTTTCACCAAAACTTCCCAATGCAAGAAGAAAACCCTCTGGAATGGATTGATTTGTTCTTGTTGCATATAAATCCTCAATTCCACTACACATACAGCATCCACTTGAAAGATGATGTTTTATCTCTATAATTTTTCTTGACATTCATTCCTCCAAACACCGATTTTACGCTCTTTGCAACTTTCCGACAAATTTAGATAATGTTATATGCGTATCCAATAGCAGTTTCATTCTATCCCCCCAAACATTTTTTCAATCTCAGGATTCGTTTCATCAAAATCATCATCATACAAATCTTGTCCCTTTGCTATCCCAATCCTATTTGAAGTTAGGTGCGTTTTCTCTTCCACAGAACCAGGCTGCATAAAACGTTCTATCATATCTAATAAGAACTGCAGAATCTCCTTCTGCCTTACCCATCTCAGCCTCTCCTTCCGTAAGATTAAATCCTGACCCATGTTTCATGGCTGAAACGCCTTTTTCTTAATATTATATATTTAAAAGACATTTCCTACAATCTATTTTTTTACTTGAATTCCCCTTTTAGGAACTGTAGAAAAATAAGTGACACATCTTGACTTGTCTATTTCTCCGATA
>CAMWXE010000026.1 GCA_947178145.1 uncultured Lachnospiraceae bacterium | reverse complement strand
TTTCTATACTGCAGATAAGTATTTGGTAAACTTTTTAAATTTGCTCATTTATAGCACTTTATATATAGACACAGGATGTTATGATTAGCCCGTCAAAAGGATATTTTTCAAAAGAATGGTACAATATATAGTGATTTGGACAGAGGTACATATTCTATATATTGTGGTCATTTTCCTTGATTACCCCTTTTGACGCTTTAATCATGTTATGTGATTTCCATATCAGAGATTGAATGATGCGAACAAAACAGAAGAACTACCAGGGTTTGATACTTTTAAGAGTTAGAAACTGCTAATGAATAATTTGTAACAATGACTTGTCAGATGTCTCAGGTGTAAGACGTACATTTAGACAAGTCATTGTTATTTCTGAACAGTTCCTTAGATTGACAGAGCGGTTGAGATGTAAGGACACAGCATAGTTATAAATAGGTAATTTCCAAAGAGTAGATAAAAAATTACACGCATTGAAATGTGCTTTAGCATAAAATCGTTATTTGGATAATTTCATATATGCTATACCACAGATAATGAAACGCATCCCAACTTCAAAGAAATAAATATTATTTAAAGAAAATCCAAAGCGCATATTTATTGATAGGGAAAGCTGAATGATTTGGATCGTGTCTCGTATTTTTAAAGCCAATTTTTGGTGGCAAAAAGAGTGTTATGCCACAAGCAAAAACAAACATGATATACAAGAAGGAGGATGTTAATATGGTGGTTGTTTATGAATCAAGTAATGGTGAGGTGGTCTGCCACAGCAAAGAGGAGATTACCAATATTATAAGACGTGGTTCAGAACTCCCGGAAGGTGATGAAATATGGATTGGCGGTGACAATGAATATCCATACCTGACAATCCTTGTAAAAGGACAGTATGCCTGTGTTCACTATTTTTGAATCAGGATGGATATATCTGGCAGTCATACAGTGATTTTGACAAGGAGGTAACGTTTCTTGCAGGTGAAGAGGAGTGGACAGCACCAGAAGATACGATTGTGTCCTTTGAAGCTGCACTGAAATGCATGGAGGAATTCTTTGATTCCATGGAACGCCCAAAATGTATAGAATGGCAGGAACTATGGGAAGAAGCTGCGTCAGACAATTGAGTATGGAAAATTTCCCCAATAAATGACCAAGCTGTGTTATAAAGTCTTTCTTGTCTTAAATAAAACGGCAAATCTTATAGCTCGCGAGTATAACATCAATTAATATGAGCACCATATAATTTCATGCTCAAAAAATTTGTCTTGGACAGCTCAATTTCGGATAAAATTTTACAGTGATGTTGTTTTATAACCTAAATTCCGCAAAAAATTATAACGAGGCAGTATTTATGGGCGTTTGAGACATGCCATCGTTATAATTTTTATAACTATGCATTTTTTCAAACCCGCTATTTTCAAGAGTTTCAAGCCCTCGTTATAATTTAATGCGGAATTTAGGTTATAAATTGTATCTCTTTATCTGTGTAATTTATAATTTGATGAATTGGTACGGACTGGCTGTATTTCTAAATGAAAAGGCGTTTATCCATTGGTCTGATGGTATTCTGACTTACATAAGTCTTCCAAACCAATTTGAGAACATGCATTTGTCAGCTAGATATGAAACATGCCTAATTTTCGAACCGGCTATAAACCTTGTTCAAGGTTATAATTACGACAAAATGAAATAATAAGACATGTCTATTTCTGTAAATTGTTACCTAACCATGATGAACCTTGAAACATACCAAATAATATTAGGAACGACAATAATTTTGATATTTTTCTGAGAATAGGAGTGATAACTGTCTATTCGCAAAAGCATACTTTAACGAATAGTTGGTGCAGATTCTATAGAACTTTCAAGTACTATAATCCCTACACCAACTAATTCGTTAAAGTATTGAACTTTCAAGTACTATAATCCCCACACCAACTAATTCGTTAAAGTATTTGGTATAACATTAAGTTGGTGTGGATTCTTGTTAAAGTATCAAAATGATAAAAGACCTGTCACAACATTTTTTTGCAGGTCTTTTGTACATTATTTATCATCCCCATGGTTATTCTTTGCTGAATCACCTTTTTCATTTTCTTTATCTGCTAAAAGGTTTCTTTCGTGTCCCTTTACTAAGATTTTAGTAATCTGGGCAAAGGGTTTTTTGTCATTTGCTGAGAACTCAACAAATTCCCTGGAAGTTGTATCAATATATAATAATCTTAAATATTTTGAAGTTTCTGCAGACAGGTCTTTGGAAGTGAGTCGTGTTTCAATCAAGGACTTCATAAATGCAAACAATACTGCAAATATTGGAACTCCGACAATCATACCAAGAATTCCCCAAATACCGCCAAACAAAGTTATGGAAAAAATAACCCAAAAGCTTGATAACCCTGTCGAACTTCCAAGTATTTTAGGTCCGATAATATTTCCATCTACCTGCTGTAAAATAATTACAAAAATTACAAAATAAAGAGCCTGCAGTGGATCAATAAAAAGAATTAATAATGTAGATGGAATGGCTCCTAAAAACGGGCCAAAAAAAGGAATAATATTGGTAATCCCAATAATAACACTAATCAGCACACAGAATGGCGTTCCAAGTATGCTTGTCACAGCAAAACAGATGACACCTATAATGATGGAATCTAATATTTTTCCAACGAAAAACCCACCAAAGGTTTTGTGTGCAAATCGAACATTGCTGATAAAACGATTTGCACGGTTAACAGAGCAAAATGCATATACTACTTTTTTGGCCTGTGCTGCAAATAATTCTTTGCTTGCCAATAAATAGATAGATATTATAAAACCAATTACCAGGTTCCAAACTTCTCTAAATATAGAATAAACACTCATTGATACCGATGTTATTACATTAATTACACCACTTAATTGTGATAACATTTCAGTAACATTTCTTATACTGTTTAGCTGAGGAAGAACTTTCGTATTGATCAATGTCGTAAAATCTATAGTGGATTCATTGATAAATTCCATTACACTTTTCTGAATTTCAGGATTATCATTTAAAAGATTTGATATCCATAAACTAAAAGTGGTGATATAACTGGGAAATTGTTCCAAAATAGTTCGGATACTATTTGCAATTTGCGGTATTACAATTGCAAAAAAGCTATACAATCCCCACAAAACAAGCACATCTGTAATAATAATTGAAAAAATGCGCTTAGTGCTTTGCCTGTCCTCCTTTTTAAGAAGTTCGAAAATTGGAGTTGTTATATTGCGTTCTGCTGCATTTACAAGTGGGGCAAGCAAATACGCAAGAATAAATCCATCTATAATAGGCATTAGAATGACAGAAAATTTTCTGATTGTCGATGATAAGCTGTCTAAATGGAAAATGACATAATAGCTTGCAAATCCTCCAAGAATCACTAAAAATGCTGTGATTCCCCATTTTATATAGTCCCTATTGTTTTTCATATCTTTTATCTGTACTCCTATTCTTTGTCAATATTTTATTGGCATTATTTCGTAAAGTGTTATAATATAAGTATAGCATATTCTTAGACATATTTATACTAAAGTTTTATGAATAATAAAAGGAGTTGTTTTTCATTGGAAAAAGTAAATAAGTCAACATATCATGATGAAGTAAACAAAAAGAACATCGTACATTTAAGAGAACTGCTGGATACTCTTCCACCCTTTTGCGGGCAGTACTTTAGAGGAATGCAGGAATATATATCAAGCAGGACAAGGGTTGCTTATGCCTATGACATCCGTGTATTTTTTGAATACCTTCATGACAGTAACCCAATTTTCAAAAAAACGCCAATCAGGGAATATCATCTCGAAATCCTAGACCAGATTACAAGAATGGATATTGAAGAATACTTAGAACACTGTACCTACTATACCAAGGATGGCAAGGAATACATGAACGATGAAAGAGGAAAAGCCAGAAAGCTCGCTTCACTGAGAAGTTTCTATAATTACTTCTTCAGAAATGAAATGATTGAAAAAAATCCGGCTGCTCTCGTCCAGATGCCCAAGCTGCATGATAAAGAAATCATAAGACTTGATCCTGATGAGGTTGCTATTCTGCTTGATACCGTGGAAACAGGGGAAAATCTTACGAAAAAGCAACTGCAGTATCATGAGAAGAATAAGCTGAGGGATATCGCACTTCTCACATTGATGCTTGGCACTGGTATACGTGTATCTGAGTGTGTTGGCATTGATATACAGGATATCGACTTTAAAAACAATGGCATCAAAATACGGCGCAAGGGTGGCTATGAGGCAGTTGTATACTTTGGTGAGGAGGTGGAACTGGCATTGCTTGATTACCTCGAACAGCGTTCAAACATAACGCCCGTTCAGGGTCATGAGGATGCTTTATTCCTATCCATGCAAAACAAACGGATTACAGTGCGTGCTGTGGAGAATCTGGTAAAAAAATATGCCTCTGTTGTCACATCGCTCAAAAAGATTACGCCCCACAAATTAAGAAGTACTTATGGCACGACTCTTTATAGGGAAACCGGGGATATTTACCTTGTGGCAGATGTATTAGGCCACAAGGATGTAAATACCACCAGAAAGCATTATGCCGCTCTTGAGGAAGACAGACGCCGTCAGGCGGCAAAAGCTGTCACTTTAAGAGAAAAACGTTAATCACTCACAAATTCAGGCGTATAATATGGAACAATCAAATGACTTCCGGCAATAATGTCATCTGATATCAGCGCATTTAGTTTCTTTACTTCTGTGACGTACTCATAGGTATCTTTATAATGGTTTGAATCAAAATTGTCATTGGCAATTGACCATAAGGTATCGCCTTTGGATATTTCAATACTCTTATAATACTTATAAGAAGGCTGATGTTCCATATCGTTCGCCTCTGTAGAAAAAGAAATCAACAAAATCGATATGGCAATGGCAATAATAAGGAATAGTGATGCAAACAAGGCTATGATATGGTTTCTTACCTGTTGTTTGCGCTTTTGCCTGTTCATAAGCGCACGTGTTGTATAATCTGCATTACTCATAAAACATTTCTCCTTTGCAATGAATATTACGAACAAAAATTCCAAACAACTATTCCGAACAACTGTTTAAGACAGATTATACAGAACAAATTTTTGCTTGTCAAGAGATATTTTTAAAATTTCCAAACAATTTTTCGGAATATACGTTTGCATTTTTTTGAATAATGTGTTATGATATAGAAAAAGGAGGCATTACATATGGCATATGGAAAAATAACAGCGAAACAAAAAGAAATTTTAGAATTCATTAAGGCGGAAATTCTCAGAAAAGGTTATCCGCCATCAGTTCGAGAGATTTGCGAGGCCGTAAACCTGAAGTCTACCTCTTCTGTCCACTCACATCTTGAGACACTTGAGAAGAACGGATATATTAGAAGAGATCCGACGAAGCCCCGTGCTATTGAGATTATGGATGACAGTTTCCAGATGGTCAGGCATGAGATGACAAGTGTTCCAATTGTCGGAACGGTTGCTGCTGGTCTGCCGATTCTTGCGGAACAGAATATTGAGGGATACTTCCCTATTCCCGCAGAAATGGTCCCTGCCGGTGAATCATTTGTATTAAAGGTGAAGGGTGACAGCATGATTAATGCAGGTATTTTTAATGGTGACAGCATTTTTATACACGCATGTAATACTGCTGAAAACGGCGATACAGTCGTTGCTTTAGTCGATGATTCCGCTACTGTTAAGACATATTATAAGGAAAACGGACATTACAGACTTCAGCCGGAGAATGACACGATGGAACCCATTATTTTGGATGATGTGGAAATTTTGGGGAAAGTTTATGGGGTATTTCGTCTATATCACTAAAATCTTTTTGATACAACTAAAATCTGTAGTAAAAATTTCATATTGAACCAAGAAAAAACAACAGGCGTTCAAAATCTTTCATATTTGATCGCCTGTTGAATTCTTATATTGACTCTGGAACAATCACCTTCCCATCACGCCACATACGTTCTAAATCATAAAAGCCGCGACTTTCTTTGTCAAATATGTGAACAAGAAAATCATTATAATCCATCAGTATCCAATTTGCAGTGTTGTAGCCCTCAATACTTCTTGGATGGATTCCACTGAGGGCAAGTTTCTCTTGTACGTGATCTGACAATGCCTGTATCTGACTCATATTTGTGCCATTTGTGATCACAAAGTAATCTGCAACAGTAGATACCTCACTGATATCTATAAGTTGTATGTTTTCTGCTTTCTTATCCTCAAGAGCATCAACAATTGTTTTTAGAATAATATTTGTTGTATTCAAGCCAAATTTCCTCCTTTATATGTAGGCCTTACATAGCTATCATAAGTTGTCTGAGTCATCTTGTCTACGGGATTTCCCTTTGATTCAAGAAATTTTAGAGTGTTTGACAATATTTTCTCCATTGCCTTGTCGATGTCTATAAATGCAAGCTGCCGGATTTCATCAAGCTCTGGTATGGGACTGCGAGAAGGTTCTATATAATCTGCAATATATATTATTTTTTCAAGAAGCGACATTTCTGGACGTCCTGTGGTATGCCAGGTAATTGCCTGAAGGATATCCTCATCATGAATATGGAACTTTGTTTTTGCAATATGGGCCCCTACTTTTCCATGCAATAGATAGGGATGACTAGATTCGAAACTGCTGTAGGGAATTCCATTCTTTTCACATATATGGAGTTTTTTATCATTATCCATACATTTTGCGCAGTCATGAAGAAGCCCTGCAGTCTCCGCTCTCTTTATGAAATCAGAATTACTTGGATTGGGATTATATCGCATTGCCAGTGCCATCGCTGTATATGCCACACCGAGTGTATGGTGATACCGGTCTTTTGTCAGATGTTTTTTTAAATATTTCTTAATCTTCTTCATAATATAAATGCTCCTGTTCTATATAGTACGCAACCTCTGGTGGAACTAACTTTGAAATAGATAGGCCATTTTTTACTTTTGCTCTTATATCTGTAGATGATACAGCTACTTTGGGCATGTTGAGATAAATGATATCTGCACCTGATTCTGCCAAAGCATTTCCTTTTTCCTGAATCGCATCGAAATCATAGTCATCTCTCACTGCACATACGAATGCTGTCATTTGAAAGATTTGTTCCGGATTTCGCCACTGCTCTATTTGAAACAAGATATCTGCTCCGATAATGAAATAATACTGTGTGTCCGGATTTGCTGCTGTCAGAAATTGCAAGGTTTCAAAGGTGTAGGTATTCCCTGTCTTTTGCGCTTCGATTAAGGATAACTCGAAATAAGGGTATTTCTTTATGGCTAAAGCTACCATATCAACTCTTTTCTGAGTGTCCAACACGTTTTTTTTCATATAGGAATTGCCGCTGGGCATAAACAAAACCTTGTCAAGCAAAACCTGTTCTTGCGCTTTCATGGCTAATAATAGATGACCATTATGAACAGGATTAAAAGTACCTCCCATAATGCCAATTTTCTTTCTGCTTTTCATGGAATACCTCCATTATTACTTTGGCAGGATTATTTTGGGATTTTCTTTCAATGGTTTGTACAGCACAATCTTTTTTCCAATCACCTGTACGACTTGTGAATGTGTGCGTTCTGAGATAACAGTTGCTATTTCTTTCGGATCGTCAATACAATTTTTTAACACTGCTATTTTAATCAACTCATGTGTATTAAAAACCTCAGAAATTGCCTCTACATTTTCGGGTGTCACGGATGCTTTGCCAATTTGAAATACGGGCTCTATATTCATTGCCAGTCCTTTTAAGTATGCTCTCTGTTTACTTGTCATCATAAAGTATCATTTCCTTTCGCTTATTCTTTATAATAGTTAAATGCCAGTCCATACATCCGCACTGTATCGCCCTCCTGAATGCCAAGCGCTTCCAACTTATCCAGTATTTCATTATTTTTAAGAAATTCCTGGAAAAACTTAAAGCCTCGTTCAGATTCAAGGTTTGTATATCCGAGCATCTTTTCGATTCGGGGACCTTCTACAACATACTCCTTTTTCTTTTCGTCAAATTCGACGGTATAAGGTTCATTACCTGTGACAATATCTGTATCTGGATTAAATTCAGGCACAAAGGTTATCGGTGGCTCATTCATTTGGGAGAGCATATCTTTTACAAAATACAAGAGTTCGTTCAATCCCTGACCCGAGACCGCCGAGATAGGAAATACTTTGATTCCCTTTGGTTCGAATTCGTTTTTTATCTTGTCAACAGGATCTTCTTCGCTGCCTGCATAGATCGCATCAATTTTATTGGCAGCGATTACTTGAGGTCTGTGGGCAATATCTGCATTGTAGGCTTTGAGTTCTTTGTTGATCGCATAGATATCTGCAATGGGATCCCGTCCTTCTGTCGAGGCAGCATCAACCAGATGAATCAGCACCTTTGTGCGCTCTATATGGCGAAGAAACTCATGTCCGAGTCCAACGCCCTCAGAGGCCCCCTCTATGAGACCTGGAATATCAGCAATCACAAAACCGCCTCCATCATCAAGGTCCACAACGCCAAGGTTGGGATTTAACGTTGTAAAATGATAATTGGCAATCTTAGGTCTTGCATTTGTGACTCGTGACAGGAGCGTTGATTTTCCAACATTGGGAAATCCGACAAGACCTACGTCTGCAATGACCTTCAGTTCAAGAAAAAGATTCAGCTCCTTAGATGGTTGTCCTGGCTGTGCATATTTAGGCGCCTGCATGGTGGAGGTAGCATAATGCTGGTTGCCATTACCACCTTTCCCACCGCTTAATATGGTCTGCCTGCGGTTTTCACCTGACATATCAGCGATAATTTTTCCTGATTCTAATTCCTTTATAACGGTTCCTTCAGGAACTTTTATAATGATGTCTTCCCCGTTCTTTCCACGGCAGTTTCGTTTTCCTCCCTGTTCTCCGTCTTGCGCGCAATACTTTCTGATATGACGGAAATCCGTCAGTGTGTTGAGGCCTTCATCAACCTCAAAAATCACACTTCCACCATTGCCGCCATCTCCGCCGTCAGGGCCGCCATTTGGTACATATTTTTCGCGCCGGAAAGATACATGTCCATCCCCGCCCTTGCCGCTTCTGATATATATTTTGGCTCTATCTGCAAACATTTAATTCAACCTTTCTGAAAAATTTCATACTGTGCTGCCTGAAAATAAAATTCCTTACCTCAATTGATTCTATATGGAAAAGGCTTCAGGTGAAACCTGAAGCCTTAGTAGATTCGTAATGTGGTCTTATTTCTCCTCCACAGGATAAACGGAAGCCTGCTTTCTGTCTCTTCCTTTTCTCTCGAATCTGAGTACACCGTCAACCAATGCAAACAATGTATCATCTCCGCCGATTCCAACATTGACACCCGGATGAATCTTTGTTCCGCGCTGCCTGTATAAAATGTTGCCTGCCTTTACGAACTGACCATCTGCTCTCTTTGCACCTAATCTCTTCGACTCGGAATCTCTACCATTCTTAGTAGAACCAACTCCCTTTTTATGAGCAAAAAACTGAAGATTTAACTTCATCATGGTACTACACCTCCTTGATTATGAGCTCGAAATATCGCTTCTTCTTCGAAAAAGTTTTCTTGCCGTAATTTTGTTCGATTCCTTTTAAACCCAACACCAGAGAGTCCATGAAAAGCTTTGTCTTTTCATTGATTTCATCAGGGAAATGACACTCAATATAGCCTTCTTTTTCATCGCTTTCTGTAATAATCTTTTCTTTCGCCAATTCCTCTATCGAATTCAGCGTATTGATTACTAAAATCGAAATTGCGGCACATACAATATCACAGCCTGACTGTCCAAAGCCTGCATGTCCCATACAGGTAAATCCCTTGTAGCTGTCCCTGGATTTAAAAATAACAATCGTAGTCATACTATCTAAACGAACAACATCTATTAAGCGTTGATTTTATCAATCTTAACCTGAGTGTATGCTTGTCTATGACCGTTCTTCTTGTGATAGCCTGTCTTTCTCTTATACTTGTAAACGATGACTTTCTTACCTCTGCCCTGCTCCATAACAGTAGCGGAAACAGTTGCGTTAGCTACATCAGCGCCTACCTTAAGAGAATCATTGCTAACAGCAATAACATTGTCAAAAGTTACAGTGTTTCCTGCCTCTGCGTCAAGCTTTTCTACCTTGATTACATCTCCTTCGGAAACCTTGTACTGCTTTCCACCTGTTGCAATAATTGCGTACATATTGCACCTCCTAAATAATTACTCGCTAACTTTGGTAGTATTTTGAAAATACACTTGAACCTAGTTATGCGGCATACTCATATATATTAGCATTGTTGCGGGTGATTGTCAATATTCTTTTTGCCTGATTTATACGATTTCCTGAGATATCCACAAAATTTATACGACAATTTCATAGATCTCTTTGCTGCCGTTTTTCAAAATAATCGTGTTTTGTATATATTCTTTATTTTCGTTAAAGTTAAAACTGATTAAATATCCTTTGTTACTATTTCTGCTTTCAAGATAATCACAAAGCTGATTGAGTCCTTTTTGACGAGATTGTTGTCCATGCCATATTTTGAGTTCAATAATATATTCCTGCCCACCATAGGATATCACTACGTCCATACGCGTGTTGTTACGCGTTACTGGCTCTACATAATAGTTGCCTTTTCCATTTATGATGGGTTTCATAAAGCACAAAAACAACAGTCGCCCATGCTGTTCCAGGAAAACTGCGTCCTCTTTTCTGTATTCTGCTTTCATAATTTCCTGAAATTTCTGTAATGCGTGTCCCATGTTTTATCAAACAGCGTATTATCACTTTTAAGCAATTCTTTCTCTGCATTCTCGACATTTTGATTGTCCATCGTCTGTCACCGTTTTCATCAATCCACTTACAGAGCCAGCTGACCATGGTACAAATCATGAATCTCCTCCATCATTAAGAATTGTCTTATTTTTCGTATTCTTCATAGGTACCTCTTTGATTAAGCTGTTCTGCCAGCGACTTTGTTGTCTTCTTTCGGGTAATTTCGACAAGTCCAAGCGCCGTGATGTCGACGACCGTTGTGAGAATATGATCTTTTTTTGCAAGAATTCTTAATTCCTGCAAAAGTGTGTTGTCTTTTGCAGCGTCGTCCATATTGATGAAATCAACTAATATCATTCCAGAAAGGTTTCTGAGACGGATCTGCCGCATAATTTCATCAGCAGCTTCCAGATTAATCTGATAGATGTACTCCGCAGTATCCTTTTTCGAAATATTTTTTCCAGAGTTGACGTCGATTACATACATTGCTTCCGTCTTTTCAATAACCAGATAGGCGCCGGATTTGAGCCAGACTTTTTTGGAGAGCAGTTCGCCAAGATGTGTTTCCACGCGATAAAGCTTCAAAAGCGGATACGAGTCATCCTGATACAGTGAGATATTGGCGAGCTGCTCCGGCATATAAAGTGCCGCAAAATCCTTTATTTCATTATAAATCAGCGCATTATCCGTGACAATCTGCTGGTATACAAGTCCCTCATCCCGCAAACTGGTCAGGTAGGAGGGCGTGGCATTCCAAATCCTGCTGTAGCATGTTCTGTGAATTCCATCATGAAGCAGGGTGGACATTTTGTCGTTTAGATATTGAATCTCATCCCTGACTGGCTTCAGCACATCTATGGACTCTGTCTGGTCTGTATACATAGTCGATGATGATATGTCTGTTGCGGCCACCAAACCAGGCGCACTGCATAAAGGCAACAAGGATGTGCTTTTTGTGCCCTCCGCATCTGATGTATGCAATAGGGATGCTGCATTTGTGCGAATGACAACACCACATTCGATTTCCTGCGGGATAGCTGTACGAAGAAGTTCCTTCTCAGCTTTGGAACACTTTCTTGACACTCCTTTGTAGGTGTTGCCGTAGGAAATGACACTATATTTGCCAGCCAATGACAGATTTGTGGTAAATACAGGCTCTTTTGTCCGCACAGCTTCCTTTTCAAGCTGTACCAGGATTTCATCGCCGGCCAATATCCTGCCGTCGTACTGGCGGTTTGTCAGGACAGGCACATAATCTATATTAACAGGCAGATAGCCTTTCTTGTTTGGCGCATAATCGATAAATGCCGCGTGAATTTGCTTTGCGACATTTTTCACTTTTGCAACAAAAATATCTCCTATTTTCGCGTTTTCGTCGGAACATGTGAAAACTACCGATTCCATTTTACCACTTTTGGCGTCCAATACAAATGACAGTATACCATCCTTGTAGTTTGTTATGACATAGCGCATGGCTCCCATCCGCAATCACACCTCCTTAAACGCACATAAAAATTTTATCATCCCTTGATGATAAAATATCATCCTTTGATGATAAAATATCATCCCTTGATGATATTTGTAAGTATATTTTCCAGTTCCGGATACATTTTCTTCCACAGAGCCTCCGCCTCCTGATAGTCCTCCTCGTCGACAAATCGCTCTCTGTAATCATACTGGTCGCACAGGACAAACAATCTGTCGAGCCCGGATCGGAATGTATCATCCAGCTGTACTGTACCATTCAGAAAATTGCTCCTCCTGCTTTCACGGTTGAAGTAGCTGATGAGTGCATGATGCGGGTGGTATTCTTTCCCTGTATCTATAATGGATATTCCTTTGACAAGGTGGTAGATACTGTAATAAAAGTTTTTCATCAGTTGATTCTCATCAGGTTCTATTTGACGGGACTGGTATATCTGATGTGCAATGTCGCCTGCCATGCCAAGTTCCGTTCTGGCAGCAGATATTTTATCTGCAATACTTTTGTATACAATGCTTTGGTCACTTTTAATGGTCATTCTGTACCTCCTTGTTAAAAGTTTTACAGTTCCTAACTACTCTATTATAGCACAATTTATTGGATTACAACAGGTATACTCTATTTTGCCATGACATAGCGCATTCCTGACCTGCGAACAGTAGTTTTCTGACCTGTAAACAGTAACTTCCATTCATCCATAATTGCTTCCGACAAATCCCAGTGGTTTTAGCTGAATATCTTCCGCAGTTCCAACATTGGTATAAGTCTCCTCGCGTGTAATTAACAATCCAAATTCATCGAATACCTGATTCGTATAGTCAAATAAAGCTTTGACAACAAGCGCAGGCTTGATGTTGCCAGCACTGCTTGCATCGACAGTCAGGCTAATGGATTTGTGTTCTTCGTCATAATCACACACATAAATATATGGTCTCATATCAAAGGTCAATTCGCTTTTTTTCGTTTTTTTCGTCACAATTATCTCATCTTGACCAAAGAAGTCACCTATAACTGTTTGAGTCAAAAAGTCAGGCTGATAACCTTCACGAAAAGCAATTGTGTAACGGGCCGCTGCAACGCTTGCCATAGCGTTTCCTGCATTGTCCGGAAGAAGCTTGACTTCCAGCACTTCAATCCCATCGACCATCTGTGAATTGAGCGAATCAGTCAACTCTTTGGAGCTTGTCAGCGTATTGACTTCAATGTCCATATATTCGCCATTGCTCTCAAGTCCCACGCCAAGCGGGGCTGCAAAGGACATAATCTGATGCGGGCTAAAGCCTGTCGAATACGCAATATCAATTCCTGCGCGTCGTATCGCTTTCTGAAAATAACGCATGACATCGAGATGTCCAATAAATCTAAGCACACCATGCTTTGAAAATTTTATTCTTAATTTCACGTTTCCCTCCTAACTGTTACCGTTTCAACTCCTATAACTGACATGCTATTTTGCAATGCATATTCCGCACTGAAATCTGGCTGCGCCACAGGCATTGCACTGCTGCTGACAGTTTGGCGTCACCTGTTCGTCAAGCGCCCGCTGCCATTCCCGCTTTAAAAACTCCTTCGATACGCCGCAGTCAATAAAATCCCATGGAAAGATCTCGTCAAGCCTACGCTCACGCGTCGTATAAAAGCTTGTATCAATACCGCATTCCGCAAAAGTCTCCATCCATACATCGTGTTTGTAATATTCACCCCACGCATCAAAGATACATCCTTTTTGATAGGCTTTCAGGATTGGTTCACACAGACGCCTGTCACCGCGGGCAAGAATTCCCTCCATGACACTGGCATCAGCCTCATGCCAATTATACTTGATACTCTTCTGATTCAACTGCTCTGCGATCGCTCTTCTTGTCATATAAGCCTTCTCTAAAAACTGCTCCTTCGTACATTGCGGCGCCCACTGAAATGGGGTAAACGGCTTGGGAATAAAAAAGGATGTGCTGGCGACAATCTGCACCTTTCCATTCCTTTTTTCTTTTGGTACAGTCTCATAAAAAGCGACCGCAATCTTGTTGGAAAGCGTAGCAATCCCCCTGATATCCTCTTCGGTCTCCGTCGGCAGTCCAAGCATAAAATAAAGCTTTACGCGGTTCCAGCCGCCCTCAAAGGCCAGAGTGGCACCTTTTAAAATGACTTCTTCCGTCAAACCTTTATTGATAACATTTCTAAGGCGCTGGCTTCCGGCTTCCGGCGCAAACGTCAGGCTGCTTTTCCGGACATCCTGCACCTTCTCCATGACATCGAGCGAAAAAGCATCGATTCGAAGGGAAGGAAGCGAGATATTGACCTTTTTTTCACGGCATTTGTCGATTAGGAAAGTTACAAGTTCTTCGAGATGGGAATAATCACTGGAACTCAAAGAGCTCAGTGATATTTCATCATACCCCGTATTATCAAGCATTTTTACGGCATAATCCTTGAGCATCTCCACATCGCGCTCCCGCACAGGTCTGTACAGCTGTCCAGCCTGACAGAAACGGCATCCGCGAATACAGCCTCTCTGAATTTCGAGCACTACTCTGTCCTGTGTACATTTGATAAAAGGCACAACAGGCTTTTCTGGATAGTAAGTGTCCGATACATCTGTGACAATCTCTTTCCTGATTGTTTTCGGAATATCGGGGCGTGTCGGCTCAAAGGATTTGATTGTACCGTCTACATGGTAACTGACTTCATAAAGCTGAGGTACATACATTCCGGGAAGCTTCGCCGCATCTGCCAGAAATTCTTCTCTTGACACACCATTTGCTCTGCATTTTTTATATAAATCCAGAAGGGGACGATACTGTGTCTCCCCTTCTCCAATGTAGAAAATATCAAAAAAATCAGCAATCGGTTCGGGATTGTAGCTGCAAGGACCGCCTCCGATCACGATGGGATGTTCCCATGTCCGCTCCACAGCCAGCAGCGGTATCTGTGACAAGTCCAATATCTGCAAGATATTTGTGTAACACATCTCGTACTGAATGGTAATGCCCAGGAAGTCAAAATCCTTAACCGGTTCCTGCGATTCCAATGCAAATAAGGGAATTTTTTTCTCACGCATGACCGCATCGAGATCCGGCCACGGCGAGTAGACACGCTCGCACCAGGTATCCTCAAAACGATTGAACATGTCATATAGAATCTGAATGCCAAGATGTGACATGCCGATTTCATAGACATCGGGAAAACACATCGCAAATCGAACAGATATTTTGTTTCTGTTTTTAACCACGCTGTTTACTTCGTTTCCGATGTAGCGTGCAGGTTTTTCTATTTTCAATAAAATCTCATCGTTTAATGCTAAATTTCTCATATCCATTTCCCATTTTGAAAAAACGGCGAATTTGAGCGTAGGTACAAATTCGCCGTGTAAATAACTGCTATCTTATTGTGGAAGCGGTAATATAGGCTGCTGTGGAAGCATTTTTCCGTCTACATCAAAAATATAAGGTATTCCGTCAATTTCAACAATTCCGGTCTGCATATTTCCGTTGATGTCAAAGTAGTAAATGCCATCGTTGATTGTTACCAATCCGATGACCATATGACCATCAGCCTCGTAATACTTCACAGTAATACCATCGTTAAACCAGCCTGTATGCATTGTGCCATCTGTCGCAAACAGGTAAGAAAGGCCATTCAGGTTTACGACACCAGTCAGCATGCGCCCGTCTCCGTCAAACAGATACATCTTCCCGCCAATTGTCTGCCATCCCGTCACTTTATGACCGTCTTCCATTGACAGATAATAGGTGAATACGCCGTCGTTAAACCAACCAGTTACCAATGAACCATCTGCTGCGAACAGATAAGTCTGGTCGCCGAGTGTCTGCCATCCGGTCAGCATGATTCCATTTCCGTCAAAGAAGTACATCTTTCCGTCAATTGTCTGCCATCCGGTCACTCTATGACCGTCTTCCATTGACAGATAATAGGTGTGAATACCATCATTAAACCATCCATATGCCATTGGACCATCTGCTGTAAACAGGAACGTCTGATCGCCAATTGTCTGCCATCCGGTCAGCATGATTCCATTTCCATCAAAATAATAATTTTGATTGTTAACAATGCTGAGTCCTGTAAGCATATGACCATCTGTCGAGAAGAATCTCCTTCCGTCAGGGAAATCGAAGAATCCGACATACATAGCGCCATCCGCTGCAAAATAATACGTCAGTCCGCTCAGATTCTGAAGTCCGGTGAGCATTTTACCCTCTGCGTCAAAACAGTACATACCCAGTCCGATTGGTGTGAATCCCACGGCCATAACACCGTCTGGATGCAGATAATACATTGCATCATCGAGAGGCAGCCATCCTGTCATCATCCGCCCATAAGGATCAAGATAATATTTTGCGGTTCCCAGATCCAGCCATCCCCGCTGCATTTTGTAGTTGATATAGAAATACATGTATCCTTTTCTTGGAACCCATCCTGTGTTGATAATGCTGGTGGAATAATCTTTCAGGGCATAGTCCAAATCCACATCTCCACTGATTCCTGGTATACTTCCCTTGCATGAATACTGCCAGATGGACGCGTCTGGAATTTCGCATGCAGCTGCCCACTGTGCTACCCATTTGTCATAAAATACTGGTCCAATCTTGTTCTTATACCAGTTTGTATTGGAGTAAACCATTGGATAATACCCCTCTGCCTCAATCATCGCACAGAACGTATTGGCCATAAGGGACAGTGTCTCAGGAGACAAAGACTTCTGAACATTATCTTCGACATCCCACACTACAGGATACGATACCTGAACATTTTGAATCGCATCCAGGACAAACTGGGCTTCCACCATCACATCCTCGACACTTGATGCGTAAGAATAAATATAAACACCTGTTTTGATGCCCATTTGCTGTGCGGCGAGCATATTGTAGTAAAAATATGGGTCGATACCGGATTTCATACTGCCGACTTTGATAAAAGCAAATGATACACCACTCTGTGCTACCGCCGCCCAATCAATTGCTCCCTGATATTTTGAGACATCAATTCCCTGTTCTACGACTGCCGCTTCCGCCTGAAAGCCTGATATACTGCAGAGCATACAGACTAAAAGAAGCATACAGATACTACGTGTAAATTTGTTGGCTGATTTTGGTTTTTTCATCAGTCACCTTCCTCCCTTTTTTGGTAAATCAATTCCTTTGTTGCTTATAAACTTCCTTTTGTTGAGAGCACGTCTTTAATGCGTTCATCCATGGATACTGCATTGTCGAGTGCCTTTGCAAATGCTTTGAACATCGCTTCGATCATGTGATGACTGTTTTCGCCGCTGAGCATTTTGATATGTATGTTCATGGCCGCACTGTAAGATATTGCATAGAAAAACTCCCTGACCAACGAAGTGTCAAAGCTGCCAACCATTTCATTGGGAAAACTACAGTCAAACTGCAGATAGGGGCGTCCACACAAATCAACAGCGCACAATGCCAAAGCATCGTCCATTGGCAGAATAAAATAACCGTATCGCCGGATCCCCTTCTTGTCACCGACCGCTTCCCTGATCGCATTTCCCAGCACAATACCAGCATCCTCAACAGTATGATGACCGTCGACATGCAGATCGCCTTTGATATCAATAGTCAAATCAAAGAATCCATGTTTGGAAAAACCTTCAAGCATATGGTCAAAAAAACCAATGCCTGTATTGACAGAAGATCTTCCCTCCCCATCCAGATTCAGTCTCATATTGATATCGGTTTCTTTGGTCACTCTCTTTACTTCCGCAATTCTGTCCATAATGCTATCCTTTCTGAAAACCTTTCATTCTGAAGTACTCTCCTTCTCAAAGCGCACATGTATGGAATTTGCGTGTGCAGTAAGTCCTTCCTTCCTGGCAAACAGCTCAATATCTTTATGAACCTTCTCCAGCGCTTCTCTGGAATAAGAAATAATGCTTGATTTCTTCACATAGTCATCGACATTCAGCGGCGAGAAGAACTTCGCAGTGCCATTCGTCGGAAGAACATGGTTTGGACCTGCATAATAATCCCCAAGTGGTTCTGACGAGTACTCCCCGAGGAAGATTGCACCGGCATTTCGGATTCTTGTCATCGTGTCAAACGGATTTTTAGTCAGAATCTCAAGATGCTCGGAAGCAATCTCGTTCGTCGCCTCGATAGCTGTATCCATATCTGGCGCGACAAGAATATATCCATAGTTGTCGAGCGATTTCTGTATAATCTCCCTGCGCTCAAGAATCCTGACAAAGCTGTCAACTTCAGCGGATACCTTTTGGGCAAGCGCTTCACTTGTCGTAATCAGAATTGCCGAGGCAAGTTCGTCGTGCTCCGCCTGGGACAGTAAATCCGCCGCCACATATCTCGGGGTGGCGCTCTCGTCTGCAAGCACAAGGATTTCGGAAGGCCCCGCGATTGAGTCAATACTCACATGTCCGTATACAGCACGTTTTGCAAGCGCTACAAAAATATTTCCGGGACCTACAATCTTGTCCACCTTTGGAATCATCTCCGTGCCATAAGCAAGCGCTGCGATTGCCTGTGCGCCGCCAACCTTGTAAATCACATCCACTCCTGCAATGTCCGCTGCGACAAGCGTGGCGGGATTTACGGTTCCATCGGCGCCGGCCGGAGTGGTCATGATAATGTTTGGAACACCCGCAACCTTAGCGGGGACGACATTCATAAGCGTTGTCGACGGATAAGCCGCCTTTCCACCGGGAACATACACTCCCACATTCTGCATCGGTGTGATCTTCTGACCCAGTATCGTGCCGTCTTCTTTGGCGTCAAACCAGCTGTTTCTTTTCTGCTTTTCATGGTATGTACGGATATTGGCAGCGGAGTCCCGCATCACCTGTATAAAATGTGCATCCAGTTGCTGATATGCTGCATCAATCTCCTCTCTGGTAACTTGAAAGTTTTCTCTTGTTATAGTACAGTTGTCAAATTTGAAGGAATATTCAAAAATTGCCTCTTCCCTGCGCTCTTTGACATTCTCGATGATATCTGCCACGACATTCTCATACGTGCCATAGTCGTTTGTGCTTCTTTTCAGAAGATTTTCAAGCAGATTCTGCTTCGTATCGCCTGTTAATTTTACAATTCTCATAAATTGCCTCCATTTTCATTGAAACGCTGACTTGCATTCTTCCAAAAACTTAGCAAATCTTTGTCGGCCTAGCGTTGCTTTGTGCTCTTCAACGCCTGTAATATCTCCCTGATTCGCTCTGCTTCCATCTTCATGCTGACCTGGTTGACGATCATTCGTGCGGAGAGCGGACAGATTTCCTCTAGGACTTCCAGACCATTTTCCTTTAACGTGGATCCTGTCTCCACAATGTCGACAATGACATCGCTGAGCCCAACGATAGGACCAAGCTCTACAGAACCGTTTAGCTTGATGATATCGACGGTCTGATGTTTCTGGTTATAAAAATAATCCTTTGCAATCTTGGGATATTTGGTTGCCACACGAATCATCTCATGGTGCTGCAAGAGTTTCTTCGCTGAGACAGGACCGCATACACACATGCGGCATTTGCCAAATCCAAGGTCAAGCACTTCATATACACGTCTGTTTTCCTCCAAAATGGTATCGCTGCCAACCACTCCGATATCAGCGGCGCCGTATTCTACATAGGTAGGCACATCAGGACCTTTTGCAAGGAAAAATCTAAGTTTCAAGTCTTCATTTACAAAGATTAATTTTCTGGAATCCTTGTCTTTCATCTCCTCACAGGTAATACCAATCTGTTCAAGAAGCTCCAGTGCCTGACTCGCGAGCCGCCCCTTACCGAGTGCAAAGGTGAGGTATCGCATGTCTTGTGACTGTTTATTCATATTCAATACCTCCCTTTTCGACAAATATTACCTTAGAAAAATTATTGTTCCCGGCAAATTTCGAGTAGTCTTCTCGTGGATGTTCCAGCCTCATCATAACTGTGGAATAGCCCTGTTCCCGATATTTCTTTGCCTCTGCTACTGCATTCTGAAAATCATCTGCATATACAAGTAAAAGATTTTTGTTCTCAATCGCAGGGCAGCATTTCTGTCTGGTGAGCGCTGTCACAAGGTCATCAATCATGACAACAAAACCGGTCGCAGGTGCAGATTTTCCAAATTTCTCTATTAAATTATCATATCTGCCGCCCTTTGCAATCGCACTTCCGGCCTGATAAGTGTAGGCACTAAATATGACGCCAGTATAATAATTATATTTGCTGACCATAGCCAGATCAAACGATATGTACGAATCCACACCATAGATTTTCAACAGCTCGTAAACCTGTTTTAACCGTTCGATCGCCTTCCGGGAGCGTGGATTGTCTGCATATTCGAGCGCTTTATTTAAAATTTCGCAGGAACCAAACAGACTGTTTACACTTAACAGCGCCTCGATTGACTGCTTTGGTATATTTTTGTCCAATAGGAGTTCCTGCGCACCAAACTCATTTCTGCTCGATATAAATTCACGCAGTGCAAATTCCGTCTCCTCGTCAAGTTGTGCGTGGGCACACAGCCCTTTAAAATAGTCAATCTGTCCTACAGACACTTGAAATTCTTTTAAACCGGAATTGAGTAGTGCTTCCACAAGCATCGCAATCATTTCCGCATCCGCTTCCGGTGAGGCGTCACCAATCAGCTCCGCACCCATCTGCGTTGTTTCCTTCAGTTTTCCCTGCAGATTGCTGGTATTGATAAAATTATTTCCCATATAGCAGAACCGCAGCGGAATCGTCTCATCCATAAAATACTTGGCAGCACACCTTGCTATGGAAGGTGTAAAATCAGGTCTTAATACCAGTGTGTTTCCTTCCTTGTCAAAGAATTTGTACAACTCCTTGGAGGGTGTCGTCCCAATCTCGCGGCTGAACACATCAAAAAATTCAAAAGTTGGCGTTTGAATATCTTGATAACCATAGCTGTGGAGTTTGTCACCAAATAGCTTCTGAATATTTTGTTTGTTGGCATATTCTTTTCCATAGATATCTCGCACTCCTTCCGGAGTGTGCACGAGTCGTTTTCCCATAAAAATCCCTCTCTGGTAAGTTTTACTTTAACACATTAATATGTTAATTCGTCACCGAAGCAACAGATTGCATGATACGAAGTATACACTTTTTTGTACAGTGTGTCAACCTCCAGCATCTTCCCGTTCGTTCAGGTCAAGCTGTATCATATCCAAATAGGGTACAATTTGTCCCCCTTTGTGTTTCATGAAGTATTTGTCCTGTAATTCCTCAAACCGGAAACTCTTTCTGCCGCCGTTTTCCATCCGTTCCCAGAAAACATTCAGTTCCCGTATGCTCATATAGTACATCAGATCACGCGCAGTGAAATAAATCAGAAAAAAGGCAATCCCACTTTGTCTGTCAAAATCCCTCATAAACTGAACCTGATGCGGGTGAATCTTCTGAAGGGTAAACAGATCAACAGCACACTCCTTGGCGTCAAAGCAGACAGGAATTCCCTGTACTGCACCTATGTAGTCAACAGTACTCTTCTGGTCAAAGTAGGCAAGCGTAATATGTCTGGTCTCCTTGTCAATCGTGATTGGCGTAATTGGCGTTGGAACTTTTTGAATCAGAGCCAGTCCTTTGTCCCGATACTTCTCATTTGTCATATTAATCATCTCTTCCAAAAGGGAACCGCGAAGTCCTCTGGAATTCCATGTAGGCATAAAGCTCTCTCCTTCAAAGAATCAGGAATCATCCATGTCCGCATTATCGCAACAGCATACCGAACACAGCCGGAAGCGGACACTCCAACACTTTCCCCGAAAGCTGTACATAACGTTTGTCTTCCGATATCGGAAAAATCAGCTTATGTGCATGGAGCAACTGGCCTCGAACCCCTATGGGGGCGTAAATTTGATTCACCTTAAAATCCCCATATTTGGTATCTCCTATAATCGGATGACCCAAGGCTGCCAGATGAGCGCGTATCTGGTGTGTTTTCCCTGTAAAAAGCTGTACCTCCAGCAGCGTGACGTCATTGACTGAGCGGATGGATTGAAAGGCGGTATCAATATATACGGCATCTTTTCTCAGGCAATCCGGAATCAGGGTCTCTTTCTGATAGACCGTCACTTTGTTCTGCGTCGCATCTTTATACAGATACCCTGTCACACGTTCTTTCATAGCCAGCTTGCCGGAAACCAGACAGTAATAATATTTTTCAAGGGACTTGTCCTTAATAATGCGGCTCAAATACTGGCTGCCGGAGAGCGTCTTCCCACAGGCCACCATTCCCGAAGTATTGCGGTCGAGTCTGTTGCAGATGGATGGTTTGAATGTTGCAAGCATTTCAGCGGTGATACAGTGCTGCGAAAGCAGATAACCTGTCAGCCATTCATTGACACTCAGATCATCTGGTTTTGATTTCTGTGAGAGTATCCCGGCTGGCTTGTCGACAACCAAAATATTGTCATCCTCATATATAATATGTAACTGTCCTAATTCCTGATAAGCACGGACATACTGTGCGGTGTCCGTCTTGTCTGTAGTTAAATTTCCGCTGAATTTCTCAAATGTTCCGACTGCAAGGAAGAGCTTCACTTCGTCGTTCAGACACAGCTGTTCCTTTCCGTCGGCCTTTTTTCCATTCAGGACAATATTTTTTTTGCGCAGCATTTTATAGATCCAGCTCTCAGGGGCATCCTTCAAAAGCTTTTTTAAATATTTATCAAACCGCTGTCCCGCCTCATTGGCAGAAATCTTTGTTGTAATCATAACGACTGATCTCCGTTGCACTTCTTGAAATGCTTTATAAGGAGATATCACACAAAAGTGTCAAAACCTCCAAGTCCTTTTTGCCAGGATCCAATTCCTGAAGCTGAGCGAAACGCTCCACAAAACGCGATTTCTCATGAAAAATCTTGATTGTCATGTTCTTTATACTGTTTTGTTTCAGGATGCCCTGAATGTGTTCTGCACAGGCAGATGCATCACAGCCTGAAAATTCCGTGTAGCCAATCAGATTGTTGCCGCGCACAGCAAAACAGTTGACTGGAAAGTTAGAGCGGTATGATGTTAAGTACATACTGTAAATCACAGGTACATTGCTCTCCTGCCCGGATATCTCCTGATAAATTGTTTCGCTGAATTTGGGTATTTTAAAGTACATGACAACGGATACAAGACTCTTGCTCGAAGGCAGCAAACCCAATACCGCAACGATTGTCAGAAGATTTTCTTTCTTGCCTGTGGAAAAATATCCTAACAGAAATACTGCAATCGATATCAAAAAATATACTGCCGTGCGAATAATCACTCTCTTTCGTTCATAAGGAGGGTACCTAAATTCTCCTTTTTTGTACTTTTGTAAATTCATCTGCCGTCTCCCGATTCCTGATAGTTCGTTGTAACCGTTTTGTATCAAAACTGCGTCCATACAGTAGCAAAATCACTACTTTAAAAAACGCATAAGCTCTAAAAGGGCTTTGTGCGGAACCACTTTTGACACAACATCAAAACTTTTAATCCATGCACTGTACACAGACCGTTCGCGCCTGTGGTAAGAGTCTGCAATCGCCCGTTCGACAACCTGGTCTGCGCGGACCAGCGTAAGCTTTTTCACTGCAAGTGTACTGCCAGTCTTCTCCGCAATATCAAAGAAGGGAGTGTCCACCGGCCCCGGGCATACTGCAGTCACATAGATTTCTTTCGACCGAAGCTCCTCGTTCAACGCTCTGGAAAAACTGTACACATACGATTTGGTCGCTGCATACACTGCAAAATTGGGCTGCGGCAGAAATGCAGCACTGGATGCAAGCTGAATGATTCTGCTGTTCTTCTGCATATAGGGAATACACAGATACGTCATATGCGTTAATGCTCTGCAGTTCACATCTATCATACCAAGTTCTTCACCAATATTGGAAGCGGAAAATTCTCCCATAATGCCATATCCCGCACAGTTGACCAACATGCGAATGACTGGTTTTTTATCTGCAAGCAGCTCTTTAAATCGTTCCATCTGAGCCATCTCTGTGACGTCCATGTCAAGGACCCGCGTAGTGTGTTCGAGATACTGCGCTACTTCGAGCATTTCTTTTTTGCGGCGCGCAATCAGCCAGATTTCATCGATATTGTGAAAAACATTGTCCAGCTGCAGTGCGAATTCCACGCCCAGACCAGAGGACGCTCCTGTGATAATTATGATATTCATAATATTTTATTTCCTTTCCTGAATCAATTGTATCGAGCTTTACCAGTACTCCGGTTTCTGACTGGATGGAGTACCGGGGCGTGATTCAATCTGGTATTATTCTTTCCATATAAAAGATTAACATACTTTTAAGCATCCTATTTATACGGTTGCCATATACATCGCACCTGTCAAACCAGTCAATGATCTCTGGTAAGATTTTTTTGCTTATGAACATTTCGAATTGTTTTTTTCCTGCCAGGCTTTTGTGATACCTTTTTGGAGAACCCATCAGTCTTATTTTTATTCCTGTGTTCTTTACCGGGTATCGTTTCTCCCGTCATTTTTCCTGGCTTAATCAGACACTTCCTGCCAAAACCAATCAAATCTTCACGCCCTGCGAGTTTTAACGCTTCCCGCACCAAGTCATAATTCTTAGGGTTGCGATATTGAATCAGTGCGCGCTGCATCGCTTTTTCATGCGGATTTTTGCAGACATATACTGGCTTCATCGTCGCAGGGTCTACTCCTGTATAGTACATTACAGTCGACATCGTTGACGGTGTCGGATAAAAATCCTGCACCTGCTCTGGCATATAGCCGATATCCCTCAAATACTCGGCAAGCGCCACTGCCTCTTTCAGTGTGGAACCGGGGTGCGAGGACATTAAATAGGGCACCAAAAACTGATTTTTGCCAATCCTCTGATTCAGTTTGCGGTATTTCTCTGTAAATGCTTCGTATACAGCATTTTCTGGCTTTCCCATCCTGGACAAAACGACATCACAGATGTGCTCTGGCGCCACTTTGAGCTGTCCACTGATATGATGCTCGACAAGCTCCTGGAAAAACGTATCATCCTTGTCCAGCATCAGATAATCAAACCGTATCCCTGAACGCACAAACACCTTCTTGACATTCGGAAGCTTTCTAAGCTTGCGCAAAAGTGACAAATAATCAGAATGGTCGACTTCGAGGTTGGGACATGGCTTCGGGCACAAACATTGTCTGTGTTTGCAGACGCCAGCCTGCAGCTGCTTCTGACAGGAGGGCTGCCGGAAATTTGCTGTCGGGCCGCCCACATCATGAATATAACCTTTGAAATCGTTCTCTTGTATCATGCGCGTTGCTTCTTCTATGATGGATTCGTGGCTTCGCACCTGTATTGTGCGCCCTTGATGAAACGTGAGGGCACAGAAATTGCAGCCGCCAAAGCAGCCGCGATTGCTGATCAGGGAAAACTTAATCTCCGCAATCGCCGGCACACCGCCCTGCGCCTCATAGGAAGGATGATATGTCCTCTGGTATGGGAGCGCATAGACATCATCCATCTCCTGCGTCGAAAGCGGTTTCTGAGGTACGTTCTGTACAACATATACTCCGTTTGAGTACGGCTCTACCAGTGTTTTGCCATTAAATGGATCTGTATTGTCGTGCTGTATCCGAAAACTTTTAGCATACAATCGCTTATCTGCCATCATATCATCATAGGATGGCAGAAGTTCATAGTTATATAGACCATCAAGATCTTTCGTCTTATATACCGTTCCTGCAATAAAGGATAAATCCCGCACAGAAATACCGCTGTTCAATGCATCCGCTATTTCAATAATTGATTTTTCACCCATACCGTATGAGATGATGTCAGCCTGACTGTCAAGCAGGATGGAGCGCTTAAAGGAATCAGACCAGTAATCATAGTGCGCCATGCGTCGGAGACTTGCCTCAATTCCGCCGATAATAATCGGAGTATGTCTATATTTTTTGCGGATTAAGTTGCTGTATACGACTGTGGCATGGTCAGGTCTTTTGTATGCGGTGCCACCAGGCGTATAGGCGTCGGTCTCGCGGTGTTTTTTGGATACATAGTAATGATTTACCATGGAATCCATATTCCCGGATGACACCAGAAAGCCAAGGCGGGGAGCGCCTAGTACTGTAATGCTGTCATCCTGTTTCCAGTCTGGCTGTGATATAATGCCGACATGGTATCCATGGGCGCAAAGAAGACGGGTGATAATTGCGTGTCCAAAGGATGGGTGATCCACATAGGCATCTCCGGTGACATATATAAAATCTAACTGCTTTATTCCAAGTTCCAGTACTTCTTCCATTGTCATAGGAAGAAAACCATTCGCAAGTGACAATTTCTCACCCTCCTGTTTCAAATTCCAGCGCCCGCATCCGATATTCTATGGGCAGATGCTGCCGAAAGGGACTGTTTTAAATCAAATACCTCCTGTTCCGTCAGCGGCCTATAGGAACCTTTTGGAAGTCCATAATCCAAAGTCAGCGTTCCCATCGAAAGACGCTTCAAATAACTGACTGTACCACCAATCGCCTGAATCATTCGCTTTACCTGATGGAAACGTCCTTCCATGATGGTAAGTTCTATCGTATATGAGGATTCCGACTGCGATATCAGCTTGACCTTTGCAGGAAGGGTAAGATCTGAATCTCCGATATCTACACCGCTTTCCAACAGTGCAATCCTGTCTTTGGTAAGCTCGCCAGTACATTCTGCATAGTAGGTTTTGGCCACGTGCTTTCTGGGCGAAAGCAGCTTATGCGCAAGCTCTCCATCATTTGTGATTAGCAAAAGTCCCTCAGTATCCTTGTCGAGCCTTCCCACCGGGAATAAGCCCTTTCCACCAGCGTCAGGCAGCAGTTCCATTACCGTGGGTTCATGGTTGTCTCTGGTGGCAGTGACAACACCGGATGGCTTGTGCAGCATATAGTAATACAGCATTTGATATGTGAGTGCGTTTCCCATATAGGTAACGATATCGTTCCCTTCGTCCAGCTTAAAGTCGGGATGTCTGACAATCGTTTCATTTACAGATACAAGGCCCTTTTTGATCATTTCCCTGACCTGGCTTCGCGTGCCAAGCTGCATATCACACAAGAATTTGTCCAGTCTCATATTGGCCTCCTAATTTGTACACATGAAACATAATTTTTGCAACTTTCATATAAAATATAACAAACCAAGATTTTGGTGTTTTGTATGCTGTTTAAAACCTTAGCATATCTTTTGCTTATCATTATTATACTAAGTAAGCCAGAAGCCACCTTTCAATATGCTTACGAAGGACTGTACCAATGGGCAGCGAAAATGGTGCCCACCCTGTTTCCTTTTATGATGATTAGCTCTGTCATGGTATACAGCGGAGCTGATCTGGAGCTCGGTCATATGCTCAGCTGTATTCTGAAAAGAGTATACAAATACAGTAGTTTTGGCCTGTATGCAATATTTATGGGGTTCTTCTGCGGTTTTCCCATGGGGGCCAAAGTGGTAAGCGATCTGTACGAAAAAGAAAAAATCAGCAAATCCGAAGCTGACACGCTGCTTGCCTTTTGCAATAATATCGGCCCTGCATATTTTATGGGAATCATTATCCCGATACTGCATGCATGCGGATACGATAATACACTGCCCTTTCTGTTTGGAATGTACGGAATCCCGGCAATCTATGGAATGGTGTACGGAATGGTTCGAAGCAGTCAGCATACAAATACACAATCCTCTGACAGGATCCAAAATGCATCGGACACGCCAAAGCTTTCTCTCGCCGCAACACTCAAAAAATCATGCATCGACAATACGCAATCGCTTATAGTGCTAGGCGGGTACATTACATTTGCCAATGCCTTTCGCATTCTTCTCGATTTTGTGCCCCTGTCTGTCAACAGCAAAAATGTTCTATCCAGTTTTCTTGAAATCATAGGAGGTGTTCAGTCAATCTACACAACAACGCTGATACCACAGCAAAAAATATTCTGGATTATGACAGCCCTGTGTTTTGGCGGTGTATCCTGTATCCTTCAGACAAGCAGCTTCCTCGAAAAATCAGGGTTATCTATCAGCCATTACCTGAAGCATAAGCTCATAACAACCCTGATCTCAGCAATATACTATTTCCTGATTATTCAATTTGTCTGAATAATTCGTCAATTCAGTTTGATTACATTTGATTCCGTGCTTCTGTCATACAAATTGTATACCTTGAAGATAAGAGAATCTTTTTTGCCATACCCCATGTTGATAGATACCGTCATAGTGGGGTTTCCTTTTGCCCATGGCTGTAGAGCAGACCATGTTAACCCATTATCGTAAGAATAAGAATAATACTGGATCAAGGATTCTTCATCAAGTGCTGTCAGTTCTACGGTTGCATATTTTCCGGTCTGATCATAGTTGAGTAAGTTTGCACTGACAAACGAAGGCGCTGTCGTATCATTGTATACACGGCTTGCAGGAACCGGAACTGCCAGTGGCGCGTACTCGCGGTAATCCGTTTTGCCATCCTTTGACACAAGGCCAAAATACCTGGCGACTGCCTCTGCATCGCGAATCCCAAATTCCCTCAGCTTTTCAGGAGATTGTATATAGGACGAATCTTTGATATTGTCTACATGGCAATGCTCTACAATGACAGCAGGGATATTGCGAAGGGCGCTCTCTCGGATAATACCATAATAATCTGATTTTCCATTGCTTCCGATTCTGGTCTTGATGCCGCGGTTAAAAAGCCCCATCTCCTCAAATTGTATCAGAAATTCATTGGCGACTGAAAAACCCTGACTGTACAGCTGCCCGGTTGAAGGAACCCATATCTCACTACCATAAAGCGCATGGGACAGCGACATATTAAAATGCAGGGAAAAAAGGAAGTCTGCATTCACACTGGTTGCAAATTCAGCCCGCTCTTTCAACGACATATCGATATCATCCGTGTGGGTCAGAAATACCTGCACGTTCTCATATTTTTCCAACTCCTCTTTCATAACCAAAGCAACAGCCATTGTGTAAGTCTTCTCTGGTATTGGCAGATAGTCAGTGCCTAGATTACTGCCACCATGACCAGGGTCAATGACAACAATAATTTCTTCTGCCGCATGAACTTTTGATGCAGCAAATGCAGCCAGAGGCATTGCTGCCACAGCAATAGACAAGATCAATGCAGTCGCCTTTTTGAATAGTGTTCTCATAAAAAACCTCCTTTTATTCGTAAGAATGCATAAGGTAACAAAACCCCCAGGAAAAACTGCGGATCTTATTAAATGAATATGCAGACTGAATATGATATCTAAACATTATTCAAATCTCCACTTTCAGCAGATTGTACTTCCGCTACAATCTCATCAACTGGAACAAGTTCAGCCCGGTTCGCAGTGACGACATGGTCTATTTCCTGCAGATGACCTAACAATTGGCTGTAGTCATTTGTAGAAATCTCAATGGATTGCTTCAAAATATTTTCCAGGTTGGCAAGCATATTGTCTGTATACTGCATCGCTGCAGACTTCATGCTGTTGGCCTCAATCATCGCATTGTCAAGAATTCCTTGTGCCTGCTGGGTGGCCATCTCGACTATTTTGTCAGCCTGCGCGTATGCTTCCTGCATAATCTGATGTTCGCTGACAAGCTCTGTCGTCTGGACTTCGGCATCATCAATCAATGCCTGGGCCTTCTGCCTGGCATCGTTAAGAATCGCCTCTTTATTTGAGATAATCTTTTGATATCGTTTAATTTCCTCTGGTGTTTTCATACGCAGTTCTCGCAGCAAGTCATCAATTTCAGCTTTGTTTACCATGATTACGTCTGTCGAAAATGCCTTGTATTTGCAGTTATCTATGTACTCCTCGATCTCATCAATCAACTGCTCTATTCTGCTGCTCATATTACTCCTCCATAATCCGCATGTATACACGGATTTTTTATGCAATTTATTTCGATATTTTTTTCATTTTTTCATATACAAGTTCAGCCACAAAGTCCGGCACACATTGCGAAATATCCCCATGAAACGCAGCAATTTCCTTTACACTGGAAGAACTGAGGTATGCATACTCAAGGCTTGTCGTCAGAAATACCGTATCAAGGTCTCCGCCTGACAGCATTCTGTTTGTCTGTGCAGTCTGCAGTTCATATTCAAAATCCGTAATGGCACGCAGCCCACGCACGGAAATATGGACATCTTTCTGTCTTGCATACTCAATCAAAAGTCCATTAAAGGAATCGATTGTCACATTGGACAGATTCTTCGTAGCTTCTTTTAATATACTAACACGTTCCTCGACAGAAAACAACGCATTCTTTGCCTTATTGTCCAAAACACTTACGGTTAATTCATCAAACATCTTGGATGCACGTTTAATAATGTCAAGATGTCCGAGCGTCATCGGATCAAAACTACCAGGATAAATTGCTGCATTCATAATATGAACCCCTCCAAATATTATACGCTTTTTTGTATAAACACATGTTTATTTGTCTTGTACCGCTTTTCTTTTGTAACAATAAATCCCAGTTCAGCTGCATAATCAAAAGATGTTTCCAAAGCCGCCTCCACAACAATTAAAGTTTCCTCATTTACACAGGAAGCATCCCGCAAAAGCTCCAAAACCTTTTTGTCATATTCCTGATGGTATGGCGGGTCAAGAAATATGATATCAGCAGTATCTTTAATACTTCCCCTAAGTGCTGCAAAGACGTCCTGCTTTAACACAACAGACTTGTCCGTCATGTGTGTATGTTCGATATTATCTGTAATACATGCTATCGCTTTTTGATTCGTTTCGACAAAATAAGTCTTCCTTGCCCCGCGGCTCAGTGCCTCGATGCCAATCCCGCCGCTGCCGGAAAAAAGATCTACAAACACTGCGTCTGGCAGATATGGCATGAGCATGTTGAAAAGCGTCTCCTTGATTCTGTCTGTAGTTGGCCGCGTATCCAAACCTTCCGGCGTTTTCAGCAAAAGGCGCCTGGCCGTTCCAGCAATCACTCTCATATGAAACCTCCTATCCATTATACCCTAATTTTCGTTCCTTTTGTATCTCTTTTATTAACTTTTAATTTATTTATTGATATATTTTTATCTTTATATACAATTGTACCATCGGATCCGGGCAGACAATAATATACACTTTCAATGTAATCGCCAGTTCCCAGTCGCATTCCCCTTACGCCGACTGCGGTCTTTTTCAGCTCAGAGATCTCATCGGTATCAAATCTTAGAAAATATCCATTCTTACTCTGAAGAATGATATGCTGGTGCTCTGTTACCACTTCAATATCAAGCAGCTCATCATCCTCACTGAGCTTTGTGGCCGCAACAGTGCGTTTGGTCACATCAAACTCTCCGCCGCTCACGATTTTGCACATTCCTTGACGCGTGACAAATAGCAGCCGATACAGATTCAACTCCGACTGGCTTGCAATATTGATGATGCTCTCTGTGCTGGAACTATAATTGCTGATATTGTCAACAGGCAGTCCCTTATCCCGGAATTTTCCAAACGGGATGTCAGCAACCTTAATCGTATGGAGCTGGCCTGTGTTGGTAAACAGGCAGAGCCTCCCTGTATTGCGGCATTTTACGACGTATTTAAAATCAGCGTGCGCAGCCTCCTTGTTTCTCTCATAAGTAGCCATATCGATTGTCTTACAGTAGCCAAATCTGTCCATGAGGAACATCATGTCCATCTCCTCAAGCTTTTTCTCCTCATAGACGGCCTCCTCGGCGTTTTCAATGCGGGTTTTGCGTTTCCGCGCATACTCCTTTTTCAAAGCATCCAGCTCCTGTATAATTACCTGCGCCATGGAGTCACGTCTGTCAAGAATGTCCTCATACTTGTATATGTTGGCATTTGTCTCTTCATTTTCTTTCATGAGCGCTTCGATTTCCAGACCGATTAATTTGTACAGGCGCATATCCAGAATCGCATTTGCCTGCCGCTCTGTAAAGTTTAACTGCTGTGCCATGACAGAAGACTCTTTGGAGCGGAATTTAATCCCCTCTGTGACACCGCTTGTCAGACAGTTTTTGACCATATTCCTGTCCTTGGAACCGCGAAGAATTTCTATGATCAGGTCTATGATGTTACACGCCCGGATCAGACCTTCCTGAATCTCCCGCTTTTCTAACTCTTTGTTCAGCAGAGTCGTATACTTTCGCGTGGCGATTTCATACTGGAATGCCACATTTTGCGCAATAATGCTTTTTAATCCAAGCGTCTCAGGCTTTCCGGCCGCTATGGCAATCATATTGACGCCAAAAGTATCTTCGAGGCGGGTCTTCTTATATAGAAGATTCTTAAAATTCTCGACATCCGTATCTTTTTTTAATTCTATAACGATGCGAATCCCTTCCTTGGAGGACTGGTTTGATATGTCAAGAATCTCAGGCGCCTTTTTCTGTTCATACAATGCGGCAACATCCTGCAAAAATTTACCAATGTTTGCACCTATCATCGTATAGGGAATCTCTGTGATTACCAGATTCAGTTTTCCGCCCTTGGCCTTCTCCACTTCGACCTTGCCGCGCAGCTTAATCTTTCCGACGCCCGTTTCATATATAGACAGCAAGTCGTCTTTGTTGCAGACAATGCCGCCTGTCGGAAAATCTGGTCCTTTCACATATTTCATGAGTTCACGCGTCGTAATATTCTCATTCAGCATATATGCCTTGGTCGCATCGATGACTTCTCCCAGATTGTGTGGAGGAATGCTTGTTACCATACCAACGGCAATTCCCTCGGAACCATTTACAAGCAGATTGGGAAAACGGCATGGGAGAACACTTGGTTCTTTCTCTGTCTCGTCAAAATTAGGGACAAAATCAACAACATCTTTATCCAAATCGGATAAAATGGCCTCCTGTGTAATCTTTTGCAGGCGCGCCTCTGTGTATCGCATGGCAGCAGCACCATCACCTTCGATATTACCAAAGTTTCCATGGCCGTCAATCAAAGGAATTCCTTTTTTGAAATCCTGTGTAAGTACTACCAGTGCATCGTATATCGAACTGTCGCCATGAGGATGATACTTACCCATCGTGTCACCGACAATACGGGCACTTTTTCGATATGGGCGGTCATATCGAATGCCCAGCTCATGCATATCATATAAAGTACGCCTCTGAACTGGTTTTAATCCATCTCTCACATCGGGCAGCGCCCTTGCAATGATGACACTCATGGCGTAATCAATAAATGACCTTTGCATGGTCTCTGAATACTCCGTTTTAATAATTCTCTCTTCCATCTGTCCATCTGCTCCTTATATATCCAGTTCTGCCTCTGTTGCGTGTTCGTAGATAAAGGTTCTTCGAGGCAGAACATCAGTCCCCATCAACAATTCCGTGATCTCGGATGCCATGCGCGCATCCTCTATTTCGATCTGTTTTAATATCCTGGTCTCAGGATTTAATGTCGTCTCCCAGAGCTGCTCGGCATCCATCTCGCCAAGTCCTTTATAGCGCTGCAACGTAAATGCGCCCTTGTGGGTCCTGCGGTATTTTTCCAGCGCTTTGTCGTCATAGAGATACTCCTCTTTGCCCTTTGCAGGCATCGCCTTATATAAGGGAGGCATGGCAATATAAATATGACCTTCGTAGATCAGTTCTGGCATAAAACGGTAAAAAAGTGTGAGCAGCAGATTGCTGATATGTGCACCGTCCACATCGGCATCCGCCATAATTACAATTTTGTCATAGCGAAGCTTTGATATGTCAAAATCATTGCCATACCCTTCCGAGAAACCGCATCCAAAAGCGTTGATCATCGTTTTGATCTCAGCATTTGCAAGCACCTTGTCAATACTGGCCTTCTCGACATTGAGTATTTTTCCACGAATTGGCAAAATTGCCTGATAATTTCGATTCCGCGCCGTTTTGGCACTGCCGCCGGCGGAATCTCCCTCAACGATAAATATTTCACACTTGCTGTAATCTTTTGACTCACAGTTTGCCAATTTTCCGTTTGAATCAAACGAGAATTTTTGTTTGGTGAGCATGTTTGTCTTTGCTTTCTCTTCTGTCTTGCGGATTTTGGCGGCCTTTTCCGCACAGGAAATCACGCTCTTTAACACCTCGACATTTCGGTCAAAGTAGTGCGGCACCTCATCGCCGGTGACCTTGCTTACCGCCTTGGAGGCATCCTGGTTGTCAAGCTTTGTCTTGGTCTGTCCTTCAAACCGCGGTGATGGGTGTTTGATGGACACGACGGCTGTCATGCCGTTTCGCACATCTGCACCCGTAAAGTTTATATCCTTTTCCTTCAGGATATTGAGCTCACGCGCATAGTTGTTGATAATCGTCGTGAACATCGTTTTAAAGCCAGTCAGGTGTGTGCCGCCTTCTGCGTTGTAGATATTGTTGCAGAAGCCAAGTACGTTTTCATGAAATTCATTCACATACTGGAATGCACATTCGACTGTGATCTCTTCGCTGACTCCTGTAAAATAAATAATATCATGTAGTGCTTCCTTGTTTTTGTTCAAGTCCTTGACATATCCGATAATCCCTTCTGGTTCAAAGTAGGTGATTGTCTCAGCCTCTTCGCCACGCAGATCGGAAAAAATAATGGTGAGCTTCGGATTGAGATAAGCGGTCTCATGAAGCCTGCTCTTCACATCCTCTGCTTTGAACCGGGTTTTGTCAAAAATCGAAGGATCGGGAGTAAAGTTAATAGTGGTTCCCGTTTCCTTTGTTTTTCCAATCACGGGCAGCAATCCGTCAATCAGATCCACAACAGGATTCCCGTACTCGTATTTATCCTGATGAATCTGACCGCCGCTTTTTACCGTGACTGTCAGCTGCGTCGAGAGCGCATTTACCACAGAGGAACCCACACCGTGCAGTCCGCCGCTGGTCTTGTATGCATTGTTATCAAATTTTCCACCTGCATGAAGCGTTGTGAATACAACTCTCTCCGCGCTGACACCCTTTTGATGCATTCCGACAGGAATTCCTCTTCCATTGTCGGATATCGTAGCAGAGCCGTCTTTCTCAAGTGTGACCCGTATCTCGCTGCATACGCCTGCGAGGTGTTCGTCCACCGAGTTGTCAACAATCTCGTATATTAAATGATTCAGTCCTTTTGTAGACACACTGCCTATGTACATGCCAGGTCTTTTCCTGACAGCTTCCAATCCCTCCAGTACCGTTATGCTGGAGGCATCATATACATTATTATCTGTTTTTGCCATTGAGCAACCATGCCTTTCTTTTCTATTAATATTCTTTCTTTGTAAAATTCGACTTTTAGAGTATAACACATTTTTTCAACATTGCAAATACTTTTGAACATATTTTCGAACATATATTTTTGTGATATTTTAATAAAAAATATTTTTCTCTGCACTAATTTCAATACAAGCATTGCAAATGAAAAAAATTTGTATACAATAATAATTAGAACATACGCGAGCCCTTTAAACATCATGATGTAAACGCTTTCATAAACAGGCTGCAGAATTCTTAAAAAATGTCAAAAAAATCAAAAAGAAAAGGAAGGATTTTAACTATGTATGGATTTGGTACAATGATCGCTCAACTGAAAAAGAACCCGAAGACTATCGTCTTCACTGAAGGAACGGATCCTCGTATCCTTGAGGCTGCTTCCCGTCTTCTGGCAAGCAGTTTCCTGCATCCGATTCTTGTCGGCAATGAGGAGGATGTATTAAATGCTGCGGAAGAAGCCGGATACAATATTCGCGGTGCACAGATTATTGACAGCAACAACTATGATCGTTTCGACGAGATGGTGGAGCGTTTTTGTGAACTTCGAAAGGGCAAAGGGGTTACTCCTGAGGATGCAAGGAAAATTTTAGCGCAGCCAAACTACTTTGGCACCATGCTTGTAGAAATGGGGGTTGCAGATTCTCTTCTTGGTGGTGCAACCTATTCTACAGCTGACACCGTGCGCCCAGCTCTCCAGATCATCAAGACAAAACCGGGCAACAACATCGTGTCTTCCTGCTTCATTCTTGTCCGTCCTGGTGCTACAGGTGAAAATGAGGTTCTTGCCATGAGTGACTGTGCGATCAACATTAATCCCACAGAGGATGAGCTTGTAGAGATTTGCGGAGAGACTGTTGAGTGTGCGAAAATCTTTGGTGTTGACCCCAAGGTCGCATTCTTAAGCTACTCTACGCTTGGATCAGGCAAGGGACCTGATGTGGAAAAAATGAGAAATGCAGCAATTAAAGCAAAAGCAAAGTTTCCAAACACCCCGATTGAAGGAGAATTGCAGTTCGACGCTGCCGTATCTCCGCGTGTAGCCCGTACAAAATGTCCGAAGTCTGAGGTTGCCGGCCACGCCAACACCTTTATCTTCCCAGATCTCAGCTCTGGAAATATGGGTTATAAGATTGCGCAGAGAATGGGTAATTTCGAAGCGTATGGACCTATCCTTCTCGGATTGAACGCTCCAGTCAATGACCTTTCCCGCGGATGCAACGCGATTGAGGTATATTCTATGGCGATTATTACCGCAGCACTTGTATAACTATTTTGCCTGCTGGTTAACGAGTCAGATTTAAGAAAGGACGTGCACTAAAATTGAAAAAAAGAATTTTGAGCCTTGCATTGTCGGCTGTCATTCTGGCCGGGAGCATGAACAGTATTGTTCATGCTTCTCCACAAAAGCCGTTTCACTGGAGAGGATGGCTGGGCAATTATACGTTTGACTGGAGTGATGATACGACCGTTGAAATGAAAAACGGCGACGGTTCCGATGTATTATCTGTGAATGGACAATATATCATCGACCATATGCTTCCCGGATCCAGCTGGCCTATGGCCAAAAATGGAGGAGGCATTCCGGATGACGTAAAGACAG
The DNA here is from genome assembly GCA_947178145.1 of uncultured Lachnospiraceae bacterium. GTDB lineage: Bacteria > Bacillota > Clostridia > Lachnospirales > Lachnospiraceae > COE1. The sequence continues at coordinate 22,561 of CAMWXE010000026.1, read as the reverse complement.
TCTCCTGCCAGGTGGTAAAGGAAGATGCCTATATCATCATGCCGTTTGATGGTTATGTTGCCATCGGAATCGAGGATGAGATTGCCGCTTCTGCCGGCGATATTTGTGTGCGTGCAAAAGCCGGTGATAAAGTCAGCATGGTGCCCAAAAATCTCGTGGCAACCTATGAGTCTGAGGCATCTATACGCAGCCGCTGGCCAAATATGTCAGCTGAGCGGGTTCAATATGAAATGCGCTTTGCCAATACGACCGCTGATGACTGGACATATAGTATGAAAATTTACAAAGAAGGCTTTCTGCCGATGGTTGAACAGTCGTACAATCCATATCTTGTGGAAAATAACACAAATGAGCTGATTAGCCTCCCAATGTACAGTGAGACGGACGGCGTCGACAGTTATGCGTACTTATGGTTTATCTATCAGGTAGATGCACCTGATACGGAGATCAAAGCTCTGGAGGTCGACCAGGCAGTCAAGGACAGAGAAAGCACCATACATGCGGCTGATCTTAGAGCCCGCTTTGGTTTCAAAGGTTTTGACTCCTCACTGCAAGGCTGGGTCGAAGATCCAATTTATAAAGGTGTCTGGCGATATATGATAGATGGCTGCAATGCGGTGGATAATATATATAGAATACAGCATTTCAACAGACCTGCATACTATCATTTTGACAACCTGTACACTGACGGAATCCTGACAGTTCAGGACAATGAACTTTATCTGGAAGGCCGCAGGATGAATATCTGGCGCGGGACATGGACAGAACCAGAGTATGATATTGTAAACGTACAGACGACTACAACAGAATAAGGAACTTTAGAAAAAAGCAGGCTGTTGGCCTGCTTTTTTTGTGAAAATCCTATCTCAATTTCTTGCAGCATGTCACTGCCAGTGATCCGGGACCGATATGGCAGGATACGCTCAAAGACAGTGGATCAACTGAAACAATTGGATAATCTGGAAACTGTGCCTGCACTTCCTCCTTGAACACTTGTACTGCCTCCTCGTTCTGCGTATGTGCCAGCGCCAGATAAATCTGGTTGTCCGGCGAAATACCGCCAAAACGCTTTTCAATATCATTCTTAACCGCATTAATCATGATTGATTTTGCCTGTGTCACAGTCCTTGCCTTCGCAAAGGCATCTAACTTCTCACCCTGAATCTGGAGAACAGGCTTTAAGCGAAGCAGTGTGCCCAGTGCTGCCGCTGCCGGTGTGATGCGTCCGCCCTTTTTCAGGTAATATAACGTGTCAATCATGATATAGATACTGGAATTGAACTTGTCCGCCTCCAGGATATCCTTGATTTCACTGCCGCTCTTTCCCTCTTTTGCAAGCGCCATGGCATCGAAAGCCGACTGCTTCTGCGTGACAGAGATACGTTGGTTATTTACCACATGTACCTTTCCATCATAATCCTGCGCCAGCATCATAGCGGTCTGACAGGAACCGCTCAAGCCGCTGGACATCGGGATATGAACAATCTCGTCGTTTTCTTTCAGAAGGTCATCCCAAAGCTGTGTAATAGATTCCGGCGATGGCTGTGAAGTGGAAATATCCGCATTCTGAGCCAGTCTTTGATAAAATTCCTCCTGACTGAGCGTGATTTCCTCATAAAAGGTTTCACCATCAATCATAAAAGGCATCGGCAGTACTTGAATGCCAAGCTCTTTTGCCTGATTTTGTGTAATACCGCTGTTACTGTCCGTAACGATTGCTATTTTCGACATATCATTCTCTCTCCCTGCTGCTATCAATAATTATGCACGCAGAATCCTGGATTCTGGCGCGTATATAAACCACTTAACAAAATATGTGGCAGTTTATAATATTATGATTAGCCCGTCAAAAGGGTATTTTTCAAAAGAATGGTACAATATATAGTGATTTGGACAGAGGTACATATTCTATATATTGTGGTCATTTTCCTTGATTACCCCTTTTGACGCTTTAATCATATTATATCATACTGTCAGATGTTTATAAAGTCAACCTTTGAGGCAACATTCTCTTCATAATGTTTCCAAAATGCATGATATTCATTGCTATCATCTGCTGATACTCCATTATGAATATATGCATCGTACAGCGTTCCCGCACAGCTCTGCGCCTCCTGCAAGATTGCTGCATCCTGATAAATGTCCCCCAACTGGAATTGAAACTGACCACTCTGCCTGATGCCAAACAGATCGCCCGGCCCGCGCAGCCGCATATCCTCCGATGAAATAAAAAAGCCGTCGTTTGATTTATTTAATACCTGCAGGCGCTCCATCGTATCATTCTGACTCGATGTCGTGATAAAGATACAATAAGACTGGTCCTTGCCACGGCCCACGCGGCCCCTGAGCTGATGGAGCTGTGCCAGTCCAAACCGCTCTGCATTCTCCACCATCATCACGGTGGCATTGGGCACATTGATGCCAACCTCAATCACTGTGGTGGACACCAGTACATCGATATGATGAGCAGCGTACTCTTCCATGACATAATTTTTCGCTTTTGGATTCATCTGTCCGTGGAGATATTCTACACGCACCGTATCAGGCAGTGCCTTTTTGAGTTTCTCTGTGTACTCTATCACGTTTTCAAGAATGGGCTGGTCTCCCATTATCTCGTCATTTGCCTCTACCATAGGGCAGATCACATAGGCCTGTCTGCCGTTTGCCACTTCCTTTGCAATAAATTCATACGCCTTTCTGCGATAATCTGTATTGACTACGCAATTTTTGACAGGAAGCCTATTGGCCGGCAGCTCGTCCATCACCGATATGTCTAAATCACCATATAAAATAAGGGCAAGTGTTCGCGGAATGGGCGTCGCGCTCATGACAAGAATGTGCGGCTGTATTCCCTTCTGCGCAAATGCTTCGCGCTGTTTTACACCAAAACGATGCTGCTCGTCTGTGATGACAAGGCGCAGATCGTAAAAATCGACATCCTCCTGCAGCAATGCCTGGGTTCCTATCACGACATTACAGGTGCCAAGAACAATGCTCTCCTTAGCCCTGCGCTTCTCTCTCGCTGTCAGAGAACCCGTTAGCAGAACAGGTTTAAAAGGCAGCTTATCATTCTCTACCAATTCCAGAATCGACTCATAATGCTGCTTTGCAAGCACTTCTGTCGGTGCCATGAATGCTGCCTGGTGATGATTCATCACACACATAAACATCGCAAGAATTGCCACAATCGTCTTGCCGGAACCGACATCCCCCTGGACAAGACGGTTCATGAGGTGTGTAGAACACAGATCATCCTCAATTTGTGTCCAGACCTTTCTCTGTGCCCCCGTCAATTCATATGGCAAATGATTTATAAAATCCTGGCAGGCATCGATTTTCATCATTGGAGCATCATTGATTTCCTGCGCTGTCATATCCTTTAAAAACATCACAGACACGATAAAAAACAAAAATTCTTCAAAGACAATACGTTTTCTGGCTATCAGCATCTGCTCACGGTTTTCTGGAAAATGGATTCCGGTCATAGCGGATTTTAAATCAGGTAAGCCATATTTCCTGCGCAGAGACGCTGGTAAATAGTCCTCACCGAGGTCCAGCGCATCAATTGCCAGATGAATTGCTTTCGTGATTGCGGCGATTGTAAGTCCCTTTGTCGTCGGATAAATTGGAGCAAGTCTGTTCACGTTCTGCGCAAACTCGTGCGGACTTACTATTTTGGGCTGATCGATTGTGATACGATTATTCTTTAATATCACACGCCCGCGAAAAATATACTTTTTCCCGGTTTGAATGGTATTTCTGATATAAGGCATATTAAAATATGTGATATCGCAGGCGCCACTGTCATCTTTGACACGCAACGTGGTAATCGTCATATTTTTCCTTATATGTACCGTCTGGGGAGCGCTGATGACAAAGGCATGGACTGCATGCACCTGATTCGCCCTCAACTCCCCTATTTTTACAATGTCACGCCATTCTTCATAATCCCTGGGATAGTGCTTTATAAGGTCATCGATCGTGAAAATATTCAGCTTGTGATACAAAGCTGCCGTTTTCTCCCCAATGCCTTTCAGTGTTGTAATTGGATCATTCATATACATTATTGTTATTCCGCTGAAATAATATAGGAATAAATGGGCTGTCCGCCAAATTGGAGTTCCACATCACAGCTGCCAAACTCTGCCTGAATTAAGTCTGCCAACTTCTGTGCCTGCTCTTCCTTGATGATATCACCATAATAAATACTAATTAGTTCGTACTCATCTGACATCATCTCCCTGACCATGTTGAACGCAACAGTATGCAAGTCTGTTCCCACCGCCAGGATTCCCTGATCACCGATTCCCATATAGTCGCCCTGGTGGATTTCTTTGTTGTCAATCATTGTATCCCTGACAGCATATGTCACCTGTCCCGTTGCAACATGCCGTACCTCCTCTGACATTACAGCTTCATTTTCTGCAATTGAAATATCCGGAACATAATTGATGATTGCTGTAATGCCCTGTGGAACAGTTTTCGTCGGGATTACAATAATGTTTTTGTCTGTTGTCAGCTGCTTTGCCTGATTTGCAGCAAGGATAATGTTTTTATTATTCGGAAAAATAAAAATATTATCCGCGTTGATCTTCTCAATGGCATTGAGCATATCTTCCGTGCTCGGGTTCATCGTCTGACCGCCTTCGATAATATAGTCGACGCCGAGGGAACGGAAGATCTCATTCATGCCTTCACCAATGGAAACAGCAATAAATCCGGTATTTTTATGTTCCGATGAAACGGCTTCACTGTTGTCTGAATCCGGTGTCGTTCTATCGGGAAGCTCCGTACTCTGCATCTGTTTTTCCATCATGTCAGAAACTTTCTCGTCGCGTTCGAGGCGCATATTCTCTATAATAATCGTAGTGAGCGAGCCATACCGCAGAGCCTTCTGCATCGCAAGCCCCGGGTCATTGGTGTGCACATGGACCTTTACAATCTCGTCATCTGCCACTACTACGATGGAATCGCCGATCGACGAAAGATACTCCTTGAAGTCCATCTCCTGCTTGATATTAAAGGGTTTATTGAGCATGATCAAAAACTGTGTGCAATAGCAAAATTTAATCTCGGCGTTCGCCTGCGCTTCAATGCCAGGCGTCATCGTTCCCTTTTCTTTGGAAGTACCTGTCTGTTGGGGTTGCGCTGTCGCAAAAGAAAGATCAAGCTCCTTGCCAAGAAACGCGTCATAAGCTCCTTTGAGTACTTCTACAAGTCCCTGTCCGCCTGAATCAACCACTCCCGCTTGCTTTAACACAGGGAGCATTTCCGGGGTCTGCGCAAGAACAGCATCCGCTTCCTTGATCACTTCGCTGATAAATACTTCTAAGTCCTTCTCTCCTGCCATGGCAAGATCATTTGCCCTTTTGGCGGCGCCTTTCGCAACCGTAAGAATGGTACCTTCTTTTGGTTTCATGACAGCCTTGTATGCAGTTTCCACAGCCTTGTCGCAGGCAGAGGCGAGAATTGCAACATTGATCTCATCATACTCTTTGATGACTTTTGTAAATCCTCGAAAGAGCTGCGACAATATGACTCCAGAATTTCCTCTTGCACCTCTCAGAGAACCCGAAGAGATCGCTTTTGCAAGAGAGACCATATCAGGCTCCGCTATCGCAGCCACTTCCCTGGCAGCAGACAGAATCGTCATAGACATGTTCGTGCCAGTATCACCATCCGGAACAGGAAAAACGTTCAGTTCGTTGATCCATTCTTTTTTATGCTCCAAATTCTTTGCTCCGGCGAGAAACATTTTTGAAAGCATTTTCGCATCGATTACATTTAATCCCACTTCAGAAATCCTCCTTAATCAATCACTCGAACGCCTTCAACATAGATGTTGATTGTTTCGATTTCGAGACCTGTGAAATTTTCAACTTTGTATTTTACATTGTTAATCAAATTGTCGCATACTGTTATAATGCTCACTCCGTACGCCACAATAACGTGAAAGTGAAGTATCAATTTATTGTTCACAATATTGACCGATATTCCATGTGTGATGCTTTCCTTCATAAGCAGCTTCACCAAACCATCCTTCACGTTTACTGAGGCCATTCCGACGATACCAAAGCATTCGACTGCTACACTTCCCGCATACTGGGCAATAACCTCAGGATCGATATAGATATTACCCATGTGGGTATTCATAGATCCTTTCATAAAAACCCTCCTTTTTGTCGCTGATATATAAAGAACATTAATGTTATTATTATAACCGTTTTTTGGAAAAAAGGAAACATATATTTTAATAGAATTTCCATCCTTTCTAAAAAAATTACATTTTTTGTGAAAAACACCTTGCCAAATGCCATTTTTTCTGATAAGATACTACTGTTGTGAGTCGAATGACTTAGTTTAGTTGAGGAGGTGCTAACGATGGCAAAGTGCGATATTTGTGGCAAAGGCGTTCATTTTGGTAATAACGTAAGCCATTCTAATAGAAAATCCAACGCGATTTGGAATTCGAATGTAAGAAGTGTAAAGTGCAAAGTAAACGGAGCTGCTAAAAGAATGCATGTATGTACAAGATGTCTGCGTTCCGGAGCCGTTGAGCGTGCATAATCTGCGAAGTGTATTGTTAGAAAAAAGAGGCGTCGGGCTTCTTTTTTTGTCTGTAAAATATTCAAAAAAGCCGGAACTATCTAGCTTCCATAGTACCGGCTTTTTAGATTTTCGTATTCTGTCTGAATCAGCAGCAATGTTTTCGTGTCGCCGCATTTGTTATCTGGATGAAAGATCTTCAACAATTCCTTATACCGCTTTCTCAAAGCAAGATCACTGTCTACCCCGCGGAAAAAGCATGTACTATCGTAGGCTCCGGATTCGTACTGCTGATGCATCGACTTTGCTCCAGACATTTTCTGACGTCTGTACTTACTCTTTTCATGCTCAAAATTCAAGCGTTCACACTCTAAGGCTTTCCTGTCAAGCGCAAGCTGCTGATAGGCATCCTCAATAATTTTCTTTTTCTTGGCAATAAATATTTCATTGTCATCAAAGCGTTTCTTAATCGTTTTCTCGCGCAGTTCCAGTGCACTTTTCTCTCGCTCCAGTTGTCTTTTCAAATCCTGCAGCTCGCGGCTGAGCTCTTGCAGCTCGTCCCTCTTTGCCTGAATTCTGACCTGCTCCTGAAACATCCAGGTTTTCATCTTCTTGATGTCATCTGGTGCTTCAGCCTTCATGAGCTCCTCATCAAAATTCAACATATTGATCTACTCCCTTTTGAATCTGAAACTATATATCCTTTTATTTACACCCAAATAGAAAATACCCTGAAATAATGAAAATCGCAATCAGTATCAATCCAATCCATACGCTGCCAATCACCAACATAAAAAGCATGCCGATTGCAATCCAAAACAAAGTATAACCTATAAGCTTACACATAATCATACACCCCGGCATATTCTTAATTTATTTATATGCGTGGCGCAACTTATTTATTTCTGAACAGTTTTTATTTGCTATCAGGGAAAGCAGTGCTAATCGCCTCATCATCACTTGGCATATCCTCGTTTTTGGAGGTAAAGCGATCAATCAGGTCAGGCACCATGTCAATAATTTTGTTGACTGTATCCTGATTTTTGATATTGACAAGTCTCACCTGTCCATTCTTGATGACAAGCACTGCGCTTGGAGACATTTTTCCAGTCATGCCGCCTGCCCCACCGTTTTTCTTCTCCTGGGACGATGCACCTGCTCCGACGCCAAACGTCACATCCACAAGCGGAATAATCGTCGTATCTCCTGCCTGTGTCGGTTCGCCAACCACAGTTTTTGATGAGAGAAAGCTTTCCATTCCCTGCATCATGGAATTTACTACTTCGTTAAAACTATTATCAGACATGCTATACCTCCAAATTATATGAATTCAAATCAAATCAATTTTCACTTTGCTTTAACTGCTCGATCAGGCGTTTGATATCCTTGTTAAAAAACAGGATACAGGCAGCCCGCACAAATACAAATACACTGACACGTCCCCGAAAGAAAATTTCACCCTCGATAACTGACTGCTCAAATTCAGGCACAATATGAATCCTTCCCTGGTGAAAGGGATAGAGCATTCCCCATACAGCGAGAACCTCTCCCATCACTGCCGGATCATCAAAGCCAAGATGAAGGCTGACCTGAAATTTTCGCGGAGACAGTTTTCTAAAAACGCGCCATAACTGCTTTTGGCCTGTCGCAAATGCCCGTTTTGTGCTGTCAAGCTGTAATACTTTAAGGTAATATTTTATGTTATTTTTTATTTTAATTATTGTATCACAAAGTCTATCGAATGTGAACTTTATATTTTTGAAAAACTTTACAAAATTAATAAAAAAAATCTTAATTTTTTGAAAAATTCCAAGATATTTTCTGCTGCTGTCTGTCAGCTTAGTCTGATTGCGATCTTTTGCAGTAAGTTTCGCTTCCGGGCGGGAATTCTCGTGAGATGCATCTTCCGGATGTGTCTGCAAAACATCATCTTCCAAGACGGCATCTTCCGAGAGAGGTTTCTCTGATGAGGCGGCTTGGATTTCGCCTGTACTTTCTGTTTTATTTTTTGTTGATTTTACTTTTTTATTCTTGTTTTTATGTTCCGTTTTTTCTTTTAGATTATCATAAATCGTAAAGCCAAATAGTCGAATGCGAATGTGGAATGATTGCTCCTTCTGATATGTTCCACTTGCGGATATCAGATGCAGGAGCCATGAAGCACGCAGTCCTGCCACAAAAGAGCTGTCATGATAGCTGCCTTTGCCGTTATATCTGACTGGCACAAACAAAACCATCAATAAGATTAATAAAATTAGCCCAAGAATAATCAGGACTGCGATTCCGATTATCTTCAAAACCGTTAATAGTATCGATATCATAAGTTCCCCTTAATGATTAAATAATTTATTTCGAGAAAAAAGTTTTTACATCATAGGTTCCAGTTTCCCGCAAAACATCCTGAAGGATGTCTATGACCAAATCAACTGCTCCGCCATATCCTGCAGCAATGCCAACGATATAAGGAGCATTCTTTCTTTTTCTATAGTATTTCTGCTTGAGTATCCCACTATGATAGATTTCAAGTAAATCGTTATTTCTCGCCAGGGCAATAATATAGACAAACGGCTGTGGTCTGCCGGTCCGCAGCTTCCATTTGACTTCTCCACATTTCTTATCCAATGATGGGCTGATATACAATTTTCTGCTAAAGCGTACCATGATCTCTGCTCCCCAATCGTTTTCTATATCAATGATAATTCTAACATAAGATTCTATATTTTTCAAACCAAAAAGAAGGCCAGAGCAGACCTTCTTTTTAGAAGTTTTTACTTTGATGCATTAACGCGGTTTTATCCATTGTTTGTTCTTTCGAAGATCCAGGTATTCCTGATAGGCCTGCTCTAAGATTTGTTTTTCATTTGAAAATTTGAGCAGATGATATGCTTCATGATACTTATAATAGCCCGAATCGACAAAAAATTCTTCACGCTGTGGCTTGCTGTAATAATTATCCGCCATCATCAAGTACCAGTGGACTTCCTTCTCGACGATATCCTGAGGCACATTAAAGGTGTATTCACTTTTTCCGATATATTTCATGACAGTGGCCTTCACGCCTGATTCCTCAAACACTTCGCGCAGGGCAGTCTCCACATGCTTTTCACCATGTTCGACGGTTCCCTTTGGAAGAACCCACCCTTCATATCTGTTCTTGAAATTTTTGTACAAAAGTAAAATTTTCCCTCTGAAAATGACTACGCCACCACAGCTAGTAGCTTGAATCATGGTGTTTCCTCCTGTAGGGTGCGTATATTTTTTATTTCATACTGTCCATAATACTTATAATCTGACTCGTCTCATAAGGCTTTGTTACAAAATCTGCTGCGCCGAGTTTGATTGCATCGAGCATCTTATTCTTTTGACCAGATGCTGTCACCATGATCACTTTAGCTTCCTCATCATATTCTTTTATCTTAACAAGTGTTTCAATACCGTCCATCACAGGCATCGTAATGTCAAGTGTCACAAAATCAGGTTCAAGTTCACAGTACTTATCAAAACCTTCCTGACCATTTTCTGCCTCTGCAATCACATCATAACCATTTTCGACAAGAATATGGCGAAGCATGTATCTCGAGGTCTTGGAATCGTCAACTATCAAAACAGTACTCATATTTTAATCTCCTTAATCTCTTCTATTATTTTGAAAAGCATACTTATTCATATACTTCTAAAACTGCCCTGAAATTGTAACCATTTGCATGAACAGGAATGACATACAATTTCTCGTTGCTGATAAACGGTCCGTTCATGGAATACTCCGGTGAATACATATCGATGGAGATATCTTCATAACTCAAATTGGTCGCAAACAGACCATTGACACAGTTGATAAACTCCCCGACATTATCCAAAGCATCCTCATCAACTGCATTGTAAGTGTTCTCAGTAAAGTAATTGGCAATCGCAAGCAGACCATTATCCGGGGCACTTATGTAGACCTTCATATGCATATCACCGGCAATTGTCTGACAGGCATATTTGTCAAGCTGCAGACAGTTAGCGATATATGCCTTGTCCAGATATGCATCGCAGTCGATAAGCCTGCGTATTGTCTGAACCAGCGTGAGGGTAAATTCCTTGAGCTTCGCTGATTTCATCGGGGCAAAAATGTTGATACACTGTTCAAGGTCATCATGGATCAATGAACTAATCTGAGCATCACTGTACCCTCTGAGCTGCTGAAACTCGTTCAGTAAAGGGCTAATTTGCTCCAGACGAAATATTCCCCTGTTTAACAGACACTGAATAAATTTCATAAAAGTATTTGACTGGTAAGTTAATATCTCGTCCAGCTTTTCATCGCTGAGATACCCCGCTTCAATAGCCGCCTCGCCAAAGCGTTCTTTGCTTTTGTCAAGCCGGGCCAAAAGCTGTTGTACAGCTGCCGATGTAAGAACTTTATTGATTACTGCTATTGTCGCAGTGTCAGCTTTGAAATCTTTCGGAACAGGAAGTAAATCGTCGAGCTGGCTCTGCGTTAATATTTGTTTTTCTACCAGATAATTTCCAAATAAGCGGTTAATCATTTTTCGGCTCCCTTCTATCATAAAAAATTCTACCTACTACTAATATACACCCTTTTACCAAAAATTACAAAGTATTCTTCGTCATTTTGCAATTTTTTATACAAAAAGCAAAAAAGGCTTTATTTTTCACTGTAATACTGGTCCAAAATTCTCCTTGCCATGGGAACTGCATACTCGCCGCCGCTTCCTGCACCTTCCATAATCACTGTAATCTGAAGTGGATACTCCGTATCGTAAGTGTAACCTGTAAACCATGCATGGGAATCAGAGGAGTCATTAAACTCTGCGGAACCTGTCTTGCCAGCCGCACGGTAGCCTTCGCTGTTCAAGCGGGTTCCTGTGCCATCCTGCACCACTGCTTCCATCACTTCCTGCAATACTTCAGCTTCCTGTTCTGTAATCAGCTGTCCCAGGGATGTCGGTGTATATTTTTTAATCACATCACCATTCGCAGATTCAACATGATCGATCATATATGGTGCCATCATTTCGCCGTTGTTTGCAATCATAGCCGTAATCATAGCAATCTGAATAGGCGTCATCTGTGTTGTTCCCTGCCCAATCACCGTCTGGAGCATGGTGCCATCATTTTCTGCTATCCCGTCGGAAATACAACTTTCTTTCACCGGAAAATCCAGTGGCAGCTCTCTGTTGAAATACAGACTGTCGAGAGTTTGTTTGAAGCGCTCCCTGTCAAGCGTAAGCCCAATATTGGCAAAGGAGGAATTACAGGATTTCGCAAAGGATTTTGTGAGATCCACTGTTCCGTGGCTTGTGCCATGAAAACAATTGATGGTATTTCCATTGTCCGTGAATTTTCCCGTACACTGAAACCGATAATTTCTGTAGCTTTCTGGATTTTCCCGTATATATTCCAGAAACGTGAGAATTTTAAAAGTTGATCCTGGCGGATACACTCCTTGCGTAACTCTATTAAGTAGTACAGAACTCGTCGTGTCAGACAGTATGTCATCCCATATATCGCCGATCTCGTTGGGATCAAAATCGGGTTTCGACACCATTGCAAGGATTCGTCCAGTTGAGGGCTCTGTTACAATCACCGCTCCACTGTACAGTCCCATAGCATCATATGCAATTTTCTGCAGTCTTGCATCGTATGTGGTGACAACCGTGTTTCCCATATGTTTCTCATCTGCCAGGTCATCCTGCAGCTTGCTTCCAAGAGAGACATCCGAGGAGACAAGAAACATGTTTGCACTCAGCTCCACGCCCATTCGCCCATGGGAAGCGTACCCTATCGCGTGCGCGAACACTTCCCCAAATGGGTAAACGCGTTCATCTGTATTTGCCATTGTCATTGCCAATACCTGTCCATCTGCTGAGAGAATTTTTCCCCGTATGGTCTTTGCAGCCAGAATATCCTGACGTTTTGCGTTGTAAGAATTATTGATAACCTGCGGGCTGTCAAAATACACATAATGTGCCAGATAACCGCTAATTGCAACAAACAGGATTGCAAAGAATCCTGCAACGATATTCATATAAAGCTTTGCTCTCCATAAAGCGGAGACATCATAATCATATTCCTCTTCGTAATACAGATCATTATTGATGTAAAGACCCTGCACGACAGAGAACATGATCAGAGAAGCAAGCACCGAACTTCCGCCATAACTGATCAAAGGCAGTGTCACACCCGTAAGCGGTATAAATTTACTGTTGCCACCGATCGTAAGAAAGAGCTGCACGATGTAGATAATTCCCAACCCATAGGATGTATATTTCATAAAAGAATCATAACAGGAATGCGCCACATGCACAATCTCCAAAAACAAATTGACACAGACCGCAATCAGGCAAATGCCATAAAGAACTCCAAACTCCTCACAGATCGCGGAAAAAATGAAATCCTGCTCCACATATGGTATGGAACCCGGTGTGCCGGCATCAATCCCCATGCCAAACCAGCCTCCGGTTCCTATGCCAAACAGTGACTGCGCAATCTGATAGCCTGTGGCATTGATATCATTCCACGGGTCAAGCCATGCCGAAACGCGCACGCGCACATGAGAAAACATAAAGTATGAGACATATGCTGCCACAGAACCGCCTGCAAAGCCAAGGAGCAGATACCTAAGCTTATGCGTCGCAATATATAGCAGAATAATGTATGTGATAAAATAAATCAAAGCGCTGCCAAGATCTTTGGATGCGACGAGGAACAACACATGAATGGCTGCCAAAACTGCTGAAATTACAATGTGAATAAAACGCTGCGCTCTCGACAAAATTGCGGCAACAAATAGCACATAGATAATTTTCACAAACTCTGATGGCTGAAAGGACAGTCCCATAATAGAAAAGGACAGTTTTGAACCGTTTACGATACTTCCATTAATCAGCACTACCCCCAGTGTCAGTATTCCCGCCGCTGCAAGGAGCAATTCACAGCGTTTCATAAGGTTGATATACTTCATAAAAGCTGGAATGATCAATGCAATCACAAGTGATATGGCTACAATCATAAACTGACGAATCGAACGTGTCAGGGAGATTCGTGTCAGAATGACAAAACTGATGGACAAAAGGAGCGCTATATGATTTTGAATCAGCCTGTTGGCTCTCGGATAAATCGCCCGCATCAGAACCAGAAATGCAAACACAGTAATCACTTGAAAAAGAGGCAGGAATAGATATGTAAAATCCCGTCTCGACGATAGCAGAACCAGGCTGCCTGTCATATGATTCACAAAAATCAATATATATTGAAGGACAAAAACAAAGCCCCTCCGCTCCCGATCATCGCTTCGAAGAACGACAAAGCTGATCAATGTGTACAATAAAATATTGATTACTAAGATATATTTTGACAATTCGATTACTGCTTTCAGCATCTTATTCTACTCCACGCTTATAATGTCCATTTGTAAATTCTTTACAGGGAAACTCTTTTGCCTCCCTATAACGAATCCTTGCCATACGGTCTAAATAATATTCAATCACGGCCTTCGTCTGTACGTCATTCTCAACCGTAAAATCAAGGCGCAATCTGTTATAGTTCTTTTTCAGAATCCCTTCAAGCTGTCCGTGAAGCGACAACGGAACAGTGTTGTATAGAATATTATAACAATGTATACAATTTTGAACCACCGTGAAAATATTCTGATAGCGGTCTGTCAAATGATATCTATTATTTGCAGATGCAGTGTCTTTTATGCAGTGATCCAATGTTTTTCTGACACAATTTGCAGAATACATCATAGGAATATGCCCATATAAGACAAACTCCTTCCCGCCATTAGCAGAAAGCCGGTTCAGTTCTTTCTTGTTCAGTTCCAGCGGAAGTGTAACACAATCAATCTGTTCTGACATAAAGGACAACGATGTATTGTTCCATATGGAAACCGTGTAGTCAGAACATATGCTCTCTGTATTGCCAACTTCCAGCAGCCATTCCAGCTCCTCAAAATTCCTTATCATGACGCCTGCAAAGTGTCGGCTCTCCAAAAGTCTTTTATAGGATGCCAGATATGGATAAGACCTTTTCCTGAAAATATGAGGCAGCACAAGGATATACTCTTTTTCGGTCTGAAGGACTTCATCCAATAAATTCTCTGTCAACTCACCGCGAAGAAAAATGTCGGCATCTATATAAATCCGCTGTATTTCAGAGAAAGTATTGGCCGTCAATAGCTGTTTGTTCGTTGTGACCAGCACACACAGTGTATTTACTCCAAGATCATGCTGCGATGTCACTCTTTTCCAGGTAGTTCCCATTCGGTGCTCTGCCCTTCTTCCTCTCTGCTCCAGGATTTTCTCTTCCAGCCTCTGAACCGCCTGGCGACGCATTTCATTTAACGCCTTCACTGGCATAAAAGAAGCTCCATCGGTGTCTATGGTCAGTCTGTCAAGTGCAAAGCACGTATCTCCAAGTCTGCCAAGCTTCTGTGCGATATCCTCCCTGCACAATGGTTTGCTCAGGGCCGGGCACACGCTCTCTCCCACCACAGTCACAGATGCACCGCCGCACGAAAAGGTCAGTTCCGCCGGTTCTCCTGCACGGATTTTTGCAGTTGAGCTTATCGGCAAAACGATATTTTTAGAAATATATTTTTCCTGAATATCTTTTAGAACTGTCTGTGCACTTCCAGAGTATCCAGGCTCAGTCAAAGTAACCATCGCCCTGTCATTATGCTTCCGATAATACCCGCTGCAAGTGTCAGAACGTATATATAACTGTCGGATCAATTGTTCATCTTGTGGGTTTACGGCATATGATTTATCTGGATTTTCCAGATAGCAGTCAATATATTTCCTGTACATTGCAGTCACGCCTGCTACATACTCCGGACTTTTCATGCGTCCCTCAATCTTAAAAGAATCAATGCCAGCCTGTATCAGTTCTGGCAACATCGGCAGTGTGTACATATCCTTCAGACTGAGTGGATACTGCGCTTTATGATTCCTGTCCATGTATGGCAGGCGGCATGGTCCAGCACAGCGTCCGCGATTTCCGCTTCTTCCTCCCAAAATAGAGCTGAAAAGACACTGCCCGGAATAGGCATAGCACATAGCACCGTGGATAAAGCACTCGACTTCCAGATCGGTTTTCGCCTTAATGTCCCTGATTTCATCAAGCGACAGCTCCCGCGCAGGGACAATGCGGCACACACCAAGCTTCCGCAGATAGTTTGCCCCGTAGACACCGGTGATTGTCATCTGAGTACTTGCGTGCAGCTCCAGATCAGGAAAGTTTTGACGCAGACATTGCAATACACCGATATCCTGAACGATTACGCCATCCAATCCTGCCTCATACAAAGGCGTGATATACGGTATCAGATTTTCGAACTCACTTTCTTTTACAAGGGTATTGACTGTCAGATAAATCCTTCGGTCAAAAATGTGTGCAATACGCAGTGCAGCGACAATCTCCTCCGATGAAAAATTATCCGCGTATGCGCGTGCGCCATACTGTTCTCCACCAAGGTATACCGCGTCAGCTCCGGCGTTCAGTGCAGCTCGGAAACTCGCAAAATTACCAGCTGGTGCCAACAATTCTACTTTTCGTTCACTCATGCTTTTTGGATTCCTTCAACTCCGTCTCCAGACGGATAATCTGCTTAGAGCTTTCATTCAAATTCTCATTTGCTTCTTTTAGGGATTTTGATGTGTTATCCAGTTTGATTTGTGTGGCAATCAGCTCATGTTTCAGATCATACAATTCGTTGTCCTTTGCTTTCAGCTCCTGTTCTAACAATTCAATCTGCTTTTTGGCCTTAAAGTAATCGTCTGCAATATTTAACTGGATCAGCATATTCTGTTTGTCGACAGACTGCCGTTTAAAACTATCCATCTTGGCATACTCATTGACTTTGTTATTGATATAGGATGCCACTCTCTGCAAATATTCAGCGCTTTCGTTGCCGCTGACAGTCAGCACCTTCCCACCGATAATAACTTCTGTATCTGTTTTGGCAGACATAATCTTGCCCCTTTCTCCTGTAAACATCTGTCATGCGATACCAGCTCCACTGCAAACCGCATGTCAGTCTACTCTTCACGATATGTAACTGTTTTCAGTTACTATTATACATTATATCAAATATCATTCAGGCATTTCAAGTCCGAAATGGCGGTATGTAAGCTCCGACACAACTCTGCCGCGCGGTGTGCGTGTGATAAAACCGTTTTTGATCAGATAGGGCTCATAGACGTCCTCAATCGTACCACTGTCTTCACCGATTGCCGCTGACAAGGTATCAAGCCCCACCGGTCCGCCGCTAAAGCGTTCAATCATTGTCATCAATATCAGACGGTCTGTCTGATCCAGTCCGAGCTTATCGACATCCAATATGTCAAGCGCTGTGTTCGCTGCCTCCAGTGTGATGCGGCCGTCATATTTTACCTGTGCAAAATCACGCACCCTCCGCAGCATACGATTTGCAAGACGCGGTGTGCCACGGCTTCTTCTGGCAAGCTCCAATGCTCCCTGCTCATCGATCTGTACATTCAGCACACGGGCGGAGTGCTGGATGATCAGCTTCAATTCCTCAACAGAGTAAAATTCAAGATGTTGAATGACACCAAAACGGTCTCTCAGCGGAGCCGTCAGAAGTCCGGCCCGCGTCGTGGCTCCAATCAGCGTAAATCTGGGCAAATCAAGCCGCACAGACCGCGCAGAGGTCCCTTTTCCGATCATGATATCAATCGCATAATCCTCCATCGCAGGATAAAGTACTTCCTCCACCTGCCTGTTCAGTCGGTGAATCTCGTCGATGAACAGAATATCCCCCTCCTGAAGTCCATTTAAAATCGCGGCTATGTCGCCAGGTTTTTCAATGGCCGGTCCGCTTGTCACTTTGATATGGACCCCCATCTCATTTGCAATGATACCAGCAAGTGTCGTTTTTCCCAGACCAGGAGGCCCATAAAAAAGGACATGATCCAAAGAATCTTCTCTCTGTTTTGCAGCTTCAATATAGATTCTTAGAATTTCCTTCGCTTTTTTTTGTCCGATATAGTCCTTTAACGACTGAGGACGCAGACTTCCTTCTATTTTGACATCCTCGTCCAACAGTTTTGTCTCTATTACTCTGGCTGCCATAGAACCCTCCAAAAACATTTATATTGTACTGATTATTTTCAAGGCCTGCTTTAAGATTACTCCTGAGTCCATATCTTCCGTAATCGAGAGCTGCTGCAAAGCTTTCAAAGCCTCCGATGGGGAATACCCCAGCGATGTCAGCGCCTCCAAGGCCTCATTTCTGGCCGCGGAATTGGACTTGGCATCTGTTGCCGCTGATATCGACTCCGTCGATACAGCCTCACTCATAAGGTGAACCTTATCCCGCAATTCCAAAATAATCCGCTCGGCTGATTTGTTGCCAATTCCCGGCGCTTTTGATATCGCTTTGGAATCTCCGGAAAGAATGGCAAAACGAAGATCATCCGCGCTCATCGCCGACAAAATACTCAACGCCCCCTTAGGGCCGATTCCATTTACTGCAATCAGCTTTTTGTAAATTTCCAAGTCGTCCTTTGAGAGAAAACCAAACAACTGAAAAGCATCCTCGCGTACACTTGTGTAGGTATAGATCTTTACTGTAGCGCCGGTTCCCGGCAGACGTTGCGCCACACTGAGCGGGATTCGAATATTGTATCCGATATTATTACACTCTAATACTAAATTGTCATCTGAGAGATCGACAATTTCACCTTTTATATATGCATACATTTCATATACCTCCACAAATATAAGTTCATCATATTAATTATAGCACAAATGAATTTAATAAGGGAGAAAAAGAAACGTATGTTTCTGATTTCTCCCTTTTGAATAACTTTTTTTACAAATTAACCCAACCTTCTGTGTATTATGATTAGTTGTTGATAAACTTGTCCTCTTCGTTGTTCCAGCTATAAAGTTTACGGATTTCCTCACCAATCTTTTCAGATGGATGCTCAGATGCAAGCTTTCTCATCGCCTTGAAGTGCACCTGGCGGCCAGCTGGAGACATATCCAGCAGGAATTCCTTTGCAAAAGAACCATCCTGGATATCAGAGAGAATCTTCTTCATTGTCTTCTTTGTCTCCTCTGTGATCAGCTTAGGTCCTGTGATGTAATCGCCGTACTCTGCTGTATTGGAAATAGAGTATCTCATTCCGGCAAAGCCTGACTGATAGATCAAATCTACGATAAGTTTCATCTCGTGGATACACTCAAAGTAAGCATTTCTTGGATCATATCCAGCTTCAACAAGTGTCTCAAACCCTGCCTGCATCAGCGCACATACACCGCCGCAGAGAACTGCCTGCTCACCGAACAGGTCCGTCTCGGTCTCTGTTCTGAATGTAGTCTCGAGAACACCTGCTCTTGCTCCGCCGATTGCAAGCGCATAGGCAAGTGCTAACTCAAGCGCTTTTCCTGTCGCATTCTGCTCTACTGCCACCAGACATGGAACACCCTTGCCTGCCTGATACTCAGAGCGCACTGTATGCCCAGGCCCCTTGGGTGCGATCATCGTGACATCGACATTCTTAGGCGGTGTGATACATCCGAAATGAATGTTGAATCCGTGTGCAAACATGAGCATGTTGCCCGCTTCCAGATTCGGTTCAATGTCTTTCTTGTACATATCTGCCTGCAGCTCATCGTTAATCAAAATCATGATAATGTCAGCCTTCTTAGCCGCCTCTGCCGCTGTATATACATCGAATCCCTGCTTTACAGCCTTGTCCCATGACTTGCTGCCTTCATAGAGACCAATGATAACGTTACAGCCTGATTCCTTCGCATTCAGTGCATGGGCATGTCCCTGGCTGCCATAACCGATCACCGCGATTGTCTTGCCCTCTAACAAAGAAAGGTTGCAGTCCTCCTGATAATAAATCTTTGCTTCTGACATTTTAAAATCCTCCTAATATATTAATTTAATAAAATAGCACCTACTCCAGATTTACCAGTTCATCCGTACCGCGCCCAAGTCCGGCGATACCTGTCCTTGCAATCTCTAGAATTTCATAATCCTGAAGAAGATTGATAAATGCTTCGATCTTTGACTGGTTACCAGTGAGCTCAACAATAAGGCTGTCTACATTGACATCGACAATCTTTGCCCTGAAAATATCCGCCACTGCAATGACGCCCTGCCGCTTTTCCGGCGTTGATCTCACCTTGATAAGGCAGAGTTCTCTGTAAACGCTTTTCTCAGGCTTTAATTCGCGAATATCCCTGACATCGATCAGCTTTGCAACCTGTTTTTCAATCTGGTCAAGAATTTCCTCATCCCCTGAAGTCACGATCGTTATGCGGCTGTAGCGGGGATCTGCTGTGACACCCGCTGTAATACTCTCAATATTATAGCCGCGCCTTGAGAACAATCCTGATATACGGCTCAAGACGCCGGCATTGTTATCAGCCAAAAGCTGAAATACTCTATTCTGCATAAAGCTACACTCCCTTAAACTGCATCACAAATTACTGTATCAATAACCAAACATCATTTTAGCAACTCTGATATTAATTGTCAATACATTTAGGTAAAGCCAATGTCCCCGTTCTTGCCACTTCCACGATGCTAATTGACTTGAGCATATCAAGCATAACTTTAATCCGCTCCGGCATATCACAGATCTGTATGATCATGTTGTTGTTTGACATATCGACAATATCGGCCTTCATAATCTCACAGATTTCCATAATATCACGCCGGGTGCCCCGGTTGTACTTTACCTTAATCAACATCAGCTCTCTGCTGATGCTGTCCTTTTCGTCAAACGTTTTTACCTTGATGACATCAAGCTTCTTGTTCAGCTGCTTCTCAATCTGTTCGATTGTGCGCTGATTTCCCGAACTTACGATCGTCATGCAGGAAACAGCCGGATCGTCTGTCTCACCAACGGCAAGACTGTCAATATTAAAGCATCTTCTTGAGAACAGACCTGAGACCTTGCAAAGTACACCGGCTCTGTTCTCTACCAATACAGAATATATTTTTTTCATATGAAATGGAACCTCCTTACTTCACTAAATCCATAGGGTCTACGAGACATTCCATGAGCATTGTGTTGTCCTCGGCCAGAAATGTTCTTATCTTTTCCTGTGCGTGTGACATGTTTTCCACCCGGATAAACGGAATATCATATGCAGCTGCAAGTTTCTCAAGATCGGGTGTGCCATCCTTGATATCGACAACAGAATAGTGATCCTTATAGGTATAATGCTGAAATTCACGCACCATACCAAGGTAATTATTCTTAATCACGATAATTTTAACCGGAATGTGATGCTGCACAATTGTTGCCAGCTCCATCATTGACATCTGGAAGGAACCATCGCCGCACACTGCGACAACTTGCCGATTCATATCGCCGCGCTTCACTCCCATGGCAGCAGGTATGGAATAACCCATTGTTCCCATTCCGCCCGATGTGAGAAATCGCCCATTTCTCACAATATGATAATTGCAGCTCCAGATTTGATTCTGTCCGACATCGGCAACATACACGGCATCATCTTTCATCTCATTGGAAAGCATGGTTATAAATGCTGCGGGATCAACGTACGCAGGATTGGGATTTCTCTTTTGAACCATTGTCTCGCGATATCCTTCCAGTGTCTTAATCCACTCCTCATGTTCGCAGGTGAATTCCTCTTTCATGATATCTTCAAAAATATGCCTTGCGTCGCCCACAAGCGGAATCGAAGGTCCGACATTCTTGCCAATCTCCGCGGGATCGACATCAATATGTACCAAAATCTTGTTGGTAGTAATCAAGTCTGGCTGGCTGACAGCCCTGTCTGCGACTCTTGCGCCTACCATTATCAAGAGATCAGACTCGTTCATAGCGCGGTTGGCATAGGCCTTTCCATTATTTCCAACCATGCCAAAGTACATGGGATCTTTCGTGCGCATGACACCGATTCCCATCATTGTAGACACCACCGGAATCCGGTATTTGTCTGCAAACATGCGAAGCTCTGGAACAGCCTCGCTCAGGTGTACGCCGCCTCCTGCGCAGATAATCGGTCTTTTGGCCTTTTCCAGTTCTTTGATAACCTTCTTGATCTGGACCACATTGCCTTTTACAGTTGGTTTATATGCACGAATATTGACTGTCTCTGGATATTTAAAATTCCTGACAGCTGCATTCTGTATATCAATCGGAACATCGATCAATACAGGTCCTTTTCTGCCAGAATTTGCGATGTGAAACGCTTCCTTGAACACACGTGGAATGTCATCCACATTTTTGATGAGATAGCTGTATTTGACGAAAGACTCTACCGCTCCTGTAATATCTGCCTCCTGAAATACGTCGCTTCCAATCAGCTCACTTCTTACCTGTCCTGATATACATACCATGGGAATACTGTCCGCAAACGCTGTCGCGATACCTGTGATCAGGTTGGTCGCGCCCGGGCCGCTCGTAACAGCACACACTCCCACATTACCGGTGACTCGGGCTTCTCCGCTCGCTGCATGTGCAGCATTCTGCTCTGTTCTAACTAATATTGTCCTGATTTCTGAGTCGAGAATACTGTTATAAAATGGGCAAATCGCTACTCCGGGATAACCATATACCGTTGTAACACCCTCATTCTCGAGACATTTTACGATTGCGTCAGCACCGATCATGATGTTCACTCTTATCCTTTCAAATCTGATTTATATCTTAGGAATTGTATAAGAACAGCCTATGTATTTTAGCTTGTTTTGCACAGTTCCCCGTTCAGTCAACGAGTGTGGCTGAACCGCTATAGTATATAATTATACATAATCTTGCAGATTAAGTAAACTGTTATTTGAAATAATTTTTGGAATATCCTGTGAGCAGTAACGTGAACAGTAACCCTTCATCCAATGCTCATGTACGGTAAAGAAGCAAGCAACCGAAACAAGAGATAGACCGCCAGCACCACACTATTCCGAACCAAAGAAACCAAAGACCAAAAGACAAGCATTACGGAATCTAATTCATTTATATAATATATTTTATTATCAAAGTCAGCACGCTAT